>JAUNGB010000020.1 GCA_030524715.1 Eubacteriales bacterium | reverse complement strand
TCACGTTTCCTGTTTCCGGATCATATACAGGCGGTTTTGTTCCTTCTCCCTGCTCAATCCTTGTGTCGTCCTCCTTGGAATCCAAATCGGTTCCCGGAAGGATGATGGTTCCATCTTTTTTAATTTCTGTTCCGTTCGTATCTGTGACAGTTCCGTCCTTATCTATGGACGGTTTCTTTCCGTTTTCATCCGGGGGCAGCTTTGTGCCATCCGGAAGGGTAATAGTGCCATCCGGCGCTATCACGGTTCCGTCCGGAGTTCGGATGCTGCCGTCCGGCTGAACCACTGAACCGTCCGGATAATTATCCGGAACAGGGATCGGCGTAGGCGTTGCTGTCGGGCTTGGGTCGGGCATCGGTGCTGGCCCTGTATCCTGCGTACGCTCTCCCAAAACATAGTAGCTGCTTTGGAAGGTTCCGGTTTCAAAGGAAACCCTGTCTCCCGACACGCTGCTCTTAAGAAACTCCGCCCCTTCTTTCTTGTCCACAGAATAAATAACCGGACGGCTGTAATCTCCGTTCAGGCTGATGGTTATACGCAGGCTTTCCTTTATCTCATAACGCTCCCCGCTGCTGCCCACAAAATAAATGTCATACGCCTGCAGTTTTGTTGCTTTCCCTTTCAGGAGTTCCTGTATCCACGAAAAAACGCCTCCATCCTGTTCCTCTGCCAGTTCCACCACCAGAAGCAGGCCATCCGGCAGTTTTACGCTTTCCGTAGTAATAATTTCCGTAGTAATAGTTCTCCCATCCGGCAGCTCGGCCTCTGCTTTTCCGCCATTTACCATCCCTGCCGTCCCTGTTACTACCGTTTCCAGAAACAGGCTGTTTGCTGCCGGGGATTCTGCCTCCTGTGCGGAAACCGCCGCCGGAAGCAGCAGCGCCAGCAGGACGCAGAGGACTGCTGTTTTTCTGAATATCCTCTTTCCCTTCAATGGTATATCACCACCTTCCCTCTGTCACAGGGCCAGACGCCCTGTTTTCCCTGTCTCATTACCGGATATCCTGAAGCTCCGCCTGAAATGTCAGCGTCGCGTTGTATGTCCCCGCCTGTGTACCTGCCCATGTTGTTGTGGGGATATATACTTCTAAATCGTAGCCTGTCGGCGTCTCCGCCCTTACCTGTTCGGAAGTCCATACAGCGCTGCTAAAACCCGACCCATTGTTTTGCAGCGCAAAGGGAAAGCTGTTCGTTTTGTCTTTTGAATCCGCAAAATCCGTCTTATCTACTGTTACCTGCACCTGCTGTTTTGTTCCGATATCCCCGGTTACGGACAACGTACCGATCGTGGTATGCTCTGCGCCAAATATAATCTCGTTCTGGTCTCTTGGAATCGTCATGGTATATTGTGCGGCCTTGTTCACGGTCAGTTCCATCGACTGCTTATCAGCGGCATATGCCGGGAGCGCTGCCGTCATCAGCATGGAGCCTGCCAGAAATACCGCCTGTAATCTCTTTTTCCACTGCTTTTTCATCGTTTTCCATCCTCTCGTTTCAGTTCTTTGCTACGATCTCTGCCTCGAATACAATCGTCCCGGAATAGGTTCCCGCCGGTATGTCTCCCAGTTGGGAAAAATATAAGGCGCCGTCTTTTGTGGCAGTGGTGCCTGGCCCTTCAAATTCTGCCACCACTGCATTGTCTTCGATTCCTGCCACAGCATCTGCTGTCAGGCTTACCACAGAGCTTACCGTATTGGTCGCATCTTTTGCATCCGTCAGCGTGACCTTCCCACCTGAAATTCCGCTGTTTACCTTGACCTGTACCTTTTCCTTCGCCCCCACATTAATCGCGCTTAATTTAATTTCTGCCTTCACGGCCTTATCCTCTTCCAGTATTACCGATGACGGGATTTCCAGGGTATACGTGGACGCCTCCGTATATTTCACGGTCATCGTTTTATTCTCCGCTGCCGCCGGAAGTGCCGCTGCCATTACCATTCCTGCCGCTATAATCCCTGCTGCCATTCTTTTCTTCATTATGATTTCCTCCTGCATCCTTATTTTAACTTACTGACCAGCCTTTTCCCTGCTGTCACGCCATACCATCATTCCAGCACATTCAGGGTCAGCTTTATCTCAGAGCCGTTAAGCGGCGTCTGTTCATCATCCATGGCGAAGCACTCATATTTGAGCGTCGCGTCCTCATATTCCCCGGCCTCAAGGGACTGGTTCAGTTCGATCTCGTAGACCGCCATCCCCGGCTCCACCAGACCGCTCTTCCATAACTCCGTTCCATCGGATAAGAGCAGGGACATCCGGAAGCAGCAGGTATTCTGTTCGGGGTTGTAGAAATTGACCGCCTGCCCGGTTTCCCCCGCCTTCAGACTGATAGCTCCATAGCCCGGTATGTCAATGGTATCCGTGTTCTTCTCCCCCTGGTAGACCTCCCGGTCGCCCGTATATTCTTCCGCCGAAGTGTCCACCTGGGCCCGGGAGGTATCCGCAGAGGACGCCGGGGCAGCCTCCTGCCCAAACCAGCGGTTCCAGTTTATGCCGGCAAATATGCCGCCGCCCACAAGGATTACTGCCAGCAGAACCAGCAGGAGGGTTTTTGCTGTCTTGTTCATGTTCTTCTTTCCTCCTCATCACTGGGTGTACGAGATTTCAAAGTTGACGGTGCCCGTATAGTTTCCGGCAGGAATATTCTCTTCTGCCGGCGCCGCAAAGGAAAGGGATACCGGATCTTTGTTATCTTTTGTAAAGACCGCTACATTGTTATCCAGGTCTGTAAAGGCTTTCCCGTTCACTGACAGGGCTGACATGATCGTATTGTCTGCTCCTTCCCTTCTTAGGATAAGGCTGCCATTGTCAAAGTTCTTTTCGTCTTTAATCTTCACGTTTACTTTCCCGTCGGCTCCCAGGTCAAAGAGTTTCCCGGAATCAATGGATATAGCTATCGCATTTCCTCCCGCTGTTGCCTGTCTGGGGATGGAAACGGTAAAGCTTGCCGCATTTGTTGCAGGCGTTGCTTTTGCTTCCGCTGAAAAGCTGCTGCCTGTCGCGGCGCACTTCACGGAAATATTATAAGACACGCCGGCCTTCAATCCGGTGAAGGTTCCGCCCGTCTGCTCGCCTGAGTCATAGGCGGCATATCCGCCTGTTCCCGTTGCCCGATAGGTTAAGTCCGCGCCTGTGGGCGCTCCTTTCACGGTTACCGTAAATCCATCTGCGAAAACATTGGTTATACCAAGTTCCAATGTCGGCCTTGCCGGGATGGTTACCTCCGCCCAATTCGATGCATGATAGTTTTCTGTCGCTTTCCGGCGGACATACACATCGGTACCGGGAGTAACATTAAGGGTTTCGCTTCCGGGTGCGTCCCCGCCATTGGTGGAAAGCTCATAGTCTGTCCCGGCTGTGACTGTCTCCGCCTCATAATCGATTGTATAGCCCTCGCCATTCTCAGGATCAGCAGGCGTTCCCTTGCCGATCGTTATGGTCAGTTGCTTTGTGCTGCTGACAGAAGTACCATCAGCGCCTCTTATGGTCGCCTGAATAGTGACGTTCTGGCTGTCAACCGCTGCAGTGGGAGTACCCCCGATGGTACCGGTATTTCCATTCAGGCTCAGTCCTGCAGGCAGGGCGCCTTCTGAAATACTCCACGTCACTTTCTTCCCGCTGACGGCAGACAGGGTTTGGGAATACATCGCTCCCACCGTCCCGGCATCCAACCCGCTTGTAGTGATCTGCGGAAGGGTAGTTACCTGCAGTCCCCTGGTACTCTTAGCGGATGCAGTATAAAAATCATTTCTGGAGTAGCGGCTGTAAAATGTGTAATCCGTTCCGGGCTGCAGGTCATTGAAAACTGTAGATGTCTGCCAGCAGGATTCCGGAACCTCAGTTTCGTCGCCCGTTGTATAACCGTACTGGATCGTGCCATAGTCGGAATTCCCTGAGACAGAAGCAAGTACCACTCTGCTCTCACCTGTCTCGCTTGCGCCGACGGGCGCCTCTGGCGCTGGAGGCATCGCCTTATCGATTTTCAATGTAGCATTGCCGCTGCTTTCCAGAAAGTCGCTTCCCTCATCGGGTGTATACGCTGCAATAATCGTGTAAGGCGTATCGCCAGGTTTCCAAGCCTTATCTGACAATTGATACCCTTCGAATCTCGCTGTCCCATCGCTCACAGTTATGCTCGCGCTATTTATCTTATTAGCAGCACTTACCTCACCACGGTAGAAATCCACGGCACCGCTATTGACTGTACTATTTTCACCTGTAACCGTAGCCTCCAGGCTGATGGAATCGCCATAGCGAGCAACTCCGTTACCGCTAATTTCCAGCCGGGTTGTTGTTTTGGTAAGTTGTTCAAAAACTGCCGTGATGGAAACATCACCGTCCGGCATGGTAAATGTATTATTGCTGACCGTCACCCTGCCGGAATTGACCTGCCATTCCTTAAACCGGTAGCCCTGATTAGGCGCAGCGGTCAAGGTAACTGAACTCCCGGCGGATGTAATGGCATTGCCCGAATCCATAGCGACCTTATTTCCCGTTGCTGTGACTGAACCGCTTCCTTCAGGGGAAACACTTAAAGTAATATTTTGGGGCTGTGTGATAACTCGGTCTAGAATGTCTGTCACGCTGCATGTGCCGGTGCATATTATGGTGACGCCATCAGCAATCTGCGAAGGCGGATAGAAATCACCAATATTGCCATCGACGTATAATGTTCCAGACCCTACTACACTAATACAGGTAGCTCCATTCTGTGAAATATTCCCATTGACTGTAAGTGGAGTACTTAAATGGGCATACTCAATCTCAAGATTTCCGTATATTGTTCCCGGGCCATTAAGATAAGAGGGACTTACGCCACCCAGAAGCAAAGTAAAGTTACCACTTATGGTATGGCCGTTTAGATTTATCGTAACAGGGTTATTAGGCCCCGATTTAAATTCATATCTTCCACTCAAAGATGTATCCTTTAATATGTCGCAGATTTGATTTCCCGCATTTCTTAAAGCTTCTGCCAGGTCATCATAATAAACGTTCCCCACCTTAGCCACACTGCTTTCTGTCTGTGTGGAGGAAGCATCTGCCGTGGCCGTCATGCTATTAAAATATTCAAATAATACGTCGATCTTTGTCTTGTCTGTCTGCGCCTGCTCTTCTTCTGTCAGTTCTTCGTATGCATCGCAGGCCGCCTGTACCTGTTCATAAACTGCCTGCTGTTCTTCCATGCTCATCGCCGCCAATTCCTCTGCAGAGGGCAGGGCGTCAATCAGAGTCTGGACCTGCTGCACGGCCTGCCTTGCCCGCTCTGCTTCTTCCTGCGCCGCTTCTACCGCTGAAACTTTTTCCGCTGCCGCCGTATATCTGGTCAGATCAAGGCCTGCCTGCTGCTCCTCGGTAAGTCCGGCTTTTGCTGCGTCAACCGCCGCAAGCTGCTCCTTCACCGTTCCCAGATTTTCTGCGGTAATCCCGTCTGTTTCCGGAAGAGCGTCAATCAGAGTCTGGACCTGCTGGATGGCCTGTCTTGCCCGCTCTGCCGCTTCCTGCGCTGCCTTTTCTGCTTCTACCGCTGAAACTTTTTCCGCTGCCGCCGTATATCTGGTCAGATCAAGGCCTGCCTGCTGCTCCTCGGTAAGTCCGGCTTTTGCTGCGTCAACCGCCGCAAGCTGCTCCTTCACTGTTTCCAGATTCTCTGCGGTAATCCCGTCTGTTTCCGGAAGAACGTCAATCAAAGACTGGACTTGCTGGACGGCCTGCCTTGCCCGCTCTGCCGCTTCCTGCGTAGCCTTTTCTGCTTCTTCCGCTGCTTTTCGGGCAGCTTCTTCCTCTGCCTTTCGGGTGACTTCTTCCTGTTCCGCTTCCACCGCTGAAACTTTTTCCGCTGCCGCCATATATCTGGTCAGATCAAGGCTTGCCTGCTGTTCTTCGGTAAGTCCGGCTTTTGCTGTGTCAATCGCCGCAAGCTGCTCCTTCACCGTTTCCAGATTTTCTGCGGTAATCCCCTCCGCGTCCGGAAGAGCGTCGACCAGAGCCTGGACCTGCTGCACAGCCTGCCTTGCCCGCTCTGCCGCTTCCTGCGCTGCCTTTCGGGCAGCCTCTTCCTCTGCTTTTCGGGCGGCTTCTTCCTCCGCCTTTTTAGTCTCTTCCGCTGCACATTCCATGCAGGTATAGGTGCATGGGATTCCTTCCTCCGCAGAGTATCCGCACTCTTCCGTATGCTCCGGGTGATGGGAACACAACCCTTCCGCATCCTGCTGTGCATATACCCATGATGGCTGCGCTGCCTGTAGGATAAGCGCCATTGAAACCAGTAAAGCACATCCGGCTCTTCTCCCACTGCTCTTTTTCTTTTTTTGTTTCATCCGATTTTCCACCTTTTCTCCTTCAAATAATAAAATCTCACAGGGAAACCCACTTCTCCCATCACATACTTCCAGTTTCTACAACGGAATTTGGGGATTGGCCTGCGTTGCCGGAAGTTTTGATGATAAAGGGAGCGGCATATAATTTTCCTTTGTGCCTGCCCGCAGCACGCCATCCTGTTTTACATTTCCAAAGAATCCTGAAAAATATGTTTCCGCCCTCTTGTCCGCATTCTTTTTAATGTCGCTGCGTTCCGGCAGGATCAGATCCTTCATATGGCTGCTCTCAATTTCGGATAACTGGCTGCGAAACTCGTAAATCATCTGATTGATCGTTTCATCTGCAGCCGTCCCGGAATATACCTGATACCAGTTGTATTCAATCTTATTATAAACAGAGGCGATAGCTCCCTGCAGGGCAGGAAGTGTCTGCAGCCGCTGTCCAAAGGGAAGGAAAGACTTAATAGCGGTTAATACCTGCATGACTGCGATCAAAACGCCCCATACATAGGAAAACTGGTTCCATATAGCCCATCCGGCAATGCTGGTAGAAGATACCACTGCCACGAACACGTTAATCCCCTTATCCCAGCGGTAAGCCCTTTCCGTGTACGCCTCCAGGTAAAACTGCCAGGCTTTGATCTGGACCATATATCTCCAATACATCTCCTTCATAAATCCAATCCTCCTGCCGGGTATAGAAAAAAGGCACACCCTGTCCGCATGAATCATTTCTTGCGGGCATGGTATGCCTCTTGCTTTCGGTTATATTTAAAGCACAGAAAAAGGACAGAATTATGCTGTCTGTCTGTCTGTCTGTCAGGATTTTACAGATCTCAAACATAAGCGTCAACCCCTCTTTCCATTTCATAATCAGATTATAACATACTTTTTTCTGTCGTGGGATGTTGTTTAGGTATTATTTTGGTCGTTTAGGTATTTCCGGCGTTTTTCCTTGCCAAACAATCTTCTTTTGGGTATGATGGAGGAAATATCAGTTTTAGGGGGATTTTCTATGAAGCGTTGGGTCCGTTGGATTTTTCCGGCACTTTTTTTCCTGGCTGCCGCTGCCGTCATCTGGTTCCTGCACCTTTTTGTCCAGGTGGATGTTTCCATGTCCTATATTGACTGGAGTTCTTCCGTCCGGATTTCTTCTGATGGCACAGAAGAGCCGTTTTCCTTTGAAACCTACAGCGACAATACCGCTCTGACAGGTACTTACCGCTTTACCGGGGCGCTGCCGGAGGATCTGCCTGCCGGGTATCTGCTTGTCGAGATCACCGGCCTTAACCTGACCCTGGAGCTTAATGGGGAGACGCTCTGTGAGGCGCAGGCTTCCTCTGTCACCGATGACTGGCCCATGTCCCAGGTTACCGTCCCCCTGCCGGAAGGCGTTTCCGGGGAACTGGTCCTGACCTGTGAAATTCTGGACGGGACGCGGGCGATGTTCCCTCCCCTTTTGCGCTTCCTCCCCGAAAATCTGAATACGATACAGGATACGGCATTTGCCAACCGGGCGGCGTTCCCCGCCGGGGCTGCCGCCCTTGCGCTGCTTCTTATCTTCGGGATCTTTCTTCTGGGGATTTCACAGAAACAGCCGGATCTCAGCCTGATCCCGCTGATGCTTGCCACATCCGGGCTGGTGATCTCCCAGATTATCCCGATGGAGGGCATCTACTTTCTTCCCTCCGGAATCGTAAGGATTCTGGGACGGCAGGAAATTGCCCTTCTTGTGGTACTCTTCCTGCTCATTTACCTTGCCATGAACCGTCGCCGCCGTTTCTGGAAATATCTCGGGACTGCCGCCGCATGGAGCGCAGGCGCTTTCCTGATATGTTATCTGGTTTCCTGTTCAGATGGAGGCTATCTCTCCAGATACATAAACGGCGCGCTGCTTCCGGAGCTGCAGAGCGGGATCTACAACGGCTTCCTGTACTGGATCTCCCTGTGGCTTGCCTTTGCCTCCGCCCTGATTTCCGCCTATGGTGTGATGAACAGCCTTGCGGAGCACCGGGCAGGTGAACAGGCGCTCCGGATGAAAAACCGTCTGGTCACAGAAAGCTACCGCGCCCTGGAGGAAGGGCTGCTCCGGGACGCCGGACAACGCCATGAATACAGGCACCAGCTTACCGCGCTGCAATGCCTGTACGAAAACGGCAGCTATGAGGGGATCGGGGAGCTTCTGGCATCCCTCCTTGACAAGCCGGAAATCCAGACCAGCTTTACCGGGAACCGCACCATCAACACCATCCTGCAGGGTGCGGCTGCAAAAGCAGCCCGGCAGGAGATCCGTTTTTCCGCCTCCGCCCATGCCCCGGACAGCCTGAATATCCCGGATTCCGATTTGTGCGCGCTGCTGATGAATATGCTGGACAACGCGCTGGAAGCGGCGCAAAAAGTTGCCCCCGGCACAGCGCCTTATGTGGAAATTCAGATCAGGGCAGTCGGCCTTTATCTTGCCATAAAATGTGAAAACACCTTCTGTGGGGAAATCCGGAAAGATAAAAAGGGAAATCTTATGACCACGAAAACAGGCAGCGGCGCACACGGCTTTGGTCTGCAGCAGATGGAGGAGATTGCGGAAAAATACCGCAGCGTTCTTGAAATAAGCGATAACGGCAATGGCATTTTCACTGTGGAAACGGCCCTGCGGATACCGGATTAGGCCGGACATGAAAAAGAGAGTTCCCGCCGGGACTCTCTTTTTCATCGGTTGATATAAGAAATAAATGCCGCCTGGCATTCTTTATAATATTTTCTGCCCACCGGCAGCCTTACCCCATCTGCCATCTGAAGCGCCGAACGGTTCCACTCCCTCACGTATTCCAGATTAACCAGATAACTGTTGTGGCAGCGGATAAAGCTCTCCGCCGGCAGCTTCTGTTCCGCCTCGGATAATGTGACCGGAAACATTTCTTCTCTTCCTTCCAGCACGATCCGGATGCTGTGGTTGGTACCGGATTCTATGTAGAGGATTTCCTTCAGCATAAGCCCCAGCGTGCGGTTTCCCCTCCTGAGCGTTACCCTCTCTGGTTTATGGTTCAGCTTCCAGTCTGTCAGGAGCGCTTCTTTTAGCCGGCTTTTCTCTATGGGTTTCAGGAGGAAATGCACAGGCTGTACCTCATACCCTTCCCGCAGGTATTCCTCGTAACCGGTGATGAAAATAATGCTGATCCTGTTATCCTCCCCACGTAATTTCTTAGCCAGCTCCATTCCGGTCATGCGCTCCAGCCGTATATCCAGAATCAATACGTCAAACTTCTGCTGGTTTTCCAGCGCTGCCTCCAGTTCCTCCGCGTTGGCAAAGCAGGAAATCTCATGCGCAATCTGACCTTCTGCAAGCGATTCACTACAAAGTCTGCGTATTTCCTCCCGTATATCCCTGTCATCCTCACATACTGCCAAACGGTATATATTCACTTCTCTGCTGCCTTCTTTCTCTGTCATAATTTCTTTCTGTCCCGGAGCGTGCTGAAGCCTTCCTTTCCGGCATTTACAGATTTATTCTATTACATCACCTGTTTTTCCGCAATACTATTTTTTTAAATTCAGCAATTTATACAAAGACGATCGTCACTTATGATGTAAGACTCCGTATCTAATGTTTCTCCACCCCCGTGAATAGTAACCTTTATTCCCGCCAGTTTCCTTTTTACATTTTTTGTCTTCATCCTGTCAATATTTCTGCAAAGCTGGGCGAAAATGCGACAAAACTGGGCATTTTAATTTTCCCATATCCATTGACACAAACAAAACCAGCCTGTTACACTACACTATAGGAAGATAAATGAATGGGGGAATACTATGAAACGACTACTGAAATTAATCTTAGCATTACTGCTCTCCGGTCTGCTTTGCGTCCCCGCCGTTTTTGCGGTCTTTTACTACACGCAGCCAATGGAGGATGTGTCTCACGAGCTTTTCCGGCTTGTTGATGACGGCGAAGAATACTGGGACGGCGGAGACGGATGGGTTGTTTATACCGAAGAAGCGGGTAAGCGGACGGAACTGGTTTCCAATGGTATGGGAGGGTATACCGGGCTTTCTTATTCCGGGCAGACTTTCTATTATTCAAAAGAACTGACGGAAGAATCTGACAGTCCCATGCTGAAAATAGGAGCCGTCAACCGGACTGTCAGCGTTTTTCTTGACGGGGAAATGATCTATACTGACTGTCCTGAACTGGATAACCGCATCGGATACCTTACCCTTCCCATGCTGGAATATGACCGGATGGAACCTGTTACCGTCTCCCTGTCTCCGGATTATCAGGGGAAAACTCTGACCATCGCGCAATCCACGGGCGTCTCGGAAACACAGCCAGACGACGAGACCGTCTGGCCCTGTGATGTAACTCTGTACTGTGGGTACGCTTACGAAAGCGGGTTGATTGCTTCCAGTGCAAAGACGATGATCCCTGCCGTGCTGTTATTTTCCCTGCTCCTTTTGCTGATCGCAGTGTTTATCTGGAATGCTTCACAGGGGATATTTTCGCCAAAGCCTATTATATTTGCCCTTGCCGTCCTGTTCCAGATGTGCAGTGTTTTGGCGAAGGCTGATTTCTTTTTCCAGTATTTTGGTACGCTTCCCATTGATCTGACCGATCTGTTTTTCTATTTTTCAGTCGGGGCGTTCCTGCTGTTCCTTACCTTACATGCCTCCCGGCTGCGCCTGCTGTTTGCCGGAGCTACGCTCCTGCAGTGGATCAGCGTGCTGCTGTCCTTTTTCATACAGACTGAAAAACTTCTGGAATATGGAGATTTGTATGTGTTTTTTATGTACCTCCCACAGATTACAGGATTTCTTACACTGGCGGCTGCGCTTATCGGGGCGTTTCTTCTCTGGAAACGGGGAATCCCTTTTTTCCGGCATATGGCTCAGACTGCCCTGATTCTCATAATTGGCTATCTGCTGTTTCTTGCTGTCAGCATCCCCGTTTTGCCGGGCTATGCCGCCAGTGTGTTTACACGTCTGGCACAGGGAGTGATCATGCTTGTTCCTAAGTTTGCTTTAACCCTTCTGTGGAATCTGTGCCTGCTTTCCGGCCTTGCCGCAGTGCTTTTCGATTTTATCGAGCAGTTGTCCAGACGGCGCACCGAGCTTGCGGTGCTGTCCTCCAAGAACCGTCTTGCACTGGAAAGCTATGAAAACCTGCGCCTGCAGTCAGAAGAGATCATGATGCTGCGCCATGACACTGTGCGGCACTATACATTGCTGCAAGCCATGGCAAAAGACAATCCGGAACAGATTTCCGGTTACCTGGAGGAACTGATCGGGCAGACGAAACAGATACGTCCTGTCATAGCCTGCCGGAACCAGACCTTGAATATCCTGTTGAACGGGAAACTGAACATAGCAAAGGCAAAAGGAATCAAAACAGAAATTGACCGCTGCGATGCGCCGGAAAAGCTGCCCCTTTCCGACCCGGAGCTCTGCTCCCTGATTTTGAATATTCTGGACAATGCCATAAACGCCGCTTCTGTTTCCCAAAAGCCATATATTCTGCTGGATTTCCATTGTAAAGCACAGCACTTTGTCTTTTCCTGCAAAAATTCTGTACCTGATAAAGCTTCTGACAATAAAAAAACACCCACGCCGGAGCATGGGTATGGACTGAAGATCATCCGACAGATCATGAAGCGTTTCGGAGATAATATGCTCTCTGTGGAACAGACCAAAAACGCCTACCGGATCACAGTAGTGATCCCGCTCTGATTCGATTTTTATATTCGGATATGTTCTATCTTTAGATATGTTTGTTATCTTTGGATACGTTTTTAGTTTTTCATATACTCAAAAAAAGCCTGCCGCACTTCTTTGACACGGTGCTTGCTTACCGGAACGCTCCGGCCGTCCGTAAGCTCCATGGAAGAAGTGCGGAAGTTTTTTACATGGCGGAAGTTTACGAGAAAGCTCTGATGGCACCGGACAAACCCCTTCCCCGAAAGTATTTCTTCCAGTTCCCTGATGGAAAAACCGGTATCCCATTCCTGGGTTTCCTGCATGATCCTGCTTTTTCTTCCGATGATCTCAATATAATAAATATCTTTAGGCGCAATCTTCCTCATGTATCCGTCTACCGGCAGAAGAATCTCTTCATGGCTTCGGAGTTTTCCATAACAGAAACGCACTGCTTCCGTGAGTTTTTCCATTTCCAGCGGTTTTGCCAGATACCGTACGGCAGCCACCTCATATCCCTGCAGCGCCATCTCCCGATTGCTGGAAATAAACACAATCTCTGTCTCAACCTTTTGGCTCCTCAGAGCTCTTGCCAGTTCCATTCCATCCTGTGCCGGCATCAGCACATCCAACAGAAGTACCTCATACTCTTTCCCGTTCTGTATCTCATCCAAAAGTTCCCTTGCTGTCTCATAGCAGAAGACCTCCGCCTGGATTTTTTCTGTCCGGCATGCCTCTTCTGTCATTTCCCTGATCTGATCTCTGTCCGCCGCTTCATCATCACAGACGGCTATATGAAACGGATGTCTCTTCATTGGTGTCACCTCGAATATGTTCCAACCGCATAGCTGGAATCTATTTCTTATTTTAAAACTCTTTTTCCGTTTTATTATAGCACTTCCGGCAGATTTTTACAAATTAACGTTTTATCTTAATAGATTTTCCCAAATTCACGGGGCTGATGTCTGTTATTGGGATGATTTTTTTAATTTCTCCAGTTCTTCTCTCAGACGGATGTTTTCCTGCTCGACCTTATCAGCTCGCCGTTCGGCATCATCAGCCCTCTGTTCAGCGCTATCAGCCCGCCGTTCAGCATCATCAGCCCTCTGTTCGGCGTCATCAGCTCTTTGACGTTCACGTTCCGTATTTGCCTGTTCTTCTTTACGGCCCTGCCTGATAAGCATTTCTTCATGTTCAAAAATTTTCATATATTCCAGTGACACCTCCTCATCCTGCTTCACTTTTTTTACCATTTCGTGCATATGGCGAAGCTTTTCATTTACAGCATTTTCTTCTTTCGTATCCTCCATATAGTGGAGAAGCTGCCTCAGTTCTTCCGGAGTTTTTCCCTCCGTGCCCTTTGTATATAAGAAGATGGTTCTGGCGCCGTCGTCATAGGGCATGGAAGGATCTTCCTCACACATATTGCGTATGGTATAGATCATGCGGTTTTTTCCGAAAGGATCCTTTGGCATGATCATGATGACAAAAACTTTTTTTAAGAACCGATAGCTTTGACCGGATTTCAAACTTTTTGAGTCGATTTTTGCATGATAAAACCGAACTCGAAACGGGAGTGCATCCAATGATTCCTGGTCTGTTTTATTTTCAGGATCTACATCATAGACAATGGCCCCATCATCCGGGTTTTCTTCTTCAATATAAACATCCAGACGCGCCCCGTGTTTGTCCGTATCACTGCCGTAGTAGACTTTTTGCGAAATTACAGTGAGACTGCCGAAATTTCTTTGAAAAATCGTTTTCAGGATTTCACGTACAAAGCTTTCTCCAATTTCGGGGTAGGTTACCATTGTACCAAATAGGAAATCATCCAATAAATTTAATTCTTCCAGTTTACGTTTAGACATATAATTTCTCCTTTCCTGAATTGCGGAAAGCAGAAACATATACTACTGAAAATCATTTAGACTCTTTCCAATACTGTAACGCCTTCCGCCATATTTAGATTGTTGTCATATGGGGAATGGTTTACCGAATGGCATAGAGTACTCCCAGATATGTAATTTTATTCTAGCAATGTTTCACTTTGGTGTCAATATAATTATGATATTAATTCAAGGTTGTTTACCCAAACCTCTTGACAATTACATTGAACTTCGATATATTATAGATAGAGGCTCGATATATCGAAGTGAAATAGTGAGGATGCCTATGGACAGTAAAATTAAACGGATTTATGTGCCTATGACGGAAAGTGGATTTTATATTTTGTTTTGCCTTCAACAACCGCAGCATGGCTATGGAATCGGCCAACAGGTCAGACAAATGACAGGCGGAGAGTTAATCATCAGTGCGGGTACGATGTACGGAACGCTTTCTAAAATGGAAAAAGATGGGCTGATTGCTTTTGAAAAAGAGGAAGAGAAAAGAAAGCTTTATCGGATTACTGAACTTGGGAAAGAAATCTTAAATCTTGAAATTAATCGGATAGAGCGTTTGTATAAAAACAGTAAGGGAGAAGAAATAAATGGATAACAGAAAAACGGTAATACGCTTTTTTACTATTGCGGATTATGAAGAGGAAGAGGTTTGGCTGCACAATCAACATAAAGGAGGATGGAAACTATCGAAAATGATTCCGCCATGCTTTTATATTTTTGAGAAATGTACGCCGGAAGATATGGCGTACCGATTAGACTATAAAAATAATGCGGAAACCCCTAACTATTTTCAGATTTTCAGTGATTATGGGTGGAAATACATTGGTCGGTGCGTTGGATGGTTATATTTCCGCAAGCCGTTATCAGAAACAAATTCCGAACAGGATGGAGAAATTTTCTCTGACAACGAATCAAGACTTGATTTGATTAACCATGTAATAAAAACCCGTTTGCTGCCGATTATGCTGATTTTCCTCTGCTGCGTACTTCCTAATTTTATCAGAAGCGCAGAAACCAGTGACCCGTTTGCAAACGTATTCACGGTGCTATTTGCCGTTTTAACGGTGCTATACCTTTATCTCCTTATTTACTGTGGTTTGAAACTGCGAAAATTGAAGAAAAAATATAGAAATGACTGAGCGGAAATGTCAACGCCGATGTAATTTTTATGTAATGAGTACTTTAAAAATAAGCACACACCTTTGTATAGTCTATAAGAAGTAATTTTATTCAAGACTCGCTTGCGAGTCTTGGTGCGGGATTCGGGTCAGCGTAGCTGACCCGAATCCCTGCAAATTCTATAAAGTTCATTCTGATTCTTTCTTTGTATAAACGGTTCTTTCGCCGGTTTCCTCAGATTCCTCCCGTACCCGGGTACATGCTTCGTCCTCATAGATATTCTCATATCCGTCTGCCAGCATAACAGCCAGCCTGCCATTCTCGCCGCAGGATTTCACATATGTTTTTTCCTGCTCAGTACCCGGATCTGCAATCAATGTAACAACATTATCCGTGCCGTTTATCACCTGAAGCATTTCTTCGGACGGTTCATACGGCGCAACGTCATAAGAAAAATGATATTCTGCCTCCTTCAGCTCTGTCCCGTCCGCTTTTTTCAGATAAGACACCGCTTCATAGACCATATATGTTTCAGAATCCAGCTCCAATTCATAGACACTCCGGGTATCGGCTTCAATTTCATCTTCCCAACCTGGATAGTACTCCGGATCTGCTTCCGACGCAACTTTAAGAATAATACGGTTTTCAGACTCTGTTAATTCCAAAATCTCATCATCCTCATCCTCAGTATAATCAAATGAAAAACCGTTGTTCATACGCTCTTCCCACTGCGTCTCAGCCACACCTTCCATTCCGAAAACGGCCTGCACCTTGTCGTCAGTATCCGGATCATAAAGATAATAACCATCCCGATACTGAATATCCAGATAGGAATCGTCGTTCTCCAACACAATGGTTTCGTTATCCGCATATTGATAAACAGATGTTTCCACATTCCCCTCCGGGTCATAATAAATGACATTTAACGCCACATTATCATGCTGTTCCAGAATGGAGCTGATTTTGTGCGCCTCCATAAAATTGTCCAGTACATCTGCATCCGATTCCGCCTTTACAATAAGCTGTTTGGAAACGCCTTCCGCCGGATTCACCAGCAGAACAGCAAAAAGAAATGCCGCTGTGATATTCTTCATGTTCTTGTTTTTCATATGATTTTCTCCCTTTCCAGACTTATAACACTTCATAGTTATTCTGCTATAATGTCTTACATTAATGGTTACATTATAGCAGAATCTTTTTCTATTTTCAGTGTTTCTGCAAAGCTGGGCGAAAAAACGTCAAAACTGGGAATTTTAATTTTTCCAAACTCGGGGGGGAGGCTGATGCCTGTTCTTCTTTGCGGCGCTGCCTGATGAGTATTTCTTCATGTTCAAAAATTTTCATATATTCCAGTAACACCTCCTCATCCTGTTTCACTTTGGTGTCAATATAATTATGATATTAATTTAAGCAGGCATCCGGAAACCCGGATGCCTGCCTGTACGAGCATTTTATTTTACTTTTATTTTTTTCACATTGGACCATGGACTGAATACCTTTTTGCCGTCTTCACTGGTTCGGTTCCATGCATGAAGACCAACATAATATATTCCCGGTTCCACATTTCTAAACACAGCGGTTACGGTATTGCCGTTTTTGATCTTCTTCACCTTTGTACCGTAATCTACCGGACGTTTTTCGTTATAGACCTTCTTTGCCGCATTTCCAAGAACAATATCATAGCCTGATGCGTCTTCACACTGGCTATATGTTACCGTTACCGTATTTCCTTTTACCTTTACGCTCCTGATCACAGGCGTCTGCGGGGTAATGGCCGTTACTGTAACAGTTTTATAATTTGACCAGTTTCCGAATATTTTCTTGCCGTCCGCACCGCGTATCCACGCATGGCAGTATACGTAATAGGTTCCTGCCGGAATGTAACGGAAATCTGTCTCCGTCAGAAGAATATTCTTGCTGACAGCAAGATAATCCTTGTCTTTGATGCAGTTGATATTTTCACTGATCACATAATCATATCCCTGCGCGCCTGCCGCCGGGCCTGACAAGATTGCTTTTACTTGGTTTCCGGTATTGTATACTTCCGCGCTTTCCAGCCATGGAGTCGCGGGACACAGATACGTTCCGTCAGAAGACTGGATGCTGCCGTCCGTATTATGGACAGTGCCATCCGGGTCTATAACCGTTCCGTCAGGTTTTGTCGTTGTTCCGTCAGGCGCAATGACCGTTCCGTCCGGCTTTGTCGTTGTTCCATCCGGTGTAATAACCGTTCCATCCGGCTTTGTCGTTGTTCCGTCCGGCGTGACAACTGTTCCGTCCGGTTCCTTAATGGTTCCGTCAATTTCTACCACAGAACCTGCCGGTGGGTTAACCTGGTTTCCGCCCGGCTGCGTTACCTTATTACCTTCTTCCGTAGTAACGCTTCCTGATTCTGGGTTATAAATCGGCTTCTTTGTTCCCTCTCCCTGCTCGATTCTGGTATCGTCCTCTGTGGAATCCAAGTTTTCCCCCGGCAGGATAATCGTGCCGTCTTTATCAATGGTCGTTCCGTTGGTATCTGTAACGGTTCCATCCTTATTGATCGAAGGCTTCGTTCCATCCGCCTCCGGTTTCACTTCCGCTCCATCCGGCAGAACAATTGTTCCATCAGGCTTGATTACCGTCCCGTCAGGGGTTACAATATTATCCCCGTCCCATTTGGAGCCGTCCGGTACATTTTCCGGCAAAGGTTTCGGCGTTGGCGTTGCCGTCGGTTCCGGTGTTGGGATATAAATATATTCTTCCTGCAAATTCTTTATTGCGGTTTCAATGGCCTGTGCCATAGCATCTACTTTCGCCTGTTCCGTAATTTTTTTGCCGCGAACTACTGCTTTTATGGCATCCCTTAATTTCTTTACTGTCTCGGCAGTATAAAGGTTAAGATTAGTTGGAACCTTTTTAAGAGCAGCATCCACTGCCGAGTAATCTGCTTCACGATATTCCAGTCCTTCTATAGCATCTTCAATAGCCTTTGCCATAGCATTTACAGCATCCTGTTCAGTTTTATTCTTCCCCCTGTCTACCACTGTTATTGCATCCTTTAATTTCTTTACTGTATCATCAGTGTAAAGGTCGAGATTATAAGTCTGAGCTTTTTCAAGTGCAGCATACACGGCTGAATAATCTGCCCGCGGCTGAATCGTAACAGCAGTCCACTTTGATTGTACTTCCTCTTCCGTTCTTTTTGTGCGGACATAGACAGTAACAGCTTCTTTGTCTGCCTGAATCAATTCTGAAATATTACTGTCACTTTCGACTTTTTCATTCTTTTGCTTATCCTTATATACTTCATAGACTGTATCGTCATATGTAAGAGTTCCATCCAGATAATTAACAGAAACAACAGATGCTTTCGGTCCAGCGATTTTTTCCTCAGCATATGCAACAACCACCAGGCTTGATTTATATCCGGACAATGTAAGTTCCACTGTATCATAATCATCATCTGATTTAATACTCATTTTTCCCGAATTATCACCACCATCGATCTTCCAATCATCCTCATCGGCTGGAAATACATAATTTTCAGCATACTCATCTGAAAATTTCAGTGTTTCCTTATAATCTTTTCCGGCCTTTAAAGTTCTATCATATATTCCTGAAATAAGTCCCATACCCTCTGAAGTCTGGACTGATATCGTATATTGAACATCGGCAGTAGATGCTATAATACTTTGCCCATCTCCGGAAACAGCTAATCCTCTATCCGATATACCTTCCAGTGTAAATTTACTTGCATCCAAATCTCCACTGTAATCCTCTCCCTTTATTACTACAGTAGTACCCAAATCGATAGAAACCGCCTCAAATTTCAACTTCAAGTTGTTTTCTAAAGGAGACACCAGCATAATCTTACCGTTATTATTTCCGAAATATGATAATTCAATGTTACCAGAAACAGAAATACTGCCTCCCATCCCAAGTATACTATTGCTTACCCATATTTGCTGTTCTGAATCATATTTTGCAGAGTTACCTGATATCTCTCCTCCTGTTAACAGAACCTTTTTTGTCTGATTGTTTGAAATACCGATTCCACCGCCCTTGTATGAACTGTTATTCTTAATTATGCCGCCTGTCATAGTGAATTCAGCATCGCCATCAACGTAGATACCGCCTCCATATCGATAATCTCCACTGCACTGATTTTCTTCAATACTTCCACCAGTCATTTCAACTTTTGCATCATTTCCCACAAAAATGCCGGAGCCACTGGAAAAGTTATTATTGTTACGGATAACTGTGCCGCTGCCAATCCGGGCGCTTCCTTTGTTTATCTTAATTCCGCCTCCTGTATAGCCTTCCTCTTTATTACCATCAAGAACAATATTTTCCAATATAAGTCCACTGGCTTCGCTTGATAGATAAATCATATACGCATTATTGTTTGTACCGAATGATTTTCCACGCTTAATGGTTTTTGCATCTTGTCCTGCTTCGCTTGTGATTTTAATATACCCTTTATAAATAATCGCCGGCCTTGAAGATGTCGAATCCTGCAATTTCAGACTTTCTTCAATTGTACAATCTTTCAGCAAAGTAATTACCACCGGATTATCTTCCGACACCGTGTCTTGTTTTTTTAGTATATCTCCCGCTGCTTTCCATGCATCTTCCAATGTTGAATATTTATTTTCTCCAATTTGCGCCTCATATTGGTTAATATCGTCTGTCCCATCACCATAATAATCCCCCGCAGCTTCGCTTTCCTCAGCCTCTTCAGGATTACTTAGAAATGGTAAAGAATCTGTACACGATTCCGCCTCGCTTCCGTCAGAAAATGCAGATATCTCCACTGTCTCCTGCCATTCTGTTTCTTCCGACGCATCCAATACCTGCGTTACGAAAATTTCATTTTGCCCCCCCCCGCTGGCAAATGCAGGTGCCGGAGCTGCTGTGAGCATCAGGCATGCTGATAACGCCGCGCTCAAAAGCTGCCGTCTCTTTTTCACAAATTCTTTTTCTTTCATTTCGTTTCTCCCTTCTTTTTCAGACTTATAACACCTCATAATCATTCTGCTATAATGCCTTACATTAATGCCTGCATTATAGCAGAATCTTTTTCTATTTTCAGTGTTTCTGCAAAGCTGGGCGAAAAAACGTCAAAACTGGGCACTCAAAACTCGTTTTCTGTTTCACCTTATAGCACTTCCAACAGATTTTCTCAAACTAACAACTAAAGCAGCCATTTCTGGCCGCTTTTTCAGGTTAAATCACAGGAAATAAAACAGTTTTTGTCATCAATCTCTTTTTATTGGAATCCCGATAATAAGTCAGGTTGCTTTAGTCGGCCATGACTACCATGCATTCTTTCCCACAGAAAGCCATGCCGTATTTTATGATTTTGTTCATTCTTCGCTGTCTCAGGCCAACAGCGTATTTTCTGTCCTCAATCTGTTCCAATGCCTCTGCGCACCCCTTCTCAAGATTGCCATCGTCTGCGTATTTCAACTCAATCACAATACCAACCCTGTCCGGCGTACAGATTACAATATCGCTGTAACCATTTCCAGGCTCCGCATTTGAGCGGATCAGCCAGTCGCTGCGGCTTTGCAGCAATCCTAAGACCATGCCGTGATAAAAGTTTTCCTTCATGTCCTTTCTGACGGCGGTGTCACGCACACTGATCGAGTCCCACAAATAATCGTAGAGCATATCTCCGATCAGCTTTACATCACCGCCCGGAAACGCCGCACAGAATTTCTCAATTCTCGACAGGTCAGCCCTGGATGTATCTTTGAACCATTCCTTCACCTGGGTAATGAATAAATCGTTGATCTCCGCATTTGGTATGGAAAGCATATATTCTTTTGCGGAAATGCGTTCCGTGGCAGTCAGGTAGCCCGTCATCAGCAGGACGCTCCACAGGTTTTCAATGCTGCTGTCCAAATCTCTGTATGTTAATTCCTGCGAAACAGCCTTCCGGATACTCTCCCCGGCAATCAACTGTTCAATTTCATCCCTTGTGGTCTGGTCAGCTTTGTCAATAAAGCGCCGGACCATGTCATTCCCGCTGGTGTTCGCCCAATAGTTGCCTGGAAACGCCTTCCTGTTCCTGCGGAGAGCCTGTGTATATTTGATGACATCCCACGGGCAGTAAATGGATGCCCCGCCAAACCGGTACCCGTCATACCAGTCACGCATCGTGTCGATAGCTTCTTCCCTTCCATAATATTCCAGCAGTTCCCTCACTTCATCCTCTGTAAAGCCAAAGCTGTCATTAAAATACTCATCCGTGATCGTCATGACGTTAAGGTTATTAAGGCCAGTGAAAATACTCTCCTTGGAGATGCGCAGACAGCCGGTAATGACCGCAAACTCGAGGTCGGGATTCGTCTTCAGGGCATTTCCAAAAAGGTTCCTGATAAGCGTCACCATCTCATCATAATATCCACCCTGAAATGCCTTGTCCAGCGGCACATCGTATTCGTCAATCAAAAGAATAACTTTTTTGCCGTAGTGCTTTGACAAGAGTTGGGACAGCGTTTGCAGGCTTGATAAAAGAGCTGATTCTTTCATCGTAAAATCGCCATCAGCGCCAACATTCACTAAGGCTTGATATCTGTTCTTCTCAATTTCTGACAGTCTATCGCTTTTACCCAATAATTGAAATCGCAGACATTCGTTTCCTATTACAACTTTCAATGCAGCAACCGCAGACTGAAAATCTCTCCCGTCAACGCTTTTCAGCGTTATCGAAATCACAGGGAACTGCCCCATGTATTCTTCACACAGTTCTGTCTCCTGTGAAATTTTCAGGCCATCAAACAGCTTCCCATCTGTTCCAATTTCAAAGAAGCATTTCAGCATATCCATGGTCAGGGTCTTCCCGAACCGGCGTGGGCGGGTAAAAAGATTTACTTTTCCCATGTTTTGCAGAAGTTCCGCTATGAACATGGTCTTATCCACATAGTAATAATTTCCTGTAAAGAAATCTTCAAAAAACTCCACCCCAACAGGTAACTTCTTTACCATCTGTCCCCACACTCCTTTTCAAAATGGTTTCAGTCAACGGATTCTCCGTGCCCGGACAAATCCCCGGGCAAATCCAGGTCAAAAACAAATATTTCCTTCCGCTATCCAGTGGTCAGAACCCAAAATAACGTTTTCTGAGCCCACGGTTTGTCATCACGCTCAGATATCGCTTCAGACGCAAACGCGCTATGTTCTGCGTCACGTTTTTGTTGCCCATATCCCAGTTTCCTCTTACATATTCGATTATCTTCCCTTCTTCTTTATTTTCTTCGTGAAGCATTTTAAGCAATGCTGCAGCAGCCCTGTACTCTTTCTTTTCTGAATTTTGTATAAAATCGTAAAACATTGTCTTAAAAGGATAAATTCGCTTATAATAGCTGCATATTTCATCCAGAAGAATGATAAAATCCTTTATAAAATGAATGGATTCAAATTCATTGCCACAGCCTGCATCCGGCAGTTCCATTAGTTTACGGTGTCTGTCAGCAAGTTCTTCCAGCCAGATGTTCATTCCATCTGATAGAATAACTTCGTCCGTACCGTCCCACCAGAAAATCCGGTCATCATCCGTCAGATAGTAATTCCCTTTCCTTTTTAATTCTTCCGGCGTATTATAAAATGCGTACCAACTATCCTGACGGAGGAATTCAGCAGTTTTTATCCTCGGAATAATCTGCTCTTTCCACTCCCGCCTCTGTTCCTGCAGTTCTTCTGAAGCGTATTGCTTCATCTGCTCGTCATGATATACTTTGTCTTTCCACTCCTTCCATCGTTTCCAAAACGGCTCTTGTCTTATTTCTGCCGCAAGATAAACAAATACCCGCGCCGGGAGATACAGTGACAATTTCGCAAGTACAGTTAAATTTGTATCCGTATTTTTTTCTCTCTTATTTCTGTCCAATTGAAGAAATTGTAAGAGATATTCATAAAAATGTTCCCCACAGTTATCCTGCAATTTTATTAAAGCCATTTTACACTGGTATACATCATCCGGATAGGATGCCGGTACTATATCATCCACTTTTAAACTCTCAGTCCCATACATAATATATAAAAGGTCTGATAATTCTGTTCCACCTGCAGCTTTGAGCAATTTATCCGGAATCAGACAGCGTAATTCGTTTCTGGAAAACGGATCATCGTAATCCATTCTGTTGAAGGCGATATATTCTGCATTTTCCCAGAGATTATACCGTTTTTTCGAAGTAAATTCTGTTCCAAGAATATGGTTTAGCCATCCGCCGTAAAATCGCTGATCCATTATTTCCCCGTTACACTCTGCAAACCCGGGATCTTCGTCATACATTTCATACAACGTATACGCTGCAAGAATAACATCTGCAAATTCACAGCCCCCTATCTTATTTGAATAAAAATATGAGTCATCCATATGGAATCCGGCATTTTCCCAACTGCTTTCCTCAAAGTAATTATACCAGAAATCCACCTTGCCCTCTTCTGATAACTCCACCGGACTTATCAGGATCACATCATGGCCATACAATGAAACACGTTCAAACTGCATCATTCCGCCGTAGTTCAAAAGCTTCATCATTTGACTGCCAAAGCATTTCCGCTTTTCTTTCGTTATATTCATTTTTCCCATATATCCTGCAAATGTACCCATACCGCACCATCCTAGAATCCAAACAAAATGTTTCTTTGTCTCTTATTTGCCAGCAAAGACGCAAACGCACTTATCTCAATATAATCAAATCCTTCCCTGGCGCCCCGAATAATCCATTCCTCTGCCTGCCTACCTGTCAGTTCCGGAAAACACTCCTGCCCCTTGTCCAAAAGCTGTTGAAGAAGAATAAGAGCCTTCTGGTAATTTAACTCAGTTCCATGTTCCATAAACTCTGTCACAAATGTCTCATCCACATATCTGCAGTAGCTGCGTTCCAATCTAACAACAATTTCTGCCAGAAAATGCTCTGTTGGAGCAGTAAATACTCTAATACCCTTGATTCGTTCTTCCCAATCTCGAATACATTCTTTCATATCCTGCGAAAGCATCAGATTACTGCCGTCCCAAAACTCCAGAAATTCATCCTCATTTTTTCTCTGTATTGCTTTATAAAAGGGAAAACTCCGGGAATCATTTTCAGCGTCTTTTGGTGTATTTTTACGTATGATGTCAGAATATCCCTGTGTTCCCAGGGAATCCCAAATTTCCCAGAAGTCCATCTCAACTGCCTGCGCATATGCAAGCACGAGGCGCGCGGGCAAAACATAAAGGGAAAGTTCTGCAAGGATACCCCTCTCATCCTGACGCAGCGACAATTCTTTTCTTTTGGCAAAATCAGCATTTAGCAACTCTGCAAGAAAACTTTTTATTGTATTTTTTTCAGCTTCATTCATGCCGCGGAAGATTCTGTATGCATATTCTGTCCGGCAGTCTGGACTTGCAGCGTTAATTTCATCTCTGCAGGATATCATTTCTTTATCCGGAAAGATCAGCTTTTTTTCCTCAATTTCCAAAACAGCCTGCGCCTGTTCTATGTCCAGCTTTCCATAGCTTTTTGCATAGGCGTCCAGCAAATCCTCAAATGTAACATTTTTATATTCTTCAGAATTTCTGAAAAAAAGATACACCTCCCACATTCTAATCCGCCCGGGCAGGGTTATCCTTTCTCCTAATACTCCCTGAATCAAAAGCAGATATATTTCTACATTATGTAACTTACCGGATACCAGGAAATAGCAGCCGCCATTGGTATACGCTTCCTGCAAAACCATTATCATATTCATGACAGCGCCAAACTCATTATATCCCCTGTCCTCCGTATGAAGTTCACAGGTATTCAGGTCATATGTGGAAATTTTCCTTTTCTTCTTCTCAAAAATTGAATAATCAAACAAAACAATGCCGTCTTCATTTGGCCGTACAGATCTAACCACAGTCACTTTTTCTCCTGCGACTATCATTTCTACTGTTTTTCTTATGCCGCATTTGTCCATGATCTCAAGGACATGTTTATTCATCTCATCCCTTTTTTCCGTTGGAACATTCACTTTGCCTGCAAGCTGATATATATTATCTTTCATCTGATGTCCTCCCGCTCCAATCTCATATGCAATAAATTAATTATAGGAACTGCTTCGTGAACCCTGTAATCAGATTCTCATAAGATGTATTACCCGCAGCATAGCTTCCCGTTAACTTACGAAATTCACTTCTGCACGCAGATCATCTTCTCAATTCGTAGCTAGCAACTTGTAAACTATTATAATACAGAGCAGCTATTATGTCATTGTACCTATAGTATAATGCATCACAGATTAAGCCTGCAGAGCAAAAAGTATTGCTTAAACATATGAATCACTCCAGTACATCATTGCACTAATCTTAAAGTAATAAGTGCAATGATGTACTAGTTCCACCCTGCTTTAAGCTGCATTATCTTTTCATGATATATAATTAACCGTTGATAGGTACTTCCCTCTATTTGTCTGTATTCAAATTCTCTGTTTCCTATTATCAAAGCATCTACCGGGATGTGAAAGAGTTCACTTAAAGCATACAGATTATCCAGCGTTGGTAAATTTCGTCCATCAAACCAGTGATAAATACTTTGAGGCGCACTTAGCCCCAGAAACGCCTGAATATCCTTCACAGTCATCCCATGCATCTGCATAATGTGTCTTATATTCTGGCCTGTTCTCTTTATATCAATCACAGGATACTTCCTTTTCACAACAATCACACTCTTTCTTTACTAAATTTCGTTTCTGCAGTTTTTAGAGATATACATCCCCTTATTATTTTATCCCATATAAAAGCTGCTGTCATTGTACTTCTGGTATAAACTACAAAAAATTTCAAAAAGGGTCTGCCGTACAGATAATGTTTCTGCTCTTCCTCACAGAATTGGCGTGAAATTTCAAGTGCTTGAACGCCCCCCCCACAAATCATCCTTTATGGCAGGAAATTTTCCAAAACTCACGCCGTCCAGCCTGCCCGGAAAGCAAATGGTAAAAATTCCGGAACCCTGAATGGGTGCCTGTTAAGCGTTACATTGGGTTCCGGAATTTTTATTCTTGTCTTTCCGGGCGGGCATCCGGCGCTCAAACATTGGAAAATTCCCTGCTTTGATGATTTGCCGGAGAATCGAAAAGCACTAAGAAATTCCACACAACATTCTGCTCAAAAGAGCCAGAAAATTATCCTGTACTTCAGAAGATACCTTTAAAGCCTGCGTACATATTGGGATAATGTGCAGGTATATAAAAAGGCCGGTTGAAGTGTAACCTGTGAACAATAACTATCTGTGAAGGTTTTCAGAAATTTTAGAAGTGGCCGCTTGTTATAAGCGCGGGGCTATGGTAAACTAATGAGTGGGATGGTAAGCTAAGCCTGCATGAAATGTTCCCAAAGAAAACTGACAAGAGGGTGCTACGTCTTATCCCAGACTATAAAATCAATCTGCTGACTCCTGCAGGAATAGATGACCCGGATTTTGAAAAGTTTAGAACGGGATTCGGCGCGGCAATGAAATACATCAAGTATTCGAATAATAAAAAAGAACTTAAGCGTGTTCTTGAAGAAAACAGAGAATTTTGGACTGTAGACCGCGAAACAGCGAAGGTTATCGAAGCAGTGACTGGAACGGATTTGCGGATCAAGGAAAGTGAGGTGTATGTCAACGTGTGCAAAGCAGTAGAAGACCTTCAGCGGGACGCTGAAATTAAAGCAACAATAAAAACCTATCGTAAATGCAAATACACGGATGAAAGTATCATCAAAGAGATTATGGCAGAGTTCCAATTATATGCAGAGGAAGCCAAACAATTTGTTGAAGAGAAAAATTTGGCTTTAGCATAAAAATTAAAACAGCCCGCCAAGTCACGGTTCCGCAAAAGTACAAAACATAATTCCTGATTTTTCTGGAAAGGATCCTTTGGCATGATCATGATAACAAAAACTTTTACCCCATTTAGATTGTTGTCATATGGGGAATGTTTTACCGAATGGTATAGAGTACTCCCAGATATGCGATTTTATTCTAGCAATGTTTCACTTTACAGCCAGACGCCTCATTTCCAGTAAAGCATACTCCGGACGTAGTACAGGCACCCGGAAACTTATGATTTCCGGATGCCTGTCTGTACGAGCATTTTATTTTATCTTTATTTTTTTCACATTGGACCATGGACTGAATACCTTTTTGCCGTCTTCACTGGTGCGGTTCCATGCATGAAGACCAACATAATATATTCCCGGTTCCACATTTCTGAACACTGCGGTCACGGTACTGCCGTTTTTAATCTTCTTCACGTTTGTACCGTAATCTACCGGACGTTTTTCGTTATAGACCTTCTTTACTGCATTTCCAAGAACAATATCATAGCCTGATGCATCTTCGCACTGGCTATATGTTACTGTTACCGTATTTCCTTTTACCTTTACGCTCCTGACCACAGGTGTCTGTGGGGTAATAGCCGTTACTGTGACAGTTTTATAATTTGACCAGCTTCCGAATATTTTCTTGCCGTCCGCACCGCGTATCCACGCATGGCAGTATACGTAATAGGTTCCTGCCGGAATGTAACGGAAATCTGTCTCCGTCAGAAGAATATTCTTGCTGACAGCAAGATAATCCTTGTCTTTGATGCAGTTGATATTTTCACTGATCACATAATCATATCCCTGCGCGCCTGCCGCCGGGCCTGACAAGATTGCTTTTACTTGGTTTCCGGTGTTGTATACTTCCGCGCTTTCCAGCCACGGAGTCGCGGGACAAAGATACGTTCCGTCAGAAGACTGGATGCTGCCGTCCGTATTGTGGACAGTGCCATCCGGGTCTATAACCGTTCCGTCTGGCTTCGTCATTGTTCCATCCGGCGCAATGACCGTTCCGTCCGGCTTCGTCGTTGTTCCATCCGGCGTGATAACTGTTCCGTCAGGTTCCTTAATGGTTCCGTCAATTTCTACCACAGAGCCTGCCGGAGGAATGACCTGGTTTCCGCTCGGCTGCGTTACCTTATTGCCTTCTTCTGTAGTAACGCTTCCTGATTCCGGATTATAAATCGGTTTCTTTGTTCCCTCTCCCTGCTCGATTCTGGTATCGTCCTCTGTGAAATCCAAGTTTTCTCCCGGCAGGATAATCGTGCCGTCTTTATCGATGGTCGTTCCGTTGGTATCTGTAACGGTTCCATCCTTATCGATCGAAGGCTTCGTTCCATCCGCCTCCGGTTTCACTTCCGTTCCATCCGGCAGAACAATCGTTCCGTCAGGTTTGATCACCGTCCCGTCAGGAGTTACAATATTATCTCCGTCCCATTTGGAGCCGTCCGGTACATTGTCAGGTAATGGCTTCGGTGTTGGAGCCGATGTTGGTATCGGAGCTGATGTCGGTACCGGCATCGTTGTCGGTATCGGCGTTGGAATCGCTGTCGGTATTGGTGTCACAATAGGCTCAGAAACACTTATTAGAATTTTCACTTCTTTTCCCTGACAGGTAACAGTTACACTTGTATCTGAAACTGTTAATTTCTGATCCGCTGAAACATCGAAAGCAAACCATTCTTTATTTTCTTCATTATAGGAAAGTTCTTCTACAAAATCATCCGAATAGGTGATTTTCAGTACCAGACCGTCTGGATCAAAAGTTTCACCAGATATATAAGAAGTCTTTGGATCAGCGGACACTTCTATTTCCTTAATATCACCGTTTATGTAAAAATAAGTCGGCAATATTGAGGATGGTACCCCGGTCAAAAAATCAAGAAGCGATACATTAGAAAGCTTCACATCAAATACCCGCTGAGCGCCTATTTTCTGTTTTTGTTTACTATTCTGATTATAAGCTCCTGTATATGGAAATGTATCAATCCATCCTGTATACCAGTTTAATGTAACATTTTCATACGTCCCAGCGCTTGTTACTACGCTTCCCGTTTCAGGCAGAAGCGCCTTCAAATCTGCTTTGGATATACCATTCGCAATATTTTTATTCGCAATTTCTTCTGTCTTCAGTTCCTGAAAACGCACAAGGTTTCCATTACTGTCCACCAACTTAGCAATTACCTTCTCTGTAGCATCCTGTAAAACTTTGCCGACCGTTACAGTTGTATTCTCTTCGGAGGGAAGAAGCTGAAAAGACATACCTAAAGCTTCGGTATAAACGCTGTATTCTCCCTCAGCTACCCCTGTAACTCCTATACCTGTATATCCTTCAGGCAGAGTAAACGATTGTTCCCCGCTACCTTCCTTCTTCAAGGTTATTGTAATGGATCCCACACTCTGCAATAAAGAAATATCGGCGTATAAGTTCAGAATACTTGCCGGTGATTCTGCTTTATTAGACCACTTACTAATCGCCGGCGTATCTGATGTCTTTGAATATGCCACAACTTTGGCGCCTTCTTCGATTATTAAATTCTGTTTGCCCTCAGAGACGTTTGCCCCGATCGCAGGGAAGCTGCTTCCTCCATAGGCTGTGATATCAGCCCCGGAACCTATTTTTATAGATACATTTCCGGATTTATAATCGCTTTGAAGATATCCTCCGATCGCTGCTGAACCGTTGCCGCCATAAGCGGTTACCGTTGCATTGTCTATTTCTATATCGGTTGTTGCTCCGCCAATCGCAGGGCAATTATTTCCGGCTGGTACCTTCGCATTCACAGTTCCTCCTTTAATACGAATTTGCCCGCTGGCACAGCCCTGAGAACCGCCAATTGCGGAAGCATACCCCTCTCCCGCTCCCCAACCGGCAGAATCTGTTCCGTTTTTCGCAGTTACCGTTCCTCCGGTTATCGTAATATTTCCTCCGGTACTGTAATCTCCTCCGCCGATCCCTGCGCCGTATCCATACCCGATAGCCGTAACATTCCCGCTTTCTATGGTAATACTTCCGTTATATTCAAAAAGACCTCCTGTCGGAGTTGCCGGACCTCCGATTCCTGCAAAGGCACCTTTCATTGTAACTGTTAACCCGCCTGATTCCCCGCCATAGCTCTGAGAAGCTGCCTCTGCATATAAAGAGCCTTCCTCACCCGCATCCGCATTACAGATAGTCAGACTGGCTCCCTGTTTTACAAGAATTCCTTCTCCGTCAAGTATCGCTTTTAACCTGTTTTGCCCTTTTAATTTCAGGACGGCTGACACTCCTTCGTCAATCGTCATAGCCGCCCCCTTATTTTGCCATTTTTCAACCAAATCAATTACTGCATTGTCCAAGGTAATTTCCGCATTCGCCGTAACTTCAATACGATAGCTGTCAGTTGTTCCGCCGATTGTACAGTTACGAGCAATTTTATAGATATTATTTTCCTCAGGAGAAATCACACCTCCCTGATCATCCTGTATCTGAAAGCCTTCCCCCTGTCCCAGAAGGTTTCCGTCTGAGAAAGCCTCTTCTCCCTCATGATCCGTATCATCAGAGAAAGGTTCCTGCATTTTCTCCGAATTCTCTTCAGTCATGCTTTGATAGACGCCGAGCTCTTCTCCGATTCCATCAGAAAATTCAGTTCCTTCCATTCCAATCTGCCATTCTGTTTCTTCCTGCACATCCGATACCTGCGTTACCGGAAATTCATTTTGCCCCCCCGCTGGCAAATGCAGGTACCGGAGCTGCTGTGAGCATCAGGCATGCTGATAACGCCGCGCTCAAAAGCTGCCGTCTCTTTTTTACAAATTCTTTTTCTTTCACTTTGTTTCTCCTTTCTTTTTCAGATTTATAACACTTCATAATTATTCTGCTATAATGCAGTACATTAATGACTGCATTATAGCAGAATCCCTTCTATATTTCAATGCTTCTGCAAAGCTGGGCGAAAAAGCGACAAAACTGGGCAACTCTGGTTCCACCTTTCCCTCTGCATCGCTGAAACACTTTCCACAAGTTACGCACGTCCATTATTCTTTGTTTCCGTTATCTGTACAAATTGCAGATCTCGCCGGAGACAGGTCAGGTTGCCATGCGTTACCGTCACAGCGCAGGTGGCTTCATATCCACTGTCTGCGGGTAATCATACCTTTATTATACAGAGAAAAAAAGGAAATTTCTATTACCCGTTTTCCCCCCTGAAATGGGTAATACCCGCAATCCAAAAGACAGGTGGGGCAGGAACCGGCATTTCTTCCTGCAGTGGCAGATGCAGGAGGACAGATGCTGTAACTGCAATGGAATCGTTGATTACCTTTGCCTGCAGGGTTCTCTCTTTTTCTGCGAACACTTTTGTTTTGTTCGCATCTTCTGATTGAGTTATCCGCCATTTTATTTCTGTTCGTAAGGATATTTTGATTGAATGAACCTTCTCATCTATTTTAAAACAGTAATTCAAAAGCATTGTTTTTTAAATGCCAAGTCACGGTTCCGCCTTTGTATGGTCATAGCCCGGAAAGCGACTCGGCGGGCTGCTTTTTGTTTGTGAGGATTGTACCCTATAAAACAGAAAAAATGACTGTAATTACATTCTGTCCTGATGCGGCAAAGGTCTGAAGGAGTAAAAACTCAAAAAAGTCAAAATTTCGTAATTTTTAATCATAGAATCGTAAGACAAACACCCTCGCACAGGATATAATACAGTTACAAACAAACAAGCAGAGCACTTATTATTAAGATAAACGAAAAAATTCAGGAGGTTTTCACAATGACAAAAAAATGGTGGCATGACAAAGTAGCGTATCAGATTTATCCGAAAAGCTTTTATGACTCTAACGGCGACGGCATCGGCGATATCCCGGGCATTATCAGCAAACTTGACTATCTTAAGGATCTGGGCGTAGATATTGTCTGGCTGTCTCCCTGCTATAAATCACCTTTGGCAGACCAGGGATATGATATCTCTGATTACTATGATATCGACCCGCGCTTCGGAACCATGGAAGATATGGATCGTCTGATTGCAGAGGCCAAAAAGAGAGATATGTATATCTTAATGGACCTGGTAGTCAATCACTGCTCTGATGAGCATGAATGGTTTAAAAAAGCCTGTGAGGATCCGGACGGAAAATACGGAAACTTCTTCTATCTGCGCGATAAAAAAGAAGGAGAGCTTCCCACCAACTGGCGTTCCTATTTCGGCGGCTCCTGCTGGGAGGATCTGCCCGGAACCAATAAACAGTACCTTCACGTATTCCACAAAAAACAGCCGGATCTGAACTGGGAAAATCCGGAGCTCAGAGAAGAGGTTTATAAAAATATCAACTGGTGGCTGGACAAGGGGCTCGGCGGTTTCCGTATCGACGCGATCATCAATATCAAAAAAGCCCTTCCCCTCCACGACTATGAGCCGGACAGGGACGACGGCCTGTGCAATATCAAAAAGATGCTGGAAGAAGCACAGGGTATCGGAGAATTCCTCGGCGAAATGCGCGACCGGACCTTTAAGAAATATGACGCCTTCTCCGTAGGTGAAGTATTCAATGAAAAAGAAGAAGAAATCCCGGATTTCATCGGCGAAAACGGATATTTCTCCAGTATGTTCGACTTTAACGAGACTATTTTCGGCGCCAGTGACAAGGGCTGGTATGATTCCGCAGTGATCACACCGGACGATTATAAGAAATGCTGTTTTGAAACTCAGGCAAAAATCGGCAATATCGGTTTTGTTTCCAATATTATCGAAAACCACGATGAACCCCGCGGCGTCAGCCGTTACATCCCGGAGGGAGACTGCTGTACCGAAAGCAAAAAGATGCTGGCAGCCTTAAACTTCATGCTCCGCGGCCTTCCGTTCATCTATCAGGGTCAGGAGCTTGGTATGGAAAACGTTCATTTTAATTCCATCGATGAAGTGGACGACATCTCCTCCCTGGATGAATATCAGGTTGCCCTCGACGCAGGAAAAACCCCGGAGGAAGCCCTGCAGGCAGTCCGCAGATTCAGCCGTGACAATGCAAGGACTCCAATGCAGTGGTCCGCAGAGGAAAATGCAGGCTTTACCACCGGCACTCCATGGCTTAAGGTAAATCCCAATTATACGGAAATCAATGCAGCCGCTCAGGAAAATGACCCGGCTTCCGTCAGAAGCTTCTATAAAGAGCTGATCGCCCTGCGCAAGAATCCGGAATATAAAGAAACCGTTGTGTACGGCAGCCTGGAGCCGGTATGGGAAGATCGCCACAACCTGATGGCTTATTACCGTAAGGGAGATAAAACTCTTCTGGTTGTGGGCAACTACCAGAGAGAAGAACAGCAGATCACCCTTCCGGGTGCTTACAAAAAGGTGCTTTTGAACAACTATCCGGACATTACTGAGGATGCACAGACTATCACCCTGAAGGGATATCAGGTATTGATCCTGGAAATGTAATATCTAAAATCGCAATCACCTCATGCGGCATGACAGCATCAAGCCGCAAATCCCCCCGCAGGACACCGCGGGGGGATTTTTTTCTTCTGCTTTTTATTTACCTTTATTTTTTATGGAGTACGAAGGCCTCGTAAGGCTTCAGTGTAACCGTTCCGCCCTCATATGCGTTTCCGGTATTGGAGATCATGCATTCGCAGCCCGCAAATTCCTCCGGGATCGTAAACTCTGTCTCTTTATCTGTAAAGCTGCAGACAACCAGAAGCTTTTCTTCTTCCAAGGTACGGGTATATACATACAATTCCTCGCTTTCCTCCAGAAGCAGCTCATATTTCCCGTATACCATAATCGGATTTTCTTTTCTGAGCGCGATCAGCTTCCTGTAATAGTGGAATACAGAATCAGAATCTTCCATTTCCGCCTTTGCATTGATCTCTTTGTAATTGGGGTTTACCGCGATCCAGGGAGTGCCGGTGGTAAAGCCTGCATTCTCCGTGTCGTCCCACTGCACCGGAGTTCTGGCGTTGTCCCGGCTCTTTGTCAGCAGGCAGGGCCAGAACACTTCGTGGGATACCACGCCGTCCTCTACCCATTCCTTATAGGCGTTGATGCTTTCCACATCCCGGAAGTCCGCGGGGCTTTGGAACGGATAGTTAGTCATTCCCAGTTCTTCTCCCTGATAGATATAAGGGGATCCCTGCATCATGTGAAGGCAGGTCGCCAGCATCTTCGCGGACGCTTCTCTGTACTGCGGCCTGTCGTCCCCGAAACGGGAGACTGCTCTTGGCTGGTCGTGGTTATCCCAAAACAGGCTGTTCCATGCTTTTCCGTACAGCTCGTTCTGCCATCGGGAAAGGATTTTTTTCAGATTGGTAAGAGGCACTCTCTCGTCTGTCCACTTGCCGTATTTTCCGTTGCCTTCCACATGCTCGAACTGGAATACCATATTCAGTTCGTGGGTATCCTCACCGGCATACTGCTTGGCAAGCTCCGTGGTGACGCCCGGAGTTTCCCCGACAGTCATAATATCGTATTTTGACAGTACCTTCTCATTCATTTCCTGCAGGTATTTATGTACGTTGGGTCCGTTCACGCAATATGGATTGTAATCACCGTACAGATCATGAACCTCACCGTCCGGCATCTCGGGCGTTTTTGAGATCATGCTGATTACATCCATACGGAAGCCGTCGATGCCCTTCTCACACCACCAGGTCATCATATCAAAAACCTCCTGGCGCACTTTGGGGTTATCCCAGTTCAGATCCGCCTGTTTTTTTGTGAAAAGGTGTAGATAATACATATCGGTTGCATCGTCATACTGCCACGCGGAGCCTCCGAAGCAGGAGCCCCAGTTATTGGGCGCGGAACCGTCCTCCTTCCCATCCCGCCAGATATAATAGTCACGGTAAGGGTTATCCTTTGATTTGCGGCTCTCCACAAACCAGCGGTGTTCATCAGAGGTATGGTTTACTACCAGATCCATGACAATGCGGATACCTCTTTTATGCGCCTCTTCAAGCATCTCATCAAAGTCCTCCATAGTACCGAACTCCTTCATGATTGCCTGATAATCACTGATATCATAGCCGTTGTCATCATTGGGAGATTGATAAACCGGAGACAGCCAGATCACATCAATTCCCAACTGTTTCAGATAATCCAGACGGCTGGTGATTCCCTTGAGGTCGCCGATCCCATCTCCGTTGCTGTCCATAAAACTACGTGGATAAATCTGATAAATAACCGCTTCTTTCCACCATGTTCTTTTCATTTTTATAAGTTCCTTTCTTATAGGATTCCCTTTTTAACAGGGTTTCTTTCCATATCTTTTCAACCAGTTTTTCAACTGATTTCCTCTTATCCGATTTCCTGCTGATTTTTTATATTCTTCTGATTTTCTTTTTTGTTCTGCGGGTGCCATGCTTTTCTGCCGTAAATGGAAGTCACTTCCAGAATCTCATCCAGAAGGGCGTCGTCCAACTGTCCCTTCTTCAGCCTCCATTTCCAGTTGGTTCCAAGGGTAGAAGGCTGATTCATCCGGGATTTATTATCCAGCCCCAGATAATCCTGCATGGGAATAATACACATCCGGGCCACGCTGCCCATAACCAGATAAATGACCTCCCAGTAGATCTTATCCGCAGGGGTATGGAAATCATGAAGATATTTCCGCAGCATCTCCTGTTCTTCCTTAAGGATTCCGCCAAACCATCCCGTAAGCGTCTCATTGTCATGAGTTCCTGTGTAAACCACGGAATTTGTAGGGTAATTGTGCGGAAGATAATCGCTGGCGCTTCCGGTGTCGCGGGAATCAAAGGCAAATTCCAGCACCTTCATGCCCGGGAAACCGCTGTCGCGTACCAGTTGGCGAACGGAATCCGTCACATAGCCCAGATCCTCGGCAATGACCTCCTTCCAGCCAAGCCTTTCCCGCATAGTATAGAAGAAATCCATACCCGGTCCCTTTTCCCAGTGGCCGTTGTGGGCTGTTTTATCCCCATAAGGAATAGAGAAATACTCGTCAAATCCGCGGAAATGGTCGATTCTCACCACATCATACATCTGAAAGCAATGCGCCAGGCGCTTCATCCACCAGTCGTACCCTGTCTGCCTGTGGTAATCCCAGCGGTACAGAGGATTCCCCCATAACTGTCCGTCAGCCGCAAATCCGTCCGGAGGGCAGCCGGCTACCGCTACAGGGATATTTTCCTCATCTAACTGGAAAAGCTGCGGGTTTGCCCAGGTATCTGCGCTGTCGAATGCTACATAGATGGGAATGTCTCCAATAATACGGATGCCGTTGTCGTTTGCGTAAGCTTTCAGCTTTCTCCATTGTTCGTCAAACTTGAACTGTAAATATTTATAAAATTCAATCTCGAAGTACAGTTCTCTCCGGTAATAATCCAGCGAGTAGCCCCAGCGCTTACGGATATCCTCCGGCCACTGATCCCAGCTTACCTGATCCATTCTTGCCTTGACAGCCATAAACAGGGAATAGTCGTCCAGCCACCAGGCATTCTCCTCCTGGAAACGGACAAATTCAGGATTTTCCGCGATATTACTTCTTTCGTATGCCTTGCGCAGGAGCGGAAAACGGCCCTCGTAAATCTTACTGTAATCCACGCTGCCTTCCTCATCCCCAAAATCGACTGCGTCGCACTCTTCCCTGGTGAGTACGCCCTCTTCGATCAGATCTTCAAGACTGATAAAATACGGATTGCCCGCGAAGGTAGAAAAGGACTGATACGGGGAGTCTCCGTAGCTTGTAGGGCCCAAAGGCAGAATCTGCCAGTACCTCTGCTCTGACTTAACCAGTTGATCCACAAAATGATACGCCTCTTTGGAAAAACATCCGATTCCGTATTTTCCCGGAAGGCTGCTTACCGGCAATAAAATTCCACTTTCTCTCATCTTATCATAATTCCTTCCTATGAAATGAAAAAGGGGGCTCCCAAAGGCGCCCCCTTCTGAAACTGCTATTTAATGGCACCATCCACCATACCTTGCATAATCTGTTTCTGAGCAAACAAGAACAAAATAATGATCGGAATCATTGCCAAAAATGCGGCTGTAAGGATCAAATCCCACTGTTTTACATAAGAACCGACAAAGCTGCTTACCGCAACCGGAAGAGTTTTGATCTTTCCGTTCAGACCAAGCATCAGGGACGGAAGCAGGTAGTCGTTCCAGATCCAGATACCGTTCAGGATCAATACGGTAACCTGTGACGGTTTCAGAAGCGGGAAGATAATTCTGAAGAAAGTACCTTCCGGCGAGCATCCGTCGATCCATGCAGCCTCTTCCAGCTCGTAAGGAACACCCTTTACAAATCCGTGGAGAATGAATACGGACATGGAACCGCCGAATCCCAGATAGGCAAATACAATCCCCTTATAGCTCTGGAGCATCTGGATTCCGGTAAAATCAGAAACGCTCCTGAAGGTAGAAAGCAACGGAAGCATTACCACCTGGAAAGGAATAACCATTGCGGATACAAACAGCATGAAAATAAAGTTGGACCATTTCGTCTTGTTTCTTGCCAGAACCCATGCGGCCATACCGGAGCATACGGCAAGAAGAGCCAGAGATACTACGGTAATCAAAAGGGAGCTGAAGAAGGAGTTCCAGTAAACAAAGCTCTGATTATTGACAACGTTCTTAATATTGGTAATCATCTGGCCCCAGTTAGTCGGAAGAGAGATCGGGCTGATGACGATATCCGCACTGGTCTTTGCTGAGTTCAGCACTACCAGAAGGAACGGAGACAATACGAACAGAGCAAGAATCAATGCGATAATCTCTGCAATCCATGTTCTATGTTTTTGCGCTTTCATTACATCTCAACCTCCTTCTTCTTACTGATGGAAACCTGCGTCAGAGATACAATGGCAAGAATGATAAAGAATACAACCGCCTTAGTCTGACCAAGGGCATACTGGTTCTTACCAATTGCAGTGTTATAAATATTCAACGCCAGGAATTCTGTTGCTTTTACCATCTTTCCTCCAAGGATTCGGCTCGGCGCGCCGTTGGTCAATGCCAGGTTCACGTCGAACTGCTTGAAGGAGTTGACCAGCGTCAGGAAAATACAAACGGTAAATGTATTGGCGATCATAGGCATCTTGATCTTTACAAGAGTCGTCATAGCGTTTGCCCCGTCTACGCTGGACGCTTCCAGAATATCCTTGGGGACGCCCTGAAGGCCTGTTACATAGATCATCATAATATAACCGGCATACTGCCAGGTGCTTACGATCAGGATACAAACCAGCGCCAGGTTCGGGTCGCTCAGCATGGAAAGAGAGCCTTTAAAGATACTTGTTAATACCTGGTTAAAAATAAACTGCCATACATAGCCCAATACGATACCGCCGATCAGGTTAGGAAGGAAGAATGCCGCTCTGTAGAAGTTGCGTCCCTTTACCTTGGAGGTACACAAAAGAGCCAGCGCAAAGGCAACTACGTTCACGGCGATCATATTTACAACCGTGAAAATAAAGGTGATTACAAAGGAATACAGGTAGTCCTGATTCTTAAACATGGAAATATAGTTTCCAAGTCCTACAAAGTTTTCAAATTTAACGCCGTTCCAGTCTGTCATGGAATAGAAAATACCAAGCAGGAACGGAATAATAACCGTTACCAGAAATGTAAATACCAATGGCAGCAGAAATAACACATTAATGATCATGCGGTGCTTTCTTGTCGGCATCCAGTATGCTCCGAAAATTGCCAGAACTGCTCCGATTATCAGAATTGCTCCTCTTATGGAGCTTTCGCTTCCTGTAATGTCCAGGAACAGAGCATAGACCATAGCAACGATTCCGATTACGATAGCTGCAAGCGCAACTGTACGCTTAGAACCCTGATTCATGGAAAATTCCCCCTTCTGCTCAAATTTTTCCAAAAAAAGTGTAAAAAATTAGATAGGCGGCTATAAAAGCCGCCTATCCGCTACCGGATCTTAGTTGGCAGCCATGTAATCAGCAATTGTACTTGCCATCATGTCTACAAATCCGTCTCTATCCAGGTCACCTTTAGCATATGCCTCGAATACCAGACCCGTTGCGTTCTGAGCAACGCCCTCTTTCTGCCATAACCAATCCCATGCATAGGTCTTTCCGTCCTGAATGTATGGAATCATGCTTGCTGCCAGAGGAGTGCTTGGTACCAGTTCGCAGGATTTAAACGGAGATACAGTACCGCATTCTTCTACAAGGCATTTCTGTCCTGCTTCTGTGGAAGAGATTGCCTGGAAGAAAGCTTTTGCTGCGTCAACGTTTTCACTGTCTTTATAAATACCCCAGAAGGAAGGAGCGTCTACAAGGATACCGTCTGTCTCTTCTGTGGAGAATGCGCACGGAGCAAGTCCGCAGTCAAAGGATACGTCGTATGTAGGAAGGGAAGGATCAATCCAGTTACCCTGGGTGATGAAAGCTGCCTTGCCCTGTGCCCACAGTGCAAGCTGGTCGTCATAGGTTCCGGAAACAAGTACGTTCGGATCTGCATACTGGAACAGTAAGCCAACCCAGTCTGCAAACTGGCCCATACGTTCTGTGTCGATCTCGCCTGCGTTTGCCTTATCAACTAATGTTGTATCGCCGCGCTCTACGCCCTGTGCATAGTAGGTTGCCATCATATGGTTACCTGTGGACCAGTACATCTGTCCGGACTCTGCCGCTACGGAGCAAACTGCCTGAATACCAAGCTCGTCCTTCATTCCGTCGATAGTTTCAAAAGCTGCTTTATAAGCGTCGATGGTAGTAAGAGTTGCAGGATCGATTCCGGCTTTATCCAGAATGTCCTTATTGTAAACCATTCCGATACCCTCTACAGCAAACGGAAATCCGTAAACCTTGCCGTCCTCGCCTACAAATTCATAGTCCGTATCATCAATCCATGCTTCTCCGTCAAGGGGCTCCAGCCAGTCTTTGAAAGACTGATAGGAATCCTGTGCGAAGCAGAAGATGTCAGGCATGTTTCCTGCCGCATAGTAGTTCTTCAACTGGCCGTTGATATCAACGCCGCCGCCAAGAGATTCGATCGTGACCTTAACGCCTGTTTCCTCTTCATAAGCTTCTGCGTAAGCCTTTAACTGAGCGTCGATCTCGATTTTACCGTTTACCATACGAAGTTCGGTATCTGCTGCGTAAACCGGAAGTGCTGCCGGCAAAGATGCTGCAACTATAGCACCTGTTAACAGTGTAGCCATTAATCTCTTTTTCATCTTCAATCACCTCATAAAATTTGTTTTTTGTTACGTTCACCTTTTGCGCATAAGGTTGTTTTGTGATTCTTATTTTATCGTCATTCTGCCGAAATGTCAATACCCTTTTGCGCATAAGTTTTGTTTATTTTTTAACATAATTTACCTGTCCGTCACGCAAAAAAAGAGATATCTGTCACTATTGCACAAATAGCAGCAAATACCTCTTTACATTCTTCTTTTTCATTCATTTTTTTCATACAGGTCTGATTTTCAGTCAATTTTCCGGACGCTGTCACGGATGATCAATTCCACAGGCAGTAAAATGTTATTTTCTTCCGGAACGCTTCCATGGATCATATCCACCAGACATTTTACGGCGACGGTTCCCTTCTTCCTGACATCCTGCTTCACAGTTGTAAGGGCAGGACGGACAACCCTTGCCAGCATATTGTTATCAAAGCCGGTAAAGGACAAATCCTCCGGAATTCGGACTCCCCTCTCGCTTAAATAGTTCATCAGCATTACGGCATAATAGTCGGAACAGCACATAAAGGCCGTGTAATTCTTGGACATTTCATAAATTTCCATCAGGCTTGATTCCCGTTCCATCATTCCCGGACGTATGATCAGCAGATCCTCCGGGTCATTCTTCAGGCCATATTCCGTATAAGCCCTTTGATGCCCGGTGTATCTTATATAGTCCACACCCTCCATGTTGTCCGCAAGAAACGCGATTTTGCGGTGGCCCATATCAAGCAGATATTTTGTCATCAGATATCCGCCCTTTTCATCCTCAAGCCCTACGTTCACATACTGCGCCACATCCCTCGGCGCATAGCTGTCTATAAGGATAACCGGCTTTTTATATTTGCTCTTGATCCGGACGAAGTCGTCGTGAAGCATTCCCACCAGAATCAGCCCGTCCACATTCCACGTGGATACATACCTTAAAATTTCCCCGATATCCTCCGCAGTATAAATCATCATATAATACCCTCGGGAGCGGATCTCCGCCTCCACTACGCCAAGCAGTTCTCCAAAGAAAGGATCCGCAATAATGTTTTCGTATTTATCCTTCCGGCTTTTCATTGCAACGCCGATGATCTTGGAACGATTACGCGCGAGATTCCTTGCGCTGATATTCGGCACATAATCGTACTCTTCCAGAAGCTTTTCAACTTTTTCTACAGTTTTTTGGGATACTTCACTGGTTTTGCCGTGAATAACATTCGACACCGTCGTCGTGCTGATTCCCAGTTCCTCCGCCATATCCTTTATCGTTACCATATTGCACCCCCGAACGATTTTAATGTAAAAATATTATCATATTTTTCGATAGAAGACAATAAACAATCCTATGAGATTTAAACATGTTTTATATGGAATTTGACGGAAATGTTTATCCTGTCCGGGCAGGTTCTTTAATTCCACGCCAAGACCTGCGAATAAATCCTGAAGCTGAATATAAGGAAGTCATCTTCTAGTCAAGCAGATATTCGCAATCCGCTTCGCTACTTGCTCATAACCGAATAGCCGCTATGCGGCTTCTCAGAAGGGGCTTAAACCCCTTCTGAGACAAGCAAGTCCCCACCCCTGCTTATTGCTCAGCACAATATGAAGCAGGGGACTTCCTTGATTCGGTTAAACAAAAAGGACGGCATGCGCCGTCCTCTTCGTTCATTTTATTCTTATTATTCAAGTGCCGGATTCGGGTCAGCTATGCTGATATAATCAAGCTTTGCCTACGGAACCGAATAATTCCATTTTTTCTTTAACGGTAGCCTTGATCGCTTCAAAGCCAGGAGCCAGAAGCTTACGCGGGTCAAAGCCCTTGCCCTGCTGATCCTTGCCTGCCTCAATGTATTCACGGGTAGCTGCCGCGAAGGATAACTGGCATTCTGTATTTACGTTGATCTTGGATACGCCAAGGTCGATAGCTTTCTTGATCATGTCAGCCGGGATACCTGTGCCGCCGTGAAGAACTAACGGCATATCGCCTGTTAACTTCTGGATGGCGTCCAGGGTTTCAAAACTCAGGCCTTTCCAGTTTGCCGGATATTTGCCATGGATATTGCCGATACCAGCTGCAAGGAAGTCGATTCCCAGATCAGCAACCATCTTGCACTCCTGAGGATCTGCGCATTCGCCCATGCCGATCACGCCGTCTTCTTCGCCGCCGATAGAACCAACCTCTGCTTCCAGAGACATTCCGTGCTCTGCACAGATTTTAACCAGTTCTTTCGTCTTAGCAACGTTTTCTTCGATCGGGTAATGGGAACCATCGAACATAATGGAAGAGAAGCCTGCTTCTACGCATTTCAGGCATCCTTCGTAGCTGCCGTGGTCAAGGTGAAGAGCTACCGGAACAGTGATGTTCTGCTCTTCGATCATTCCTTTAACCATTCCAACAACAGTCTTGTAACCAGCCATGTATTTGCCTGCGCCCTCGGATACACCAAGGATAACCGGGGAGTTCAGCTCCTGAGCTGTTAACAGAATTGCTTTTGTCCATTCAAGGTTGTTGATGTTGAACTGGCCTACTGCATAATGACCAGCTTTTGCTTTTTTCAACATTTCTGCTGCACTTACTAACATGATAAATTCCTCCTAACCTTTCTTGAGATACAGGTTTCTCCCGTACCCAGATACTGTATAGTTTAACAGATTCTTGCTGTTTCGTCTACCATTTTGTCCAAAAAAACAACAATATGCAAGAATTTATAGTAGATTTACATAAAAAGCAAAAAGCAGCCAAATCCCTGATCGGCGTAATAAAGTTCTATTGGACAGCCAATTTACCGCATGATCTGATCCAGAAGCACCCAGTTCGCACGGAACGGGCGCATCAGATTCCAGTACCCCACTCCCTTCAGGCCGTAACCGGCTGCCAGACGCAGCTTTGCCTCTATGCTCCGCACATCCTCAAACCACACCTCATGTTCCACCTGATCTCTCCGATAAGTAAAATACGGACTCCGGGCAGTTTCATCGAATTGGATCTCCGCCCCGTTTTCCTCTGCGATCCTGACCGCCTCCACATTGCCGATAGTACGGGCCGCGGTGCTCCCCCTCTCAAAAGGCAGCGGCCAGTCGTAAGCATAATTGGGGATCCCCATGAGGATTTTATCCGCCGGGATTTCCGTAAGGGCATATTCCACCACCTGACGCACTTTATTAATGGGCGCCACGGCCATTGGAGGACCGTAAGTGTATCCCCACTCGTACGTCATCAAAAACACCTGATCGGCATTCTCGCCCAAGAGCCTGTAGTCCACGCCCTCGTAGAGAAGTCCCGGCTGATCTGCTGAGGTCTTGGGCGCCAGGGCCACGGAAACCCGATATCCGTTTTCATTCATCTGCCTGCGAAGATTGCCCACAAATTCCGCATACTGCACGCGGTTCTCCGGAAGAATATACTCAAAATCCACATCTACGCCTGCATAGCCCTTTTCCCTTACCATATCCAGCAGGTTTTCGATCAGCCGCCCCTGTACCTCCATGTCTTCACTTACAATTTTTACCAGATTGTTATTAAATCTCCCATCCTCCCCAAAAGGGGTAAGCACCAGAAAGGGCTCCGCCCCGTTCCTCCATGCAGTTTCGATCAGATTGAGGTCGCTTAATATGGGCGGTACCAGTTCTCCCTCAGCCGTAAAGCCGTAAGAGAATACCAGCAGTTCATTCAGGCTCGGGGCTGCCTCCTGCAGCAAATAAGGCTCTATGAACGGATATGCATATCCTGTTACATAAAGCCTGTTTATTTTTTCCTCGGGCAGTCCGGTTCCTGTAAGCAGCAGAGCCTGCCCCACTGCCAGATATTCCTGTCCGTATAATTGATTCTGATAAATAATACGTTCCTCGGGCACACCGAATTCCTGTGAAATAGAATAAAGGCTGTCTCCATTCTTCACTACATAGATCATACTCTCTCCTGCCATCAGGAAAATATCCTCTCACCATTATATGCAGTCTTTCCCCTGCAGGAGACATTTTATAGAAAGCATTCTATAGAAAACATTTTTTATGAAAGCACTTTACAGGAAACTTCAAATTTATTTATAATTTGCCGTCACTATATCGCCTACCTGTGCATATCCTCATCCTTATGATGCAGCACGGTCGCGCTGTAAGCAGGCATAGGAAGCTTAAGGATCCCGGCCTTGGCTGTAATCCTTTCCTCTTCATCTGTATAGCCGTCCTTGTGGGTCAGCATCACCCGCTCAAACGTGGTATCCTGCAAACGTGAAATTCCGGTTCCCCATACCTCGATCTCCGCCTCGCGCTCTTCATCACGGTTATTAATGACGACGATCACCTGTTCGTTATGGGAAAATCTTCCATAACAAAGTCCCTGGTAATCGTTCCACAGGAATTTCACGGAGCCGCTGCGAAGAATACGGTATTTTTTATGAACAGCGATCATTTTTTTATGGAACTCTATCAGGCTGTGATCCTCATGTCCCCACGGATAGGTTCTGCGGTTATCCGGATCCGTAAATCCGCAGACTCCTGCCTCGTCTCCATAATAGACTGTCGGCGCTCCCGGCCAGGTCATCTGCATAACGACCGCCTCGCGCATAACAGCCACATTAACGTCCCGGGAAGCAGCCTCCGCGCCTGCATAGGAAATTCTTCCCACCCGGCGGTTGGTCCTTGTCAGAAACCTGGAATGATCATGGTTGGAAAGCTCGTTCATGGCCGTATAAAGGGCAGACATGTGCAGCGAACGCATATGGGTCTTCATTGCGCTGATGAAAGCGTCGCTGTTTCCGTATAAATCCTCCCTGTATTCATCGCTGTGCTTCTCCATGCCGGTTAAAAACCAGGTGATCGGCTCCATGAACGCATCATAGTTCATAACCGTATCCCATTCGTCTCCTCCCAGCCACCCTTCCGGGCTGCCATAGTGCTCCGCAAGAATAATGGCATTGGGATTGGCCTCTTTCACCGCCTTGCGGAAATCCTTCCAGAATTTATGGTTAAACTCATTGCTGTGTCCCAGATCCGCAGCCACATCCAGTCTCCATCCATCCACATTATAAGGCGGGGAAACCCATTTTTTTGCAATTCTGAGCACATATTCATAAAGCTCATGGGATTCCTCGTAATTCAGCTTAGGCAGGGTATCATGCGTCCACCATCCGTCATAGCTGGGATTATAAGGCCATCTGTTCTCATCATTAAACTTAAAGAATGAACGGTAAGGACTGTCTGCAGAAATATAAGCGCCGGGGGCATAACCCTCCTGACCTTCGTAAATCCGCTCTCTGTCCATCCACTTATTAAAGGAACCGCAATGATTAAATACACCGTCCAGGATCACCTTCATTCCTCTTCTGTGGATCTCATCTACCAGTTCGGCGAATAACTGATTGCTGGCCTCAAGATTCTTCTTGTCTGTCACGCGCTTAATATATTTATACGCATGGGAATTATCCTTGTCGCCGTTGACAAGGAGTCCGTCCGCGTCCTCCACGATCCTTCCATAGTGCGGATCAATATAATCATAATCCTGTGTGTCGTATTTGTGGTTGCTGGGGGAAACAAATACCGGATTTAAATAAAGGACCTCCACTCCAAGCTCCTGAAGATAGTCCAGCTTATCCATGACGCCCTGAAGATCGCCTCCGTAAAATTCCCGTACCCCCATTACCGCAGGCACCTTATCCCAGTCCGTAACCCTGACGCTGTTATCACCGATATAATGGTATTCTCCCGTCTCCACATCATTGCTCTTATCGCCATTATAAAAACGATCCACAAAGATCTGGTACATAACAGCGCCTTTCGCCCAGTCAGGAGTATCATAGTCCGGATAAATTTCGAATTCCAGGCGGTCATGTGCTTCCGTGCTCACTCCCTGACAATTATAATAACAGGTTACCCATCCATACTTGATCTCAAAATGATAACGTAACACCTTCGCCGGCATCATGATCTTGGCGGCATAATAGTCAAAGCCCTTCATGGTCTTATATATTTTCATCTTCTGTTTTTTGCCTTCGCTTACCAGATACACTGCGTCCACGTTATTTCTCTGGGTACGGAAACGGATGATGACAACCTCACCGGCTCTCGGCTCCGCAGGACTTCTGTAATATTCTGTACCGTCGCTGAACAACGCGTCCTTATTAAGCACCGGCCGCATGTTTAAAATATACTGCATCTTTTTTGTTATGTCTACGCTTTCCCGTTTCATGTCCAATCCCCTTAATAAATATGCAGTGCCCTCCGCTGTCTTTCCTCTATATATATTATATATCTTATATATATTATATTTATGCACTGCTGAATACTCTTATTTTATCTTAATTTCACCCAACTTACAACCCAAACCTTCAACTTGTCTGTAATTCCTGACAATTATAATCAGCCCATAGTCTTGCAGTTAATGCAAAGCCTGGGAATGAACTGTAACCAATTATACATTATTAGCTCATAGTCTTGCAGTTAATGCAAGACCTGGGAATGAACAGCAACCAGATATTCATCACCGTACGCAATTTTCTACAAAGTAAAAAAGACAGCGGGATAAGCTGTCTTTTTTGGAGAAGGTATTTCTTCTTATGGGGTGTAGCAAAAACTATATAATGTATTGGGGGGTTTTTACGATATATATAGTACCACGGGTCAACGAAAAAGTGTGCACAAATCTCACAAAATTTGGCACACTTTTTTGGTTATTTTATATATCTGTTTTTTCAGTCTCCTGAAAATCCCTTGTAAAAAGTGCCTCAAATTCATCCCGGTGCACTTTTTCCTTCTCGAGAAGGAGCTTTGCACAGCTATGGAGTACATCCTGATGCTGCAGGATAATTTCCCTTGCACGGTCATGGCATTCCTCAATGATCCGGTGAATTTCCTTATCGATCTCCTTAGCCACCTCTTCGCTGTAGCTTCTGGTATGGGCCAGATCCCTGCCGATAAATACCTCGTCATCATCGTTTCCGTAAGCGATCAGGCCGACCTCTTCGGACATTCCGTATTTCATGACCATGGCTCGTGCCGTGCTGGTTGCCCGTTTAATATCATTGGACGCTCCCGTCGTAATATCCTTAAAGATAATTTCCTCGGCAACACGGCCTCCAAGAAGCGTCGTGATATCCTGAAGCATTTTTCCTTTGGTATTGAACATTTCGTCGTTTTCAGGCAGAGGCATGGTATATCCCGCCGCCCCCATTCCCGTAGGAATGATAGAAATGGTATAGACCGGCTCCATATCCGGCAGTACATGGAACAGGATCGCATGTCCGGCCTCATGGTATGCCGTAATGCGTTTTTCTTTGTCGGATATGACTTTGCTCCGTTTCTCCGCCCCGATTCCTACCTTAATAAAGGAGCTTTTAATATCCTGCTGTGTAATATAAGCACGGTTCTCCTTAGCTGCAAGGATGGCAGCCTCATTGAGAAGATTCTCAAGGTCCGCACCGGTAAAGCCTGCCGTTGTCTGCGCGATCTGACGCAGATCCACATCCTCGCCCAACGGCTTATCCTTCACATGGACATTAAGGATTTCCTCACGTCCCTTCACATCCGGTCTTCCTACGGCTACCTTCCTGTCAAAACGGCCGGGTCTTAAAATAGCGGGATCCAGAATGTCCACACGGTTTGTGGCCGCCATAACAATGATTCCCTCGTTGACCCCGAAGCCGTCCATCTCCACCAGAAGCTGGTTTAATGTCTGCTCTCTCTCATCATGGCCGCCGCCCATTCCGGTACCTCTCTGTCTTGCGACAGCGTCGATCTCATCGATAAAGATAATACACGGCGCATGGCGTTTGCCGTCCTCGAACAGGTCACGGACACGCGACGCGCCCACGCCTACAAACATTTCCACAAAGTCTGAACCCGAAATGGAGAAGAAGGGAACGCCCGCCTCCCCGGCTACAGCCTTTGCCAGAAGCGTCTTACCGGTTCCGGGAGGGCCAACCAGCAGCACGCCCTTGGGGATCCTTGCCCCCACCTTTGTGTATTTCTGCGGATTCTTCAAAAAATCCACCACCTCGACCAGATCTTCCTTTTCTTCCTGAAGCCCGGCTACATTCTCAAAGGTAACCTTTTTATCATCGGGAAGCATCATACGGGCATGGCTTTTTCCGAAATTCATCATCTTACTGTTGCTGTTGCCGCCTGACATCTGCCTGTTCATCATAACAAAAAGGAACACGACCAGGCCACCGGTAAGAAGCACCGGAAGCAATGTAGTCAAAAATACATTTTCCTGGGGAACGTTTTCTATGGAGACGTCGATGCCGTTATCCTCCAGCATCTCCTTCACCTCGTTGACGTCTGTTACATAAACACGCTTCTGTCCTACATCCAGGATATCTGCCACTACCGAACCGGTAGGTACCTCACGGTTCTGGTAAATCCTCGCTGCCACGATCTCTCCGTCCTCTGCCGCCTGCTCCAGCGCACCTATTGTGTAATCATCGTCCTGGAATGTTACCTGATTATTCAGGTACAGATACCCGGCAATCAGTATCACAACCAGCACCAGATACAGGCTGATCCTGCTTGACTGCTTATACACTTAACTTTTCTCCTTTCTATCCGGCTGTATCGTGTTTAAGAATTCCTTTCCGCAATCTGCATCCCCAACTTTGTGGGACGCCTCTTGCAGAAAGCAATTTTTTAACATGCTTTAGGCCGCGGATATTCGCGGATATTCACTTTCCGCTTTGCTGCATTCTCATAAACGCAGGCCGCTTACGCGGCCTGCCTGCGTTAAAACTCCACTACGCCGATAAATGGAAGGTTTCTGTACTTCTGGGCATAATCCAGACCATACCCCACCACAAATTCGTCCGGAATTTCAAAGCAGCAGTAATCCACCTTCACATCCTTTACCCTGCGTTCCGGTTTGTCCAGAAGGGTGCACAGACGGATGCTGTTTGGATTACGCCCCTTGAGAATCTCGATCAGATAGCTTAACGTCCTTCCGGAGTCAATGATATCCTCTACGATCAGAACCTCTTTTCCCTCTAACGGCTGATCAAGATCCTTGACGATCTTCACAACGCCGCTGGATTTGGTATCGTCGCCATAGCTGGAAACCGACATAAAATCCAAAGATACGGGAACTGTGAGCCTTTTGGCAAGCTCACAGGTAAAAAATACGCCGCCCTTCAGCACGCAGATCAGATGGATTTCCTTTCCTTCGTAATCCCTGCTGATCTGCCCTGCGATCTCCCTGATTCTTTCATCGACCTCCTGTTCGCTGAGTAAAACCCTGATTTTTTCACTCATGATAATATCCTCCTTGGTATTTTAATTCTAATACCCGCCTGGTACCGGGGGTGATTTTGTACCTCTCATTGATCCGTCCGCCTATCATCCAGAGAACCTGGCTGTCTGCCGCCACAAGAGGGATATGATCCCGTTCTTCCCGGGGGATTTTTTCATCGATCATATACCTGTTCAGCTTTTTATGGCCGCCGTCCTGATTCACTATAAGAAAATCTCCTGTTCTCCGTGTACGGACAGTCAGATTTCCTTCTATTTTATCATAATCAAACCATTTCGTATACTTTTTTTGTGGAATCTTCTCCTTCTGATAAGAAAAAATTTTGGCTGACAGCTCCCCGAAGGAACAGACTGTAGTTCCCGGAATGATAATCTCCCATTCCGCTTCCTGCTCCGTTTTATGTCCGTCCGGGGGCATCCGGTAAATACGGACTCCTCCGTATTCCCGCTTTGCCATAAGCCCGTAGGGAAGCTCTGTACGTTTTCCTGTCTGCATCCCGAAAAGACTCTGAACCTGCCTGATGTGAAAAGCCGTGAAATCCTTCCGCTTCCCGGACAGCCGGAAAAATATCTCCATAACCCCATAGCTTATCAGGATAGGCTCTGCCTCAAAGAAGCTCTCCCCCAAAAGAAAGCTTTCTTCCAAACTAAAGCTTTTTTTCAAATTAAAGCTTTCTTTCTCTGATAAAAGAACAGCTTCCCGGCAGAGATACTTCTCTGCCAGTTCTCTTCCCTTCCGGGTAAGATATTCTTCCGCCTGGGCGGCCACCCTGGCTGTTTCCGCCATATGCGCGATTGCCTGTGGATTCACATCCGTTTCCAGCAACGGCAGGATTTTATGACGGATCCTGTTCCTTGTATAGGCGTCCTCAAGATTACTGCTGTCTACCGCATACGAAATTCCCCGTTCCTTTAAATAATGCTCAATTTCTTTTCTGTCTAAACACAAAACAGGCCGGATTATCTTACCGTTTACCGGCCGCATACTGCAAAGGCCCCGAAGCCCGCTCCCCCGGCAAAGATTATGAAGCATCGTCTCTGCCAGGTCATTCCGGTTATGGGCCAGGGCGATTTTCAGGCCGTGTTCCTTTCCGGCTTCCCCGGACAGCTTCCCGAGTTTCCTGCCCTCTTCCTCAAAGGCCTTTTTCCTTGCCATTCTTCCTGCTTCTTCCGTTCCGACCTTCCATTTCAAAGCAAGAGAAGGCACATCATAGCGGTAAACATCACAGGGAATCTCCCATTCCCTGCAGATTTCCTCCACAAGCCTCTGATCTCCGTCTGCTTCCTCACCGCGAATGCCGTGGTTAACATGAATCACATGAATATCAAATTTGATTTCTTTTTTATATTCTGCCAGCATCGCCAGCATCGCCAGAGAATCGGCGCCGCCGGATACGCCCGCCAGCACGGTATCTCCCTGGGTAAGCATCTGATTCTCCCTGATGTATCCTCTGACCTTTTCGTACATGACCTTTTCCTTCTCTTTACGTTGTTCTTACCTTTCGCATTTTGCAGCACTGGAACGTGTTTGAACGCAGATAAGCATTCCCCCGCGTAAAACGGCCTGCGTTCATGAGCATGCAGCAAAGAGGAATGCGAATGTCCGCTTTACTTACCGTTTACTATAGCTCATTTTTTCCACATTCCGGCAACCAGAACTGTCATATCGTCCTTTGCCCTGTAATCGCTGTAGCCAAGAACTCTCTCCAGGATCCCACGGCTGATCTCTTTTGGGGTTTCCTCCGAAATGTCCATAATGATCTCCTTCATGGTTTCCTCCTCCCGTTCCATGGGAAGCGCATCCAAAACCCCGTCTGTCATCATGATCAGATAATCCCCGTGATACAGCTTCCGGGACGAGGTTTCAAAATCCAGCTGCTGTACCAGCCCCGCAGCCAGACTCTGGGAGGAAATAGCCTCTACCCAGTGATCCCTCTTGATAAAGGTTGCCGCCGCCCCTGCCTTCAGGAAATTACAGATTCCGGTATACAGATCCACCGCACAGATATCTACCGTAGAAAACATTCCTTCCCTGCCCTTTAGAATAAGGGCCGAATTAACCATTCTTGCCGCCGTTTCCTGGGAAAATCCGGAGTCCAGGAACTGCTCCAGAAGCTCCACGACGACCTCGCTCTCCCTGCAGGCCTCCATCCCGGAGCCCATTCCATCGGAAAGGCACATCACAAACCTGCCTTCCTCTTCCTGGCGGCAGACATAATTATCCCCGGAAACCTTTTCTTCCTCCCGGGTAAGCTTTGCCACGCCGTACATTACCTGATAGCTTACATCCTCCACAAAATGTACAGTATGAAAATCCCCGTTTACAATACAGCGGCTTCCCCCTGCCGGCGTCATGGCGCTCCCGCAGACCTCTGACAAAATCTGCGCGACCTCTGTCATGGAAATACACTGCCCGCTTCTCGCGCGCATAGTAAGAAAGACCTGGCGTCTTCCTTCTACTTTATCCATCACCCACACATGCTTTAAAACCACATGCCTTTTTTTGAGATTTTTATACAGTTCTTCCCGAAACTGCGGAGCTGCCTGGGAAATATCATACAGATCTTCCGCGACCATCTGCATGATTTTAGAAATCTCCGTAAGCTGCTGCGCTACGGCAAGCCTGCTTTCGATCATCCGGTTCCCCCATACAAGGTTCTGTTTTTCCTCCTGGAAGTGTTCCCTCACCGAATCCAGATACTGCACGGACCTTCCGCAGACGCTCATCCAGTCCCCTCTGAGCTTGCGGAGGGCTTCCTCATCCCCCTCTTCCATGGCGCGGACCATGGCTTCCGTCCCCTGATACAGCATACCTGCACGTTCTCCCCAGCAGATTTCTCTCTGGTAACACTTACTGCAGACCTGTTCATTGGTTTCTTTCAGGATCAGCTCGATCTGGCCTCCGCTCAGATAGTCCTTACGGTAAGGCATCCCATAAAACGTATCCGCCAGCTTCTGGAATGAAGCTGCATACCGCTCCACCTTTTCCTTCTGGGGATGGCTTTCACACAAAGGCAGAGCCTCCTCTGCTTCAGACGTCCTCCCCGCCAAAATAGTTTTTGCCATGTCCCGTGTAATCAGCAGCACACTGATAACGAGCATGGCAATGATCCATTCCTGCATATTCTCCCCTCCCCTTAATGTCCTTCATTAAGTGGGTATTATAAGGGATACTTTTTAAAATATCTGTCAAACCGGGACGAACGTCCATAAAAAGTTTTCTGCAAAATACGGGATTACTTCTCTTCTTCAAACACAATCTCATTATCTTTGACAAGCCCCAGTCTCTCTCTGGCGGCGTCTTCCACATATTCGTCTGTTTCCATGTATGCCTTCAGCTCGTCTATTTCCTCCGTACGGGCCTTCTCCTGCTCGATCTCTTCCTCCAATGCTTCTGCCTTGGCATTGTAACCGGCCAGTTGCGCTTCCATGCTGTTGCTCTGCATTACCAGCCACGCCAGCAAAATCGAAACGATGCAGCCGATCACAATCATTCCGATGCCGTTATTAAGTCTTCTTATTTTTGTTTGGTTTGCGTTTGATTTTTTCAAGCTTCCTGCCCTTTCGACTGCTCTCCCTGCTTCGCGGAACCGTAGGTTTTTTCTCTCTTTTTTTCCGCTTTACCAACTGATACACGGAAATTTTACCTCTTTTGACCACAAATAGCAACCTATTTATGAATTTTTTTGCAAAAAATACAGGAATTCCCAAAATCGCCGTCCCTGCTTTTTCAAAAAGCGGGCCTACCGTAATTCTGCATATCCATGCTCCGAGAAGGATACCTGCAAGCAGAAAGCTTCTCAGGATCCCCTGGTTGGAACGGTACACAACAGCAAAGGATACAAATCCTGCAGCGCACCAATAGATCAGATCCTCCGCCGCGACTGCCGCGCCACGGTGGGGAAACACCCTGCGAAGCACTCTGAGGAACACATAGCAGAGCATAAGCCCTGCTCCCAGGCCAATTGATATCAAAAAAAGGAAAATCTCATAATGAATATAACTGCTCATACCTTAACGGAACATCCGCTTCAGAAGGGACTCTTCCTTCTTTTCGGTATTTTTAGACAGATAATTCAGGCAATTGACCTTCCCTTCGATATCCACTTCCCCTTTTTCAAGATTCAGCCTTTTTACATGAAGCTGTTCCCCCTTCACAGACAATTTCCCTGCCTGGGTAAGAAGAAGGATTTCTCCCTCGTCAAAGGAATGCACGTCGAGAACCCCTGTAACGGTTCCCCCCTGACGATTCTCCAATGTAAGCCTGTGAACCGATGACACCTTTCTTTCTTCCAAAGCCAGCCTCCCCTCATTTGGGCCGGGAATCCCGCTTACCGCAACCCCTTCTGCCAAAACCAATGCCAGAGCGCGTTTGAAAATTCATTCCCGCAATCTGCATCCCCCACTTTGTGGGATACATCTTGCAGAAAGCAATTTTCAAATATGCTCTAAAACGGACATCCGCATTCCGCTTTGCCGCTTGCTCTAGTCTATGCTGCCCCGATATGAAATAGACCATCCGGCCAGCCGCCCTCTTTATCAGAGGTAACGGTACATACTTTCCACGTCTTCTTTCTTTACGGTTTCTTTTACATCCAGAACCTCAACCTTTACATTTTTACTTCCGAACTGGATTTCAATGGTATCTCCTGTCTTTACCTGTACGGAGGCTTTCGCAGGCTTATCGTTCACCAGTACCCTGCCGGAATCGCAGGCTTCGTTGGCGACCGTTCTTCTTTTTATCAGTCTTGATACCTTCAAATACTTATCTAATCTCATTTTTCATTCCTCTCAAAGACGAAAAATGGGGGAACGCGAAAAATCGTTCCCCCGGTTATCGTTCATCTGTTCTCTTATTTGCCGTTAACCATATCCTTTAAAGCCTTGCCTGCTTTAAATTTCGGAGCTCTGGAAGCTTTGATCTCCATGGACTCGCCGGTCTGAGGATTTCTTCCTTCTCTGGCAGCTCTCTCGCTTACCTCAAATGTACCAAAGCCAACCAACTGAATTTTTCCACCGTTTTTCAGTTCATCAGATACAACATCGATGAAAGATTTCAAAACAGCTTCTACGTCTTTCTTCGCCAGGTTTGTCTCTTTCGCCATTGCTGCTACTAATTCTGTTTTATTCATGGTGTTTCCTCCTCTAAATGATCTCTCTTTGTTGTTAATCCGCACCTGTCGCAGTGGCAACGATGCTCTGTTTACTATATATATACCTTTTGTTTCAAGTTGTCAAGGCTTTTTCCTATCGTTTATGGTATGTTTCCATCACTTTCTGCGAAGCTGCTTTTCCCTTTTCTTTAGTTCCTCCCAGGAAAGAGAGGCGGCCGCCTCGTCTCCCGGTGAAAAAATCTTTGGGTGCCGATATTTCATTTTAGAGGAAATTCCGAAAATGACGTCTTCCAATGTGAACAGCCCTTCCTCCTGGGCAATGATACTCTGGAGGATGACCAGCATCAGGACATCCCCAAGCTCCTCGCACAAATTATCTCCGCTGCCTTCGCGGCTTAAAGCGTCAATTCCTTCCAGAACCTCTTCTGTTTCATTCTGAAGACAAACGCCGAGGCTTTCATGCGTCTGCACACTGTCCCACGGACATTTTTCACGCAATTCATAAACCACCTTTACCAGCTCGTCAAAGGCAGCCTGATAATTGTTCTCCATAGCTGTTACATCATGGAATTTACCATGTCAAGGACAGCCTTGCCCATAACCTCTGATTTCTCGTCGGCGTCCTCAAGAGAGGTTCCCTTTACGCCATAGTAGAATTTAACCTTCGGCTCTGTTCCGGACGGTCTTACACATAACCATGCGTCGTCTGTCAGGTCATAGTAAAGAACATTGGAATTGGGAAGGCCGGTAGGCTTCACTTCTCCTGTCGCGATATCGGTAATGGTATCCTTCTTGTAATCTCTTGCGGAAACAACCTTATGTCCTGCAATTTCTACAGGCGGTTTCTCACGAAGAGTATTCATGATCTCCTGGATCTTCTGAAGCCCTTCGATTCCCTTCAGGGATACGGACTGGATCGCATCCTTGTAGTAGCCGAATTCTTCATACATCTCAATCATAGCGTCCCAGAGGGTCTTGCCCTGAGTCTTATAGTAAGCGGCAGCCTCGCAAAGAGCCATAGTAGCCACGATGGCGTCTTTATCTCTTGCATAGGTTCCGATCAGACAGCCGTAGCTCTCTTCAAATCCGAAGAGGTAGGTTCCCTTGCCGCTGTTCTCAAAGCCAAGGATCTGCTGTCCGATAAACTTAAAGCCTGTCAGGACCTCGATCAGGTTCACACCGTAGCCTTTGGCGATGGCGTCTGCCAGATTGGTGGTAACGATGGTCTTAATAAGAGTGCCGTCCTCGGGAAGGCTTCCGTTTACAGCCTTTCTCTGGCCGATCTCATAGTTTGCAAGAAGGCAGCCTGACATGTTTCCGGTAAGGTCATGGTATTCGCCGTTCTTATCCTTTACGCGAACGCCGAGACGGTCTGCATCCGGGTCTGTCGCCAGAACCAGATCCGCGTCGATCTCTTTGGCAAGCTTTAAGCCAAGCTCAAAGGCTTCTGCTGCTTCCGGGTTCGGATAGCTTACAGTGGGGAAATCACCGTCCGGGAGTTCCTGCTCTTTTACTACATATACGTTTTCAAAACCAAGCTCTTTTAAGATTCTTCTTGCAGGGATATTTCCTGTTCCATGAAGCGGGGTGTAAACGATCTTGAGGTTTTTGCCCTCTGCTTCGATAGCGTCCATATGGATAACCTGTTTCTTCAGTTCAGCCATGTACGCATCGTCGATTGCCTGTCCGATGACTTCAAAAAGGCCTGCCGCCTCAGCTTCTGCCTTGTCCATGGTCTTAACGGTATTCCAGTCGGAAATCGCCTTAACCTCACCCATGATTCCTGTATCATGAGGCGGTGTGATCTGCGCGCCGTCTTCCCAGTATACCTTGTAGCCGTTGTATTCCGGCGGGTTATGGCTGGCTGTGATATTGATACCTGCCGCACAGCCTAAATGACGTACTGCAAAGGACAGCTCCGGCGTCGGTCTTAAGGATTCGAAAATATATGCTTTAATTCCGTTTGCCGCAAGGCAAAGAGCCGCTTCCTGGGCAAATTCCGGGGACATGTGGCGGGAATCATAGGCAATGGCAACACCCTGGGACTGTTTGTCTACCTTTGCGATATAGTTTGCAAGGCCCTGTGTCGCACGTCTTACTACATAAATATTCATGCGGTTCGTACCTGCGCCGATAATCCCGCGCAGACCTGCGGTACCAAATTCCAGATCCATGTAAAAACGTTCTTTAATCTCGTTTTCGTCATTTTCAATTGCTTTTAATTCTGCCTTTGTTGCTTCATCGAAGTATGGGTTCTCAAGCCACTGAGCATACACCTCTTTGTATTCCATACTATAAGTACCTCCCTATATACGTTATTTTGGAACTGTCCGGAACAAGCTTTCTCCGGACAGCCTGACTTGTATTCCCATTATACAACAGTTGCCCTGAAAAATAAAGGGAAATCCCTGTGTTTTCTGTGTGAAAAATGAATTTGTAAAACGAATTTTGTCCTGTGTGTCCCGGATGGTTAAAAGGGATAGCTTTCAAAGCACTTCCAGGTAAACCGCTCCCAGATTTCTTTCTGCCGGATGAGAGTTCTCAGCTTTTCCATATTTTTTTCCGAAATCCATGCTTTGTTATGAGAATAGTAATAGTTTGACAGCTTCCAGTATTTTTCAGGATAGGTAAAACGAATTTTAAGATTCTGCCATTCTTCCGGCGAAATAGAATATTCTTTATGATAGGTTTTCAGCATTTCCCTGGCAAGGCTTACGTCCCAGTTGTATTTTTCCAGGATTTTGCGCATAAAGCGGTACAGATCCGCCATCTGGATATCATAGCCCCAATGTCCGAAATTTGTAACCGCAGTGTCGGTCTTTGTCATCAGGACATTATGCTGATTGTATTCTCCGTGGCAGATGCGACCCTGATCAAGGGCAGCTCTGCGCAGGGCCTCATAGCCGGAATCGCGGAGCATCAGAAGCGCTTCGTCGCCTTTTGCAAGAAACCACTCCACACTGGAAACAAAGTCCTTTTCAAAGGGGCTTGCCGGGCCTTTTCTGCGGACAAATTTGCGGATTTTGCGAAGCTCCTGATTGTGGCGGGTGTATTCCGCTTCCAGGGATTTTTCGGTGTAATCGTCTACCAGAGGAAGCTTCATGACCTTATGTATACAGGCCAGGGTCCGGACGCTTCTCAGAATATCCTCTCTGGAGCGTGTATCGCATTCTCTGCCCTCATACCAGTGCTGAAGGGTAAAAGGGATATTGTCCCGGTCGCGGGTAACAAGGTTTCCCTCCTGGTTCTCCAGATAGCTGTCCACCCGGCAGCCATGATCCCGGAGAGTAAGAAGCAGCTCCTGTTGTTTTTTCAGCTTTTTTTCAGAGCCGTGAAATTCCCTGATAATAAGAAGTCCCTGTTCCGTCTGGCACAGCAGAGCGCCGCGGGTACGTGAGGACGACCGGGCGGTCAGTCCGTACTGCTCCAGGGTGCTGAGTCCGTAATCATACAATTGTGTATCCCCCTCTTAGTTTTTGTACCTTCTATTCTTATGTCCGGGCCCGGGGGGATATGCGGGTGATTTCAGGGGAGACTCCCTGTATTCAGCTTTGGTGAACGGAAACTGTCGGGGAGTCTTCTGTGGGAGGAAGCAGCGTCAGAAGCTTCTCTTTTGTATTGTCCCCGGGATGATCCAGTACATGCTCCAAAAGCCCGTTGAGGATCTCTCCTATTTCCGGCCCGGGAGCATAGCCTGCACGGATAAGATCCCGGCCTGAGAGCGCCAGTGTTTTTAAGGAAACACACTGTCCGGACTCCTGTATTTCATGGAAGCAGGCGGCCACCCCCTGAATGCGCGCAAGCTTTTCTTCACGCCGGTAAGTGCTCTGGGCAAGCATGTCGGCTTCCTGTACTTCCAGATAAAGAGGGAAAATATCCTCTCCGATCCTGTTGACGGCCCGGCGCACGTACTTCGGCTCCGGGATCGGGCGGTAATCGTGCCATTTGATCAGACGGCATACCTTATGGATGGTATCGTTGTCGAATTTCAGGCGGCGAAGGATCGTATGAGCCATTTTCTCACTCTCCGGGCCGTGCATTTTGAAATGGTCGCGGCCGTTTTCGTCAGTTTTCTTTACCACCGGCTTGCCGATATCATGAAGGAGCATTGTAAGGCGAAGAACCTTGTCCGCCCTGATATTCAGAAGGCTGTGCAAGATATGTTCTCCGACCGTATAGCAATGATGGGGTGTATTCTGCGCGCATTCCATGCATGCGTCCCACTCCGGCAGAAATACCCCGGTAATTCCCTCTTCCCATACAATACGGAAATAATCCGGATGGGGAGAGATAAGAAGCTTCACAAGCTCCACCTGAATACGCTCTGCGCTGACATGCTCCAGATTCGGTGCCAGAACCCGGAGGGCGTCCCGTGTTCTCTCTTCGATCTGAAAGCCCAGCTGCGCGGAAAACCGGACAGCGCGGAGAATACGCAGGGCATCCTCTGTAAATCGTTCCCTGGGATTTCCCACACAGCGGATGACCCCTTTTTTCAGGTCCTCCATACCGTCAAAAAGATCCACGATCCCGCGGACCGGATTATACGCCATAGCATTGATGGTAAAATCCCGCCTTTTCAGATCTTCTTCCAGGCTGGCGGTGAAGGTCACTTCTTTAGGGTGGCGGGCATCCTCATACTCTCCGTCTACCCGGTAGGTCGTCACCTCAAAGCCTTCTTTGTCCATAAGAACCGTCACGGTGCCGTGCTGCAGCCCGGTATCCACCGTACGGCGGAATAATGCCTTGACCTGTTCCGGCTTTGCGGAGGTGGTAATGTCCCAGTCGTCCGGCGTCCTGCCCAGAACAGAATCGCGGACACAACCGCCTACGGCATAAGCCTCATAGCCGTTGTTTTCCAATATATGAAGAATTTGTTCTACCTTTGATGGGATTTCTAAAGTCATAATTTTTCCTTTCTACACAAATGTTTATTTAAGTTTACCATGCGTCTTGGGCCTTTTCAAGAAACAAATAAGGTTTGACAAGGCCGCATTTTTTCTTTATAATGCAGTTTATACAGGTTACGGACCTAATCTTGCTTTAGGATAACGACTGTGAATTTCCGCAGAAAGTGAGGTAGGTCTTTTTTTATGTATTTTATGGTTGATAATTACGATTCTTTTGTTTATAATCTGTCCGCTTATATGAAAGAGCTTGGACAGAAGGTTCTGGTACGGCGTGCCGATGAGGTAACGCTTTCCGAAATTTATAAGCTGCAGCCAGAGGGAATCATTCTCTCTCCCGGTCCCAAACGTCCGGCAGACGCAGTGGAATCTCACCTCGTTTTAAAAGAATTTCAGAACAAGTTCCCTATTCTCGGCGTATGCCTTGGCCATCAGACCATCGGGCAGGCCTTTGGCGGAACCGTAAAGAAGGGCTCTCGCCCCATGCATGGGAAAATCACCATGATCCACCATGATGGAACCGGGCTTTTTGAAGGACTGCCCGCAGCCTATGAAGTGACGCGCTATCATTCTCTCATTGTGTCAAAGGAACAGCTTCCTCCCGGACTCCGCGTCACCGCATGGAGCGAGGACGGGGCGATCATGGGACTTCAGCATCAGGATATGCCTGTATACGGGGTACAGTTCCACCCGGAGGCAGTCCTGACACAGTATGGTCACGAACTCTTAATGAATTTTCACAAAATATGTAAGAGATGGAGGGAGACCCATGCAGCTTATACAGGAATTTGACAATTACCCGCCCATCCACCGGATCTTTGCACTGGTACATGACAAAGAGGATTCTGTTTTTCTGGATTCCTCCCTTCAAAACCAGCTTGGGCGTTACTCCATCATTGCCCTGCATCCTTATCTGAAGCTGGTAAACGGAGAACAATTTACTGTCAACGGAAAGCCCTCAGAGGAAAGCTTTGAAGCCTATGTAAAAAAATATCTGCGTACCCATCAGGAAAAAAATACCGCCTCCCTTCCGCTGGTTTCCGGCGCGGTGGGATATTTCTCCTATGACTACGGAAGGGAAAAGGAGCGGGTAAAGGCACAATATGAAAAAGATGTAGACATTCCGGACTGTATCCTGATTTTTTATGACAGCTTTATCATTGAAGATCATGAAAACCACAGGCTTTCTCTCGTGGCAAACGGGCATGGCCAGGACTGCGACGCCGGTATGGAAATTCTTCTGAGCCTTGTCTACCGAGCCAAGGCATTGGAAAGCCAGGGAAACCAGTCCCCCGCCGACGAAAACAGCGCCGTATCCGTCAGGGAAGAAAGTTTTCCCGACCCTGCCCAGGGATTGAAATCAAATATCACTGCCGTACACCGCTATCCTCTTGAGAGTGCCGCTGCAGCAGTCACCGCTAATTTCACAAAGGAAGATTACAAGGATGCAGTCCGGCGGATGATACAGTATATCGTCGAGGGAGATATTTACATTGCCAACATGACCCAGCAGTTACAGATCACAAGCTCCATGCCTCCCTATGAGATGTTTGAGAGGCTTCGTACAGCAAACCCATCTCCTTTCGGCGGATACTTTAATTATGGAAGCTTTCAGGTGGTATGCGCTTCTCCGGAACGTTTTCTGCAAATGCGAAACCGCAAGATACAGACCCGCCCTATCAAAGGAACCAGAAAGCGCGGCAGCACCCCTGAAGAAGACGCCGCCCTTCGGCGGGAACTGGAATTGTCTGAGAAGGACAAAAGCGAGCTTCTGATGATCGTGGATCTGGAGCGCAATGACCTGAACCGGGTATGTGTTCCGGGAAGCGTGAAGGTCACAGAATTATTTACTGTGGAAGCCTATGCTACTGTCTTCCATCTGATCTCCAATATCGTCGGGGAGCTTCGTCCGGAACTGACCGTTATGGATCTTCTGGAAGCGGCCTTTCCAGGCGGCTCCATCACAGGGGCGCCGAAGCTTCGAGCCATGGAGCTGATCGACGAGTTGGAGCATGGCAGGCGGAATCTTTATACAGGTTCCATGGGATATCTGTCTCTGGACGGAGACTGCGATTTTAATATCGTCATCCGGACAGCTTTATATAAAGACGGTATGTACTATCTGGGCGCAGGCGGCGGAATCACCTATGAATCAGACCTGGAATTTGAATACGAGGAAACTATCCAGAAGGCCAGAGCACTTCTTGATGCGTTGGGCTGCTTATGACATTGGTTTAAATATTTTGGCTGCAGCAATCTTCAGTATGGAAATCTGAAGGGTCAGGCGGACATTCACATTCCGCTTTGCTGCATGCTCATTGGGAGGGATTTATCATTATGCAGATCATATTAGATGAAGGCTATCAGTTCGGTCTCGGACTTTTTGAGACTATCAGTGTGGAGAACGGCAGGCCGGTTTTTCTTGGTCGGCACCTGGAAAGACTTCACGCTTCCCTTACGGAGTTTGGGATTTCCCGGACCGTTACGAAAACGGCGGTTATGGAGTTTTTGTCCTCCCGGAAGGGGGAGCATTATGCTCTGAAAATCATGGTTTCCGATAAAAACCTGCTTTTTACCACAAGGCCCAATCCCTATACGCCCGATAAAATCCAAAAGGGCTTCCGCCTTGTTTACAGCAGCGTATACCGCAACGAAACCTCCCCGCTGGTGCGGCATAAAACAATGAATTACGGAGACTGTATCCTGGAAAAGCGCCGCGCTGCTTCCCTGAATGCGGACGAACAGATTTTCCTCAACAGCAAAGGGGAAATCTGCGAGGGAACCACTACGAATATTTTCTTTGTCCGTAATGGAAAGATCTACACGCCGCCTGTCTCCTGCGGACTGCTTCCGGGCGTGATGCGGCGGTTTGTCATGGAAAATTTCAATGTTACGGAATGTATCTTAAAAAAAGAAGACATTTTACAGATGGAAGAATGCTTTGTGACCAATTCCCTGATGGGGATCATGCCGGTAAACAGCCTTGGGGAACAGGCATTTTGCCAGAGACAGACAACTGGACATTGTATAAAAGCATACCAAAACCACCTGAACAGTATTTGAACGCAGGTCGCTTAGGACCCTGCGTTCATTGAGCATGCAGCAAATCGGAATGCAAATATCCGCCCCGATAAACAGACGGAATAAACGGGCAGAATTCCCTAATCGGAACCTGCCCGTCTTACCTGTACTTTTTAGTATGCCCTGCCCCAGTAAACCATCTTCTTTGCAGGCTTGCCGCAGCAGATACAGGTATCGCTCAGATGTTCCTGCTCGAATGGGATACATCTGGAGGTTGCCTGTACGTCTTCTTTAATCTTGTCTTCGCATTCCTGACAGCCGCACCACATTGCTTTTACAAAGCCCGGCCTGTTGTTAATGGTATCCTTGAAGGTTTCATAGTCTGTGGCTTCATAGGTATGCGCGTCCCGGTGCGCACGGGCGCGTTCCAGCATATCCGCCTGCATAATATCAAGAATTTCTTTGACCTTTTCTGCAAGCTCTTCAAAGGTAACCGTATATTTTTCTCTGGTGTCCCTACGGCAGATAACAGCCTGACCGTTTTCGATATCCTTGGGACCGCATTCGATACGTACCGGAATACCGCGCATCTCCTGCTCTGCAAACTTAAAGCCCGGACTCTTGTCCGTATCGTCAACCTTCACACGGATGCCTGCTGCTTTCAGCGCTGCGTAAAGCTCGTCCGCCTTTTCCAGAACCCCTGCCTTGCGCTGCTGGATGGGAATGACCACAGCCTGCACAGGCGCGATTCTCGGAGGCAGGACAAGGCCGCTGTTATCGCCGTGTACCATGATGATGGCGCCGATCATACGGGTGGTCATACCCCAGGATGTCTGATGTACATACTGCAGCTTGTTTTCTTTGTCCGTATACTGGATACCGAAGGCTCTGGCAAAGCCGTCGCCGAAGTTATGGCTGGTACCGGACTGAAGGGCTTTTCCGTCATGCATCAGGGATTCAATAGTGTAGGTTGCTTCCGCACCTGCAAATTTCTCTTTGTCCGTCTTTCTTCCCTTGATAACCGGAATCGCAAGTACCTCTTCACAGAAATCCGCATATACGTTCAGCATCTGAATGGTTCTCTCTTCTGCTTCCTCCGCGGTTGCATGGGCCGTATGGCCTTCCTGCCATAAGAACTCACGGGAACGGAGGAAAGGACGGGTCGTCTTTTCCCAGCGGACAACGGAGCACCACTGGTTATAAACCTTCGGCAGGTCTCTGTGAGAGTGGATTTCTTTCTGATAGAAATCGCAGAACAGGGTTTCAGAGGTGGGACGTACGCACAGGCGCTCCTGCAGAGGCTCCAGTCCTCCATGTGTTACCCATGCGACTTCCGGAGCGAAGCCCTCTACATGATCCTTTTCCTTCTGCAGCAGAGATTCCGGAATAAACATAGGCATGTAAACATTTTCTACGCCTGTTTCCTTAAATCTGCGGTCCAGCTCGTTCTGGATGTTCTCCCAGATTGCATACCCTGCAGGTTTGATGACCATGCAGCCCTTGACGCTGGTATAGTCGCAAAGCTCTGCTTTTTTTACCACGTCGGTATACCACTGGGCGAAATCTTCCTCCATGGAAGTGATGGCTTCTACTAATTTCTTTTCTTTTGCCATGGTTTTGTTCTCTCCTTTTATGTGATTCACTGATTGGTTGTGGGATTTAAAGGCTCACTTTTTATAATACCCGTCCGGGCAGAGATACTTTTTCTCATAAAAAAAGAAGCCTCTCAATCCCTCACAAGGGACCGAACTGCTTCGGCGGTACCACCCTAATTAGCATTACAAAAAACCTCTTGTGTAAAGATATCTCCTGTTCTGCTCTCTCGATTTCCGTTAACGCAGGAATGACGCCGTACTTCAGTTGCACGGGGCTCCGAGGCCGGTTCCATGATTCACGCACAGAATCCTCACACCACCGCCTGGCCTGCCTGCATTCTCTATGTGCAGCCGCCGGACACGGGATTCCTCTCTGGGATTGCTCCTCATGTACTATTCTCTTCATCGCCATAATAACTTATCTCATTTGCAAACTATTCTATGCGAAATTCCGGGAAGTGTCAAGTGGTTTTTCTCTCTCTTTACAGAGATTTTTATCCCCCTTTGCAGCAACTATTTTTTTTGTAAAAAATACCAAATTTTATTGCAGCCAGAAAAGTATAGAGTTATAATGATTTACAAATAAAAGTGTGAATCTGTAACTTGAATTTTGGGCGCACTATCCCCTTGGTGGAAAAA
>JAUNGB010000204.1 GCA_030524715.1 Eubacteriales bacterium | reverse complement strand
TATGTTATTGTATTATCAGAACATAAGTAAAAAACATCAATTTATAGTTTTGGACACAAGTATAAAACCTGCCATACGCCAGGTCAACTGACTGTTATAAGCGGCTGTTTTTATACGGCAGCAAGTCCCGGATAGATTCTGCGCTTTGTTTCGATCAGCGCGCCAAGCACACGCCTGCCTTTATCACTCAGGAGATATCTTCTGGAATGAGGAACCTTACGTATCAATCCATGTGCGCGGAGTTTGGAAAGCATTCTGCTCATCCGGCCTCTGTTTTGGGCTGTTTCTGACTGCTTCCCGAAGATCACCCTGCGGATGTCCTTATTCGTGAAACCTCTGATCAGGTATTTCCCATCAGAAATCGTCTCAAACAGAAGGATGGTTTCCGGGGACCAGACATTATATCCGGAATAAGTCCGGGTATCCGTAACCTTTTTCATGCAGACACTATTGATCTCTTTTTCAATCGTTTTTGCCGGAATCACATTTGTCATGGCATTCAGGAATCTTTTATTTGCGGCCTGGGATATTTCAGCATACCGGTATAGATTGGCAATCGTCTTTCCCATGGGAACCCAACGCTTCGAAGCAGTTCCATCCCTGTGGTGGACTTCTTTGTAAACCTGGAATTCTTTTGGGTCATTGATTGTCATTTCAATACGAAGGCAGTTGAATTTATCATACATCTTAATACTGTTCGACTTCATTTTGAATTTAATCCTCCAGCCTTCCGGACGCTTACGGTAATCGGAGACAGCTTCTCCCTGGAACTTATTGTTCAGTTTACGTCCGAGAAAGGAAAAAACATCGGTACATTTGAAGTCGTAAAATGCGTGACCAACCAGGGATGGATAAATATCCTCCAGAGCTTCGCGGCTTTTAAACATAACATCGGTTGCGTACTCGCACTGGTCCACACACCAGTAGTAACCGGCGTGCAGGATCTCTTCAATAGTATTAAGATAAGGGTTCACTTTATGGGCGAAAAAATCAAGCTGGCGGCAAAGGGATTTTGAATCAAACCTGTCCGCAAGCTGCTGGGCTTTTTCGATATCGCTAAGGAAAGAAAAAGAGTTATCATACATTTGATAAGAGATGCCATTTTCATCAAAAATATGCTTCATCATTTCACGCCCGTTAATATAAACCTGAATCAGGAAAGGGAACCAGGTTTGAAGCTTTACATGCATAAAGCCAAAGTTTTTATCAAGGTAATAAAAGTAATAGTACTTGCATTTGCGGTTTACGGAGCGGAGTGCCAGCAGACCATTCTCCTGCTTTACAGGTTGAAGAGTCTGGCAGGTTTCCACAACGGACAAAATACAAATGAGGCCTTCAGAGACAGGATCCTTCTCCAGGATTTCCAAAGCTGTCTGTTCCTTTGGGATTTTGGAAGAAGTCAGGTAAACCAGAGGCCGTTTAGAGTCAGCAGCCATTGATTCCACATGGGAAACGATCTGTTCCGTCACCTGAGCGGCATAGGCAGAAAAATCTTTCAAAAGGACATTCAGGCTGGAAAGGAAGAACTTACGGCCGGAGAGAGAAAAAAGCTGAAAGATATGTCCTTTGATAATGATTCTGTCAAAAAAAGAAAAAGTGCCATTGATTTTATCTTGATATTGCTCTAAAATAGTGTTCATAGGATCATCCTTTCGTATGAATGCTTGCAGGGGAATTTAGTTCCCGATGGATAATTGGTACACAGATACCGTGATAAGTGCATTATAACACGCGCATCTACGAATAGGATGATTCTTTTTATTTGATTGCAGCCATCGGCTGCGGTATG
>JAUNGB010000203.1 GCA_030524715.1 Eubacteriales bacterium | reverse complement strand
AAAAAGAAAATGGGGGAGGAAAAATACCGGAAAAGCTTCCAGGGGTTTGAATGGCCGTGGTATATGCCGGAAAAAGAGGAGTATGAGAAGCTGGCGGAGAATATTGGCTTTTCTATGCTATCCGTTACAGAGGAACATGCAGATCGGTATTTTTCTGATGCGGAGGAAATGATACGCTGGATTGATCAGCCCAGTCTGGTTCCTTTTATAAAATGTGTGCCGGAAGCATTAAAGGAAGAATACCGGAATGAAGTAATGGAAGAGATGCTCAAGAAGACCCTGCAGCCGGATAGAACCTGTTTTGAAACATTCCGTAGGATCCGGGTTTGGGCAGTAAAGTAACTGATACTGATTGGATGGGGCGAGAGATAGGAAGATATTAATGATTCATGTGCCTTATGCAGGACACATGAATCCAACTCTCCCTCTTGCGCGGGCGTTGAAGCAACGATTTTACTGGATTATACTGTGATAACCTATTTCAAAAAAGACAACAGACAAAGAACATACGAGACCGTTCCAAAGCCTGAGTAAAGAAAAGCAGGCATAAGATTTGCATTAGAATCCCTCTGAGCAGCCAATTTATTGGCCGCTCAAAGGGATTTCGTGTGGCTTAGTGTCAGAGAGATTGCTGGATTTTAACCTGTGCATATTGCTTTTTCATATGCTAAAAGCTGTTCCCAGGTCAGCCATTGTGGTTTTTCATTTTCCGGAAAACCGTTCCAGAGCTCCTTCATATAGTTTATATGAGCCTTGGGGTCGTTTTTATAGAGGATACGGAGACTTCGATCTCCATAACCTAAGAAATAATCACAGTCAGACTGCAGCCTGCTCAACATTCGGTACTGGAATTCATATGGATTTTTCCGGTATGGAGCAGGTGAAAAAACGTAGTCCTTCCGGATCGGGGACATGGGTTCTCCGTCGAATTCATTGTTGGTTACAGAATATAGACTGGGATTTTGGGAGTTTCCCAAATCAATATCTTTCCATAAATGTTCAAACTGGTCTTTATAAACCGGGCAGGAAAAATCATCCATTCCGATATATTTCAAAATCAGGGTAGAAGTTTTCTTTTCTTTCATTCAGAGACACCTCGTTTCAAAAATTATTCTAAGTACAGTAGAACTTTTTCGCATCATCCTTCCTGTTTTCTTTCTGCTGATTTTTTTCCTCCTTTCAAAATGTGTTAAAAATAAAAAAGACACTGATTATTCCCATAAAATAATCAATGTCTTTCTTATAACAATAGAATTTTCAAAATTTAACTTCTAAGACTGGAACTTAGAACAAAATACTTGAAGCCTTGCCGTGTAACACAAGCTTAAAATCGTTATCTTTAGTATATAGGCAGAGAAGGGATTCGTCAATATTAGATTACAAATTTCAGACATCAGTAACATGAAATAATCGCTGAAAAAGATTGCTATTATACTTCCTATTGCGTATAATAGAGATGTAAAGAAAGTAAAGAAAGTCAAGCGATTATTTTTGAAAGGGTGATGATACATGGAAGTAGCAAAGATTTCCAGCAAAGGACAGATTACCATTCCCGTATCTGTACGGAATGCGTTGAAATTAAAAGCCGGAGACAAAATTGTAATTTTGGAGGAAAACGGCAGATTTTATTTTGAAAATTCTGCAATGCTGGCATTTAAGAGAGCAGAAGAAGCGTTTGCCGGAGAAGCAGAAAAGGCAGGCTTTACAACCGAGGAAGAAATGCAGGATTACATGAAGGAAATCCGAAAGGAAGTAAGGGGGTATTAGGTTGCGTGTAATGCTTGATACC
>JAUNGB010000202.1 GCA_030524715.1 Eubacteriales bacterium | reverse complement strand
GTTTCCGCAAGGTTATGAGCTTTTTGTCGCAGGAATACGTCTTTGACACCTCCGTCTGCCCGGTCAGCCGGTAATGTTCCGGGTAAGCCGCCGCAAGCGCATCCAGTTTCCGCATCATCTGAGGGCTGGCAGTGTAAATACTCGCAGCCTGCGAACCGTTGTCAAAGTTAATGACGGTTTCCTGCTCCTGCCTTGTCAGTCCCACTGGTAATCACCTCCCTTCAAAAAATATCCCCTCACTAATCGCAGGTTTGAGAGGGGTAAATATTAACCATTTTAGAAAAATTTAAGAATTTCATTGAAGATTTTTTTCACAAAAAAATTAGCAGTGCTATTTTCTCTCATAAACACTGCTTACCTTTTACTTTTATAATTCAGTTTTCTGATTTTTCAATTTAATGGGAAATAAAAATCAAGCCTTGATTTTCGGATGGGATAAGATAGAAAAACAGACAGCGCACTTTTTTATTTCCGCACACTGCCTGCCCTCATGTTCTTAATATCGTTCCAGAAATTCCGCCATCGTGACAATCTCCGGTATGTCCACATCCAAAACCAGAAAATCCTTATCACCCGTCACAAATACGTCAATGCCCTCCATGATCGCCGTTGCCAGTATCGGGGAATCCTTTGTGTCACGCATTTCCGGGAACTCATTCAAATCCAACATTTTCGGTGTGTAGACCAGTTCAAAAGGAAGCTCCAGAAAGAAGCGGTCAAGGAATTTCCTCTTTGCCGGGAATTTGCGGTCTGTCACCAGCCGTAATTCCTCAACCACATAGTCGCACACCACAATCTGATGGCTGTCCGTCAGCCTTCCTGCAAGCTCCCTGGTCTGCGCGGACGGGAAGAAAATCATGGAGATAAAAATGTTGGTATCAAGCATTACCCGCAAACTAATACCCCCTTACTTCCTTTCGGATTTCCTTCATGTAATCCTGCATTTCTTCCTCGTTTGCAAAGCCCGCCTTTTCTGCTTCTCCGGCAAACGCTTCCTCTGCCCTCTTAAATGCCAGCATTGCAGAATTTTCAAAATAAAACCTGCCGTTTTCCTCTAAAATCACAATCTTATCCCCCGCTTTCAGCTTCAGTGCATTCCGCACAGATACGGGAATGGTAATCTGCCCTTTGCTTGAAATCTTTGCTACTTCCATATATCATCACCCTTTCAAAAATATCCGTTTGATTTTCTTTACTTTCTTTACCTCTTCATTATACGCAATAATAAGAATAATATCAATCTTTTTCAGCGGTTATTTCTGTGATTGTTCTCTTACGGCATGCTCATAATTTCCTGCCATAAGAACAGTAATCTGACTTGTCCTCGATGATATGATACCCTATGACAAAAGAAGCAGCAGCACTCTCATATTTATTTTTAAATTTCCCAGCGTATCAAGTAAAAAGCGTTTTTCTGCCTCACTACAGTCTTCCATAAGCGCTTGATACTGCTTAAAACCGTTTTCATCCGCCGCAGTCGAAACAAAATCGCTTTCGGTTGCCCCCAATTCCTGTAAGATGCTTAGATACGCTTTCATTCCAATCCGTCGCTGCCCTGTTTCCACTTTGCTCAAATGCGAAACCGACAGCCCTGCTGCTTCTGCAAGCTGCTCCTGTGTATAACCTCTTTTTTCCCGAAGATACTTAATATTCTTTGCAATCACCTGAAATTCTTTGTCCATCTTATTCCTTTCTTCTTTTGGATTTATTCATTACTTCCTCTGCTTTCCTTCGGATGCCTGGCAATAAAAAACAGCCCCGTCCACATGAAATGGTCTAAGGCTGTTTTCCTAAAAAGTTCCGATTCATTTTTCTTTCTGATATTTATAAGCCATTACTCATAAAAGACGCTACTGCCGCTTTGCCTTCCTTTGC
>JAUNGB010000201.1 GCA_030524715.1 Eubacteriales bacterium | reverse complement strand
CATTACGCTGGAACAGGCGCTTTCCGCCGGGGCGTATGAGGACGCAGTGCTCAAATACGAGTGCTTTGCCATGAATGACGAACAGACACCGTTAAACGGATCTGAGATAAAATTAACACTGAATGTAATCCAATAAAGCGTAGGGAGGATGAAAGCAATGAACAGAAACAAATTAACAAAAAAGGCATTGGCAGGGATAATGAGTGCAGCGATGCTGGCGGCAATGCCGGTGTATGCGGAGAACGAAGAAAGCAAAGATATGACGGTGGAATATTTACAGGATACCACATATACGTTGAGTATTCCTGAATCAATCACGCTGTCATCAACTGCAGAGAAAAAGGTGAAAAATATTGGTGTGAGTGCGGTAAATACCACACCAGCAGAAAAAGTGAAGGTAAAGATAAAAAGCGGCATTACAAACAATCAGGTAGAGCTGGTAAGACAAGACTATACCGGCACAAAGGTGGTTTCTGACGTTACGGATAAAGATGGGAATAAGGTATCAAATGGATTTGTGGTGGCGGAGTTTCAGGATATGTCCACGGTGCCAGTTGCAGGTGCAAATACGAATATACTGAATTTTTCCGCAGTCAAGGACAGCGCAGGCGGCACAGTCAAGGCCGGAAGTTATTCGGGAACCATCGTTTTTGAAGCTGACGTTGTAGACCGCATAGAGACCCCAGAGACGTTTTAGGCCGCGAGGAGGAAAAACAGGATGAAAGCAAAAATATCAAGAAAACTGGCGGCGCTTCTGACGGCGGCCGCACTGACAGGAAGCATTGCCGCACCGATGGGCGTATGGGCGGCAGATACACAGACAGGAAAAACAGATCTGAATGCCGAAGTGGATTCTACCTATAAGCTGACGATCCCCGCACAGACAACGCTTACGTTCGGAGCGGCAAGCACTAAGCTGGATGGTGTGCTGAAGGTATCCGGAAATGTGGATGTGGATGAGAAAGTAACCGTGACAGCCACATCCAATGCGCTGAAAAATGCTTCGCATAAGGTAGAACTGCCCTATACCCTGATGAACGGGCAAGCGGCTTTTACAACTGCCAACTGGAGTGAGACGGAGCTGCGGGAAGGACTGGAAGGAGACGGAAAAGGAAAAGAGCTTCAGCTTTCCGTAGCCATCACAAAGGATGCGTGGGAAGCGGCAAAGGCCGGAAGCTATGCGGGCAGTATTACATTTACGGCGGAGCTTAACTAAAGGAAGGATATTCCCAAAAACCAACGAAGGAAGGTGAGACCGTTGAAAGGGAAAAGAAGAATGGGAATCTTTCTCATGCTTGTATGCCTGCTGCTTTTCGGATGTCAGCCGGTGCGGGCGCAGGAGGGCAGCACTGCCATAACAGTGACAGTACCGGAACAGCCGGAAGAAGAAATAAAGGCGGCGGCAGGAGCGGAGATATTGGACGATGTTCCCCTGCCGGAAGGATGGGAATGGAAAGACAGAAGCATATCCCTGAAACCGGGGGAAAGCGTGACAGGCACAGCGGTTTACCGGGACAAGGATGGAACCATCCTGGCAGAGCGTCAGGTCACGGTAACTGCGCCGGAAAAGGAGAACACGAAATACGAGCCGCTTCCGGGCGGAGGACGTGATTGGAACGGGGATAAGGATACCGGGATTACCATAAAAGTACCGGAAGAAGTGGGCAAGATTATAAAAGTCACCGTGGACGGAGAAGAATTAAGCGGGGATGACTATACGGTAAGCGGGAATCCGCCCACGGTCACACTGAAACCGGAGTATTTAAAAACCCTTGGGGACGGGACGCATACCATCTTAATTCAGGGAGAAAACGGCTATGTGGAAACCACGTTCACGGTAAAGGAAACGGAAACAGAAACGGATAAGAAAACGGATACCAC
>JAUNGB010000019.1 GCA_030524715.1 Eubacteriales bacterium | reverse complement strand
AGACAGGATTTCCACCTGTTAAATACCATACCCTTCGCTGGGCGCACTAAAGCCAGTGGGATTGCGGTAGCCCTATTTCAAATAATCTGTGAGAATCACAGCTTTTGTCATAATATGCGCAAAGCATCTGGGCGGCATATGATTTGCCGAAACGGCGCGGTCTGCTTACACATGTCAGCTTATCTTTTGTACCCAATGTGCTATTAATAAATGAAATCATTTCTGTTTTATCTACATATATGCCCTTAATGACAGATGAAAAACCGGCATTGCCGACATTTAAATAATTTCCCATAAATTACCCATTCCTTCCCAGTATAATTGATTTTATAGCCAAAAGAGTAATGCGCTTTTTGACTATAACTTACTACAAGCTTGCCTAAATAGCAAGACAGTGCCTAAGGCACGGTTACTGTTCACACCTACACACCTACGGAGTAAGCAGTAATGAACACTGTCTATTCATATTTTTTGGCAATAATGATAATTGGCACAAAAATGCATAAAACTACAGCAACAATAAAGATATCATAAAAAACCAAATCCTTACTGCCGATAATCTTTACTGTCAGATAATAGAATATCGGGAACAGAACCGCCAGTGCAAGTGTCCATATTCTGCAGACATTCAGTACATGCGGCCAATTGCTGTTATTAAAGCGAACGCCAGGGACATTCATCCGAAAAATTCCATCAGATATATAGTTAATTTTATTTTTATCATAATAGGTGGGCAAAGTTTCTTTTGCCAACAGACAGAACCAACTTCCAAACAGGAGCATCAGACCGGAAACTAGCAGTACACTGTCTTTTATTTCTGCAATCTGTATGCCCGATGATAAAAGAAACGCAATTTCCGCAGCAGTCATTACAGTACTGCAGATATATGCGGCAAGCCACTTCTTTTTATTAGCCTGTCTCTTTTCCTGCTCCTGTACTGACAAATCGACCGAACAGGTCACAAGAACTTCTACTTCCCTCATATCAAGCGGCTGTTCCTTCGCAATCCGTTCGCCCTTCAAAAGCTCTGTTACTGTCACTCCAAGAACATCCGCAATAGGAATCAGAAGAGAAACGTTCGGCAAACTCAGCCCTCTTTCCCATTTGCTCACAGTTTTATCTGATACAAAAAGACATTCCGCCAATTCCCTTTGCGTCATGTTTTGAGCCTTACGAAGCCCGGAAATAAATTCTCCGAATTTCTGATTATTTATCTGGTACATATATAATAACACCTCCTGAAATCATGATACATTCATAATACATTTCAGGGCCGATTTTTACAATCGACTGTTAGTAGAATTACATGTTCTTTGTATGCGAACAGTTACTGTTCACTTATCTGTGTTCAAACACGCTCTAGCAAAACGTAGTACTGCAGGCACTTTTCCAGTCTTTAAAAAAATCAGCGAATGTCATATATCGCTTATTTTTGTCAGGACTAACGGCTCTGATTGCAACTTGATAGCTCTCTTCATTTAATTTCCAATTAGAATATGAACATGGAATAAATTGATTATTTTGATATCTTTGTCTGATTTCTTCATCAGAAAAACAACCAAAAAATTCAAAAATCAATGCCCCAAGAGTAAAAATATTTGTCTGTTCATCAATAGCACTACCCTTTATATATTCTTCAGGTGCTTTTAAACGCTTTGTTCCAAACCATTCAGTTCCCTTGTCATTAATGACAGGAGCTCTTTTGAATAAATCAATATCACAAATAGTAGTTTTATCTGTTGAGAAATCGTACATAATACTTCCCTCATAAAAATCGACAGCAACATATCCTTTTTTATTTACATTTTGTAAAAAGGAAAATAATACATCTATTGAACTCAACTTTTTACTAACAGTTAATTGCCTGAATTTTTCTTTAGGACTTTTTATAGTAGTATCTCTTTGATATTTTTCAAAATTCCAATGGTCAAATAAACACTCACCTTCCGTCCACTCAAAAACTACAACATAAAATTGGTCGTAGTCGTAATTCTCAATAATTTTCACTAAATTCGGGTGTCTTAAGTCGTAATATAAATGAACTGCTTCTTTTAACAGTTCAATAGATTCTTCTGGTGATACTTCTGCTTCGATTGTATTTACACCCGCAATTTTAATGAAATATTTTTTACGTGCATTCTGCATACCGATACCAACACATCCCGAACCTGTTTCATCAACAGCCCAAAAAGCTGTGCCATATTTCTTTAACCAGGTAAAATCATGCAATTCTTTAAGTCTAAATTCGATAGAATCAAGTTTGTTTATCATCATTTTTCCTCCATCCAGGCATAACTGGCTTTATAGCCAAAAGAATAATGTTTTCATTTATAACTTACCATAAGACCGCCCAAATAGCAAGACAGTAACCTATATCAGATGTGCAGGGATTCGCTTTGGAATTATGTCAGCGTAACTGACCCGAATCCCGCACCAAGACTCGCGAGCGAGTCTTGAAAAATTACAATTCGTCCTGCTCATCCAGATACTGAATAATTGTTTTATCAAATCTCGATTTTTTGTACCAGCCGATTCCTATCAAAATGATTCCAATGCAGATTACGATAGTCCTTCTTATAGAATCAGGAGACACCAAGCATGAAATGATCAAACCGGTACCGGCGCCGGTGAAAAAATCTATGCGGGATTTCTCCCGTCTGGCCATTGCGCCATACAATCTTTCTTCATCAATCTTTTTTACCATCTGAATATCCTCCTTCAATAATCTATCTAAAGAGATATCAAACATTTCACTCATATTTACCAAAGTCTGCAGATCCGGGTAGCTTTTTTCATTTTCCCAATTTGATACAGTTTGCCTGGTGACATGGAACAGCTCGCCGAATTTCTCCTGTGTCAGTTGATGTTCCTTCCGTATGCCTGATATTTGTTGTCCAATACTCATACTATATACCTCCTTTTTCATAGCCATTGATAAATTTATCTTTTGGGTTACTGTTGATACCCAAGCCTTGCACTAACTGCCCGGGCTTGTGGCTGACAACGTATAATTGTCTTTTGGAATTATTATAACGATTGGAAGATAAAAAAGAAAGCAATCAGATATTTACATAAGAGATTTTGGTGCGCAAAGATTCTTTGACATCCTGATATTCTATTGAAAAAATGGGATTCCCCGCAATTCCGCCAATAACACCCAGGTAATGTGCAACAGCGCTCAGGTAATGTATAAACGCCGGGCGTTCCTTTCCGGCGGCACAGCCTCCCGGTTTTTTCACTCTCCTTCCAAGTGAAACCAATAAACAGCCGGAGGGCGCTCCTTCCCGGCGGCATTGCCTCTACAGGGGTCTTAGATTCACTTAGTTCGCGGATTTTTGCGTTGTGGGCCGAATTTCTGCTGTCTGAGCGTTCGTCTTGAAGAAAGTAGATTTACCTATTCTCAGCGAGTTCAGAAATTCGGTTCACGCCTTTAGCAAAAATACGGGAGCTTAGTGAATCTTAGGCCCCGAAGCCGTAATGCCGCCGGGAAGGAGCGCCCTCCGGCGTCCTTATTGTTTCACGCGTCCTTATTTTTCGCGTATTTTTATGACAGGATAATCCCCCGCGGGCAAGCCTCCTTACAAGCCCCGCAGTTCGTGCACTTACTATAGTCAATATGCGCGCAGAAATCCGTCACTGTAATAGCCCCGTTCTCACAGGTCTTCTCACACTTCTTACATCCGATACAGCCCACCTCGCAGGCGCTGGTCACGGCCTTGCCCTTGGCATGGGAACTGCATCCCACAAATGTGATCTGTTCATAAGGAACCAGCTCAATCAGGTGATTCGGACATTTTGCCACACACTTGCCGCAGGCCTTACAGGCCTCTCTGTCCACCACAGCCACACCGTTCACGATATGGATCGCATCGAACGGACATGCCTTCACACAGCTTCCAAAGCCCATACAGCCATAATTACATGCCTTTGCTCCGCCGCCGGGAACAAACGCCATCATTTCACAGTCTTCCACACCTGTGTAATCATAATTATTCTTTGTCTTTTCACAGGTTCCGGTACATTTGACAAACGCCACCTGACGGGCAGTTTCCACAACCTCCTGTCCCATAATGCCTGCGATGACCTTGCCCACAGCGTCGCCGCCGACAGGACATCCATTGACAGGGGCTTCCCCCCTGGCGATGGCAGCCGCAAGGCCGTCACAGCCCGGAAAACCGCAGCCGCCGCAATTATTGCCCGGAAGGGCTTCACGGACTGCTACTTCTCTCTCATCCACCTCAACCGCGAACTTATTCCCGGCAATTCCCAGGAAAATGCCGATAAAGAGGCCAACTGCCGCAACTACTATGGTTGCTGTGATAATTGCTCCAACATTCATCTCATCCGCCTCCTTAAATCAGTCCTGAGAAACCGAAAAATGCAATTGCCATCAATCCTGCCGTCAGAAGCACGATAGGAAATCCCTGGAATGCTTTCGGAATGTCATTGTATTCAATCTTTTCACGAAGACCTGCCATCAGCACGATGGAGATCGTAAATCCCACTGCCGTCGCAAATCCGTTGATGGTACCTTCCAATACGTTATAGCTTTTCTGCACGTTAATGATAGCCACGCCAAGAACCGCGCAGTTGGTTGTGATCAGAGGAAGGTAAACCCCAAGGGCCTGATACAGGGAAGGCATAGCTTTTTTCAGGAACATTTCCACAAACTGCACCAGGGCCGCAATGATCAGAATAAATACGATAGTCTGCAGATATTCCAGATGCGTCGGTATCAGGATAAACTGATAGATCAGGCTGGTAACAAAGGAGGAAAGGGTAATAACGAAGATAACCGCTCCGCCCATACCTGCCGCCGTCTCGATTTTTTTGGAAACGCCCAAAAACGGACAGAGTCCCAGAAACTGGCTCAGAACCACGTTATTGACAAGGGCTGAACCAATTGCGATGATCAATAATTCTTTCATGGCTCTTTACCCCCTTTTTCCTTTACACATACTGTTGCCGCAGGATGCACATGCACCGCCGCAGGAATCCGGATTACTCGGATCGATTCCTCTCTTGGCAGCGCCAAGCTTAAACTTGTTCTGCAGGGCGGAAAGGAACGCCAGGACGAAAAAGGCGCCGGGAGCCAGAATAAAGATGGTGATCGGCTCGTAGCCCATTTTTCCGGCGGCAGCATCCGCCAGAGGCAGAATCTGTTTTCCGAATAACTGTCCTGCGCCCAGCAGCTCTCTCACTGCGCCGATACAGGTGATACTTAAGGTAAAGCCAAGGCCCATACCGATACCGTCAAACAAAGAAGGGATCGGCGGATTTTTGGAAGCGTATGCCTCCGCACGGCCAAGGATGATACAGTTAACAACGATCAAAGGAATATAAATTCCAAGAGCCGAATACAGGCTTGGAATAAATCCCTCAAGAAGAAGCTGTACAATGGTTACAAAAGAAGCGACCACGACAATAAAAGCAGGCATACGGACTCTGTCCGGGATGAACTTCCGAAGAAGGGAAATCATCAGGTTAGAGGCAGCCAGAATAACGGTGGTGGTCAGTCCCATTCCGATACCATTGGTAGCGGAGGTGGTAACCGCAAGAGTCGGACACATACCCAGCATCAGCACAAAAGTAGGGTTCTCTGTGATGATACCGTTTTTCAATCGTTCAGCAGGTGTATTTGCTTTCATCTTTTATAACCCTCCCTTCACATACTGGAACGCACACAATCCGGCGTTTACGCCGTTTGTCATAGCATTCGTGGTAATGGTGGCGCCGCTTAAGGCATCGATCTGGTTGTCCGCGGCAGCCCCGTTTTTGGTATATTCAAATTTCTCTACATTTTTGTCCTTAAACTGATCCTGGAAATCCGCAGTAGTGGCCTTCATACCAAGCCCTGCCGTCTCGCTGATATCAAGGATGGAGATTCCGTTCATGGTTCCGTCCGTCTGTACGCCCATGGCAAACTGGATGTCTCCGCCGTAGCCCTCAGTGGTAGTAACGGTAAAGGCATAACCGATCTCTGCTCCGGAGCTGTCCAGCGCGCCCATTACCTCGTCGATCCTCTGGGCGCCGTAGCCGTTTTCGTCCAGATACGCCTGCAGGTCTGCGGCGTCTTCCTCAGAAAGAACAACCTCTTCGAAGCTGTCCGCATCGGAAAATACTGCCTGATACGCTTCCTGCTTTGCTTTTAACTGCTGCTGCGCAATAGGGTCTGCAGTGATATCCTGCACAATACCCAGGGCAAGTCCGGCAACCAGAGTGATCACCGTAATGGCAAGGGTATCTTTTACGATAGAATTGCTCATGCTTTTTTGCCTCCTTTCCCGAATGCTGTCGGTCTGGTCACACGTTCGATCAGCGGAACCAGAAGGTTACAGAAGATGATCGCATAGGAAACACCCTCTGCGGAGCCTCCGAACAGACGGAAGACTGCGGTCAGAATACCGAGTACACAGCCGTACACAAGCTGTCCGGTGGGAGTGATCGGAGTGGTAACATAGTCGGTCGCCATAAACCAGGCACCGAGCATCAGACCGCCGCCGAAGATCTGGCTTAAGAAATAATTTCCGTCAAAGTCCATACCGGAGAAAAGCATATATAAGATGACAAATACGGCAAAGCTGCCGATATATGTAAGGGGTACCTTTAAGTCAATGACCTTGAAAACAAGGAGGATTGCCGCGCCGATCAGAATAGCAAGCGCCGACGTCTCTCCGATGGTACCCTGGATGTTTCCGAGAAACAGATTGGCAACGGGGACGGAGCCTTCCGTGAAGCCCTGCGCCTTTAGTGCTGCCAGAGGGGTGGCGCCGGAAACCGTGTCTACAACGCCGCGGAAATTTTCAGATACGGAGAAATCCGTCATCTTTCCCGTAAAGGAGATCATCAGGAAGCATCTTCCCGCAAGAGCCGGGTTCATGATGTTCTGGCCAAGACCGCCGAAAAGCTGTTTTACCACGATGATGGCAAAGGCGCTTCCGAGAACCGGCATCCAAAGAGGGATCTGCGGCGGCATATTAAGCGCGAGCAGAAGCCCTGTGACAACGGCGCTGAAATCCCCTATTGTATTTTGTTTGTGCATAAAGTGATCGTAAAGCCATTCAAAACCTACGCTGGAAATCACGGATACGAGAATTACCAGAAGGGCGTGAAGGCCGAAATTCCAGATTCCAAATAAGCTGGCAGGAAGCAGCGCGATCACTACCAGCTGCATGATCCTGTCGGTGGTCATCTTATCCCTGACATGAGGGTTGGATGATACGTGTAACATCTGATCCATTTTCTAACTCCCCCTTTATTTCTTCTTACGGCTGGCAAGAACCATTTTACGCATGGACTTGATACTCTGTGTCAGCGGTCTCTTAGCTGGGCATACATAGCTGCAGCAGCCGCATTCACAGCATTCCATGCCGTCAAACTTCTGGAAGGCTTCCATGTTTCCGTGTTCTGCAAAAGTAGCCAGACGTGCCGGGAGCACATGGCCGGGACAGACGCTGACGCATCTTCCGCAGTTAATGCAGGCAGTCTGTTTTGCTTCAGATACCGCGTCATGCTCCAGGCATAAGAATGCGGACGTAGTCTTAATACACGGTACCTTCAGGTCGTACATGGCAAACCCCATCATAGGTCCGCCGGAAATCACCTTGGCAGTGCTGTCCTTAAGACCTCCTGCCGCTTCGATCAGTTCTTCCATGTTGGTTCCCGTAAGAACAGAAAAATTCTTAGGGGCTTTGATCGCGTCTCCGGTTACCGTGACGATACGGTCCATAACAGGGCGTCCAAGAAGAACAGCATTGTAGATGGCAACTACCGTGTCCACATTGTCCACTACGCAGCCTACGTCGGCAGGAAGCATAGAAGAATTGATTTCCCTTCCGGTGGTGGCATAAATCAAAGTACGTTCACCGCCCTGGGGGTATTTGGTCATCAGTTCCTTCACTTCAATACGCGGGATATCCTTTACGAGATCCTGAAGCTTTGCAATACAGTCAGGCTTGTTATCCTCCACACAGATATAGCCTTTGGCATTGTCAAACAGAGTGAGCATGACCTTTAAGCCGTCCACGATCTTCTGCGGTTCCTCCAGCATCCTTCGATAGTCGCTGGTCAGATATGGCTCACATTCGGCGCCGTTGACGAGTACGTATTCGATCTTGTCCGGATCCTTGGGAGAAAGCTTCACGTGTGTGGGGAATCCGGCGCCTCCCATGCCGACTACTCCACCCTCCCGGATCCTGTTTAAGATATCCTCCTTGGATAAGCTTTCCAGGGATGCGGGAGTAAATTCCACCTCCTCGTACTGCTGGTCATTTTCCACAATGATGGAATTGACCATGGAGCCGGTGGACGTCAGCCGCGGTTCAATGCCCTTGACCGTACCGGAAACGGAAGCGTGTATCGGTGAGGATACAAAGCCTCCGGCATTAGCCAGTATCTGTCCGGCAAGAACATGGTCGCCTTTTTTGACGATCGGTGCGGCAGGCGCGCCGATATGCTGAGAAACCGGATAAACCATTTCCCCCTTCGGAAGATATTTCTCAATCGGATTGCCTTTGGACAATTCTTTGCCGTCATAAGGGTGGATGCCACCCTTAAAGGTTAAAAGTCCCATATGTATCATTCCCTCCTTTATAAAAAGCTCCTGAGAGCTGGTTTTTGATGCAGACGGATTACTTTTCCGTTTTGTTCTTTTTTTCTTTGTGCAGGCGGTAGCCGCGGTTCAAATGCGGATATGCTTTTACGAAACGGCTGGTATTATGGCCGATCTTAGCAGCAAGAGCTTCTTTATACATACGCATTTCCGTAGAAACCTCCAGCATCAGCGACTGACGTTTGTCTTCAAACGCCTTTAAAAACTCAACGTCCTCAATCCGTTCCTTGACAGAATCTAAAGAAACGTCTCTTGACTGTGCCCAGCTTTGCATAGAGGTATTGAGCTTCATGAGAAGTTCGCCGCGTTTTTCCTCCATCGCCTGCTCCCATGCCGGAATACGTTCGTGCAGATGGAAAGCTGCTGCAGCGGACGTACAAAAGTCATAAGCATAGGCTACGCCGATGACGCATACGCTGACCTCTCCCGCAAATACCGGATACAGTTCTACGATATCCTCTACCACCGGATGCAGCACACGGAACAGAAGAACCGTAAAGGCTCCCCAGCCAAGGGATGCTCCAAGGCAGATCCTGCCCTGAAAATTAAATTTTTTGTCGCTGTAGTCCCACCAGGATGTATGGAAGATACTTTCCATCAAAACCGCGGTGAAATATTCCAGCACCGTTGCCACAACGATTCCTCCGAGAAACAGAAGAATAAGGCTGTCCTCAAGGGGCTTCAGGATCAGATAAACAGAAACTGCGCCGCATCCGTAGATGGTACAGAACGGACCGTTGACAAAGCCACGGTTCACATAGTGTCCTACCTTGGCGGAAACATAGCAGGTTTCCCACGCCCATCCCAAAAAGCTGTAAATAATAAACCAGTTAATAATGTGATAAAAATCGACGCCATTGATCGTTAAGTCCCACATAAGATTTTTCTCCTTATCTCTACTTATTATAATAACTCTTTTTCAAAAAAAATTCACTACCAAATTTACAAAATTTTGTGTATAATTAAATACAATCAAGAAAGGATATGAAATAACATGATTGTTAAAAAAATGCCTATTTTACAAGGCTTTCCAGGCTTTGATACCGTTAAAAATTTATCGATGTACATTGCTGAATTTTCAGAATTTTCTCCTGCTTTTTATGATATTGAAACAACAGGATTGTCCCGCAGCACAGCGTTTGTTTATCTCATCGGCGCTGTTGTCTATGAAGAAAACGGCTGGCAGCTTTACCAGTGGCTGGGCGAAGGCCAGGATGAGGAAGCGGATTTGTTGACCGCTTTTTCAGATTTTCTTCAAAAAGCTACCTGTACGATCCAGTATAACGGAGACCGGTTTGACCAGCCGTTTTTGCAGGCGCGGTATGCCCTGCACGGAATTCCTTCTCCCTTTGGAGAGCTTCCCTCCCTGGATCTGTACCGTTCTCTTAAAAAATGCGCCCCTCTTCTTAAGCTTTCCGGGATGAAACAGCCGGAACTGGAGGCGTTCCTTGGCCTTCCGGGGCGTAAATACTGTGATGGCAGGGCGTGTATCAGATGCTGCCGCAGCTACGTGAAATCCCATGATTCCCAGCTTTTAGAAGAGGTTCTCGGACATAACAGGGAGGATCTGCTGGGGCTTGGAAATATCTTCTCCATGCTTTCGTATCTTGCCCTTTATCAGGGCGATTTTGATGTGGACAAGGTTACAGCAGACGACAGGGAAGTGACGGCGGAGCTGATACTGCCCTTTCCCCTTCCGGTTCCTGTATCCAACGGCAGTAAACATTTTTATCTTCGGGCCGAGGGAACAAAGGCACGGCTGCTGCTTCCCATGAAAGACGGAACGCTTCGTCAATATTATGACGATTATAAAAACTATGACTATCTTCCTCTGGAGGATACGGTCATTCCCAAATCCTTAAGCGCCTATGTAGCAAAAAAAGCCAGGGTTCCTGCAAAGAAGGAAAACTGTTATACCTGGTTTCTGTGCACAGAAAGCTTTTTAGAGAATGACTGCCGCCATACGCCCTTTCTGCGCCATACCATGCCCTATTACCTGGATTCGCTGAACTGGAAGGAGCCGACAAGGTCTGAAAATGCCGCGGAAAAGCTCAAAAATCCATAAAACAGTAAAGAAAAAGGGATATCGCATTTTGTGCAATATCCCTGATTTTTCTTTCACAACATTTCTGCCAATACAAAGGGTCAGCTCTGTCCGGCAATACTATTCTGACAGCGGCGATTATTCCTCTTCGGCCGGAGCTTCCTCTGCAGGAGCAGCGGATTCCAGAGCCTTCATGCTTAAGCTGATCTTCTTGTCTTCGCCGTTAAAATCAACAACCTTAGCTTCGATCACCTGTCCGATGGAAAGTACGTCAGACGGCTTTGCCACATGTTCTCTGGAAATCTGAGATACATGAAGCAGCGCGTCAATTCCGGGAGCCAGCTCTACGAAAGCGCCGAAATCTGTCATACGCGCAACTCTGCCGGTGATCACATTGCCTACTGCAAATTTCTCAGCAGCGGTCAGCCATGGATTTTCTTCCGGGAATTTCAGAGAAAGAGCGATCTTATCTCCGTTGATATCCTTGATGAGAACCTTAACCTCCTGGCCTACAGTGAAGACCTTCTTCGGGTTCTCTACTCTGCCCCAGGACATCTCGGAAATATGAAGCAGTCCGTCAGCGCCGCCTAAATCGATAAATGCACCGAAATCAGTTACATTCTTGACAACACCCTCAACTGTGTCGCCAACATGGATTCTTTCCATTAATTCCTTCTGCTTCTCAGCCTTAGCTGCCACAAGAAGCTGCTTGCGGTTACCGATGATACGGCGTCTTCTCGGATTGAATTCTGTAATTACAAATTCGATTTCCTGATCGGCATATTTGGATAAATCCTTCTCGTAGGTATCGGATACCAGGCTTGCAGGAATGAAGACTCTTGTTTCTTCCACATTGACGCATAAGCCGCCGTCCAGTACCTGAGTAACGGTCGCCTTTAATACCTCCTGGCTCTCAAATGCCTCTTCCAGGCGCTTGTTGCCCTTCTCTGCCGCAAGTCTCTTGTAGGTCAGGATTACCTGTCCCTCGCCGTCGTTTACCTTGAGAACCTTGGCTTCCATAGTGTCGCCAGGATGTACAACGTCTGCCAGTACGATACCTGCATCATTTGAGTATTCGCTCTTCGTGATAATACCGTCTGCTTTATACCCGATATTCAGGATGATTTCATCTTCTTTAACATCGATGACAGTACCCTGTACGATTTCTCCATTTCTGATAGTTTTTACGGAATCTTCCAGCATCTGTTCAAAACTTAATTCTGACATGTTCTTGAACCTCCTCAATAATTTTCTTTGGGGTGGACGCCCCTGCTGTAATACCTACATAACTACTGCATTGGAACATTTCAGAATCCAAGTCTACAGGTGTTTGTATATAGTAAGTATTTCCACATTCCTTTTTACATATTTCAAACAGCTTTTGAGTATTGGAACTGTGCCTGCCCCCAACGACAAGCATAGTGTCTACCTCTCCGGCTATGTTTTTAGCTTCTTTCTGCCGTTCTTCGGTAGCGTTACAAATAGTGTTTAAAATATTGATAATATTTAAAACATTATTATAATACCTCTTTTTGCCGAGAATTTCAACTAATTCTTTAAATTTGTTGTAATTAAATGTCGTTTGTGCAACAATGCACAGCGGTTTGTCCGCAGGAGGAAGGAAACTCTCTGCTTCCGAAGGACTGTTTAAGACCGTATAGCTTCCCATGCACCATCCGCAGATCCCGATGACCTCCGGATGAGCCGCGTCTCCGATGATAACAATATGACTTCCCGCGGCGCTTTCCCGTTGGACTATGCGGTGGATTTTCAATACAAAAGGACAGGTTACATCCACACAGGTAATGCCGGAAGCCTTTAATTTATCGTAGACAGCCTTTCCCACACCGTGGGAACGGATAACGACAGTGCCGTTTCTGATCCCGGGAAGATCCTCCTCGGAGATTACCCGCACCCCTCTGGACGCAAGATCCGCAACCACTTCTTCATTGTGGATGATGGGGCCAAGAGTATAAATGGGAGAAACCCCGCTGTCGATCAATTCGTAGACTTTGTCTACTGCCCGCTTTACTCCGAAGCAGAAGCCGGCTGTTTTAGCTACTTTTACTTTCATGGCGTCTGTCCTTTATTCTACAACTTTTGCGTGATAAACCTGTAATATTGCCTTTACTACTTCTTCAATTCCCATTTGGGAGGAATCGATGAGCACAGCGTCTTCTGCCTGACGAAGAGGTGAGATCTCACGGTTCATGTCCCGCATGTCCCGTTCCTCGATATCCCTCTGAATCTCCTGAAGGCTGCAGGGGATCCCCTTTTCTTCAAGTTCCCTTAAACGGCGTCTTGCCCTGGTGGCGGAGCTGGCAGTCAGGTAGATCTTCACATCTGCATGGGGGAGGATCGTGGTTCCGATATCCCTGCCGTCCATGACGACGCTCTGGCGTGCCGCAAGATCCCTCTGCAGGTTTAAAAGCTTCTCACGTACCCGGGGATTGGGGGAGCTTACGGAAGCCATATTCCCTACCTCTTCGGTGCGCAGAAAAGCATTTACATTTTCACCGTTCAGGAGAACTATCTGCTCTCCGTCATGGTATTCGATCGAAATATCCGCATTCTGACAAACAGCGGCGATCTCAGACGGGTCTGCAATGTCCGCATGCTGCCTTAAAAGATATAACGCCATAGCGCGGTACATGGCGCCTGTATCCACATAAATAAAAGAAAGCTCCTTTGCCACTCTCTTTGCAATCGTACTCTTCCCTGCTCCCGCAGGACCGTCAATGGCAATGTTGTATACCATTCCCAATTCCTCCTTGTAAATATGATTTATTCACACTGTTCTCTTTTAAGAAGAGCAAAGCGGGATTCTTTCTTACCCCACAGCATTTCCTGCAAGATATGCCGTAGACCATGCGATCTGAAGGTTATATCCTCCGGTAACGGCATCCAGATCCAATACCTCGCCGATAAAATAAAGACACTTCATAATTTTGGACTCCATCGTACCCGGATCGATCTCCTTTACCGAAATGCCGCCTCTTGTAATGATGGCTTCTTTAAATTCTCCCATTCCGACAATCGTAAAGGGAAACGCCTTTATCAACGCGCCAAACCGCAGACGCTCTTCCCGGGATATTTCGTGAATGACCTTATCCGGGGAGATTCCGCCAAGCTCCATTATCACCGGAGTCAGGGAGGACGGAAAGAGAACGCCGATCACATTTTTAAACTGCTTATTTGGCGCTGCGTCAAATTCCCGCAGGATCCTGGCGTCAAGCTGCTCATGGGTAAGCGCGGGCTTCAGATCCAGAAAAGCAGAAAGTTCTCCCTTTTCCAACGCTTTTCCAATATGGGCGCTTGCGGAAAGGATCATAGGGCCTGTCACGCCGAAATGGGTAAACATCATCTCTCCAAAATCTTTGTACAGGACTTTTTTTCCGTTTTTGACCGTCAATCCTGTATTTCTCAAAGAAAGCCCCTGAAGCCTTGGGATATACTCTTCTTTTGTTTTCAGCGGTACAAGAGAAGGCTTCAGTTCTGTTACCTTATGTCCGGTTTCCCTGGCAAACCGGTAACCGTCGCCGGTGGAGCCGGTAGAAGGATAAGAAAGGCCGCCGGTCGCTATGATCACATCATCTGCGTCCACGATCCTTCCATCCGACAATTCCACTCCGGCAACGGTTCCGTCCGACGCAAGGATACGTTTTACTTCTGTATTAAGATGGATCTTTACGCCTTCCTGCTTAAGCTTCCGCTCCAGTGCGCGAATGATGTCGGAGGAATGATCTGATACCGGAAACACACGGTTCCCCCGCTCCACCTTAAGGGGAACGCCCGCCTTTTCAAAAAATTCCATGACGTCATGGCTATTATACGTATAAAAGGCGCTGTAAAGAAACTTTCCGTTGCTCATCACAGCAGGAAACAGTTCCTCTGTATCACAGGCATTCGTCACATTACATCTACCCTTGCCTGTAATATACAGCTTTTTGCCTAATTTTTCATTTTTTTCAAATAAATGTACCTCATTGCCGTTTTGTGCCGCATAAATCCCTGCAAGCATTCCGGCCGGACCGCCGCCAACAATTGCAACTCTGTTCATGATACGTCCTCTCAAAAAACAATATGAAGATATTATAGCAAAAAGGAGCAAATAGAACAAGTCCTTTTCTCTTCTCTTATAAAGACAAAATAAGGAAAAAACGCACACTTCCTCTGATCCTTATTGTCCCAGAACAGACGTTGACAAAGAAATTCTATCCTTCCGGACATTCTCATGATATAATAAGGATTGCATAGTGAAATAATCATGAAAGGACTACCATATATGAAAAATAAAAGACGAATTATTCTGATCGGAATACTTCTTTGTTTCCTGATATGCGACATTATCGTAATCATTCATTTTCTTCCTTCCGGAACGTCACCTTCCATGGCGTCAAAAGAAGCTGCCGAAAAAATAGCAAATACACCGGAAGAGGAAATACTGGTTATTTATTCCGGAAATACATCCAGACTGGAACTTCCGGAAGAGTTCAGCGAGGAACGTTATCAGATAACTTCTTCCGATGAAAAAATCGTTGAGGCAGATCAGGGAGTTTTAATTGCCAAAGCAGAAGGAAAAGCGTTAATTACCGCCGTCGACAAAACAACAAACGAGGTATATGAAACGGTAGTTGAGGCCCGTGCCGGGAAGCTTTCCTTAAAAGTGGACGATTCCAACATAGAAACCGATCAGACCACTACCGTTTATCCGGTTCTTACCAAAGGCGTATTCAGTTCCATTTCCTATACTTCAAGCAATCCCTCCGTTGCGTCTGTCACCTTATCCGGTCACCGCGGCCTGGTACGTGGGGGAGGGACTTCCGGAACAGCGGAAATCACAGCAGTTGCAGATATCTGCGGCACGACCAGGAAGGCAAGCATAACAGTCTCCGTTTCCCAGAGAACGATTCCCGTAGGCAATCCCCAAAACGCCTCTGACTATACGCAGGATGATGAATGGTCCGGAGACAGGCTGTACTTCGGGCACTATGAACAGGACAATGACCTGGCTACAGGTTCCGAACCAATTCTGTGGAGAGTCCTGGAGGTTACGGACGACGCCGTTTTTCTTCTGTCTGAATACGGACTGGAGGATCGCAATATTATCGATACTTTCCAGGAATTTACATGGGAAACCAGCTCCCTCCGTAAATTTTTAAACGGGGAGTTTTTAGAAACAGCGTTTACCGGTACGGAGGCAAATGCAATTATTGACAGTCTTGTAGAAACGGAAGATAATCCAAAATACGGTACGTCAGGAGGAAAGGATACGGAAGATAAAGTGTTTTTATTATCTGTTGAAGAAGTGACAAATCCGGCGTATGGCTTTTATCCGGACTTTTTTAAATCAACGGCCACACGTACCCTGCAGGTAACAGAATATTCTCTCCAGCATGACGGATATAAAAAACAATCCAACGGAAACACCTGCTGGTGGCTTCGTACAATGGGCCTCAATAACTATTATGCAGCTTATATTTACACAGTCGGCAGCGGAACCTACCACAGCTTCGTGGGACGGCGCCATGACGCCGTCCGTCCGGCCATTCGTGTGGATTTGGCTTCTGTATCCTTTATAAAGCAGACGGGCGACGATTACTATACTCTCCTGGCTGACTGATAAAACAAGCCCGCCGGTTTTCCGGCGGGCCAATGTCTGTATTCTGTATAAAGGATCTGTTATACCGGATAAGCTCCGTTCTTTGTATCCGCTGTCGTTTCATCTACTCCGGTCTTCTGTGCCTGACGGTATTTGAAGAAATCAGTAGCAACCTGCGGGAACAGTGCGTAGGACAGAACGTCCTCATCCTGCTCTTTGTACTGAGCCATTTCGCTTTCCAGCTTATCCAACTCGTTGTCGATAAGGTCTGCAGGACGGCAGGTGATCGGCTGGGTGTCTCCGATACACTTCTTCTGTACTTCAGGGTTAAACGGTTTTACGGTTGCGCCGTATTTACCGCTTAAGATATCCTTGGTTTCTTTGGTAGCGATCTTGTATCTTTCGCCCATTACTACGTTAAATACAGCCTGTGTTCCAACGATCTGGGAGGACGGCGTAACCAGAGGCGGCTCGCCCAGGTCTTTACGTACACGCGGAACCTCTTCCAGAACCTCGTAGAATTTATCTTCCGCATGCTGTTCCTTTAACTGGGAGGTCAGGTTGGATAACATACCGCCCGGTACCTGGTACAACAGGGTCTTGATGTTTACGCCCATGTTCTTCGGGTTCAGAAGGCCGCTTTCCAGAGCTTCGTCGCGGATAGGACGGAAGTAGTCGGCAATCTCTGCCAGAAGATTCTGGTCAAAGCCTGTGTCGTACGGAGTGCCCTTGAAGGTTTCTACCATAACCTCAGTTGCCGGCTGGGAGGTACCCAGTGCGAACGGAGACATAGCGGTGTCGATGATATCTACCCCTGCTTCTACTGCTTTTAAGTAAGTCATGGAAGCGACGCCGGAGGTATAATGGGTGTGAAGATCGATAGGGATCTTTACAGCTTCTTTCAGGGCGGTTACCAGCTCGGTTGCTTTATAGGGAACCAGAAGGCCTGCCATATCCTTGATACAGATGGAATCTGCGCCCATCTCCTCGATCTGTTTTGCGATGGTGGTCCAGTATTCCAGAGTATAAGCATCGCCCAATGTATAGGAAAGAGCTACCTGTGCGTGAGCTTTTTCTTTATTTGCTGCGGAAACGGCTGTCTGAAGGTTACGCATGTCGTTTAAGCAGTCAAAGATACGGATGATGTCAATGCCGTTGGCAACGGATTTCTGTACGAAATATTCTACTACATCATCTGCATATGGACGGTATCCAAGGATATTCTGTCCGCGGAACAGCATCTGCAGCTTGGTATTCTTGAAGCCGTCGCGTAATTTACGGAGTCTGTCCCACGGGTCTTCCTTCAGGAAACGGAGGGAAGCGTCAAAGGTAGCGCCGCCCCAGCATTCTACTGCATGGTAGCCGACTTTATCAAGCTTATCAACGATCGGAAGCATCTGCTCTGTGCTCATACGGGTCGCGATCAGGGACTGGTGGGCATCACGCAGAATGGTTTCCACAATTTTAACAGGTTTTTTTTCAATTTCTGCCATAATGTTTTTCTCCTTATATATTAAATAATCAAGGAAGTTCGATTCACTAAATTCGAGCTGCGCCTCTGGCTTGCTCTCATTAAGTTCCTTCGAACGACCTTCGCACTAAATTCAAGCTTCGTTTACACTCGCTTTCATTAAGTGCTCTAGGTCATAATCCATATATTGCCATAAAGGTTCCGGCAGCTACTGCTGTACCGATAACGCCGGCAACGTTCGGGCCCATTGCGTGCATCAGAAGGAAGTTGGTGGGATCAGCCTCCGCGCCGACCTTCTGGGATACACGGGCTGCCATGGGAACTGCGGATACGCCTGCAGAACCGATCAGCGGATTGATCTTGCCGCCTGACAGCTTGCACATCAGCTTACCGAGCATGACGCCGCCCCATGTACCAAAGGCAAATGCCACCAGACCTAATACCACGATCTTCAGAGTGTCTACATTCAGGAATGCTTCCGCGCTGGTGGATGCGCCTACAGAAGTTCCAAGAAGGATAACAACGATGTACATCATAGCGTTGGAAGCGGTTTCTGTTAACTGCTTTACAACGCCGCATTCTCTGAACAGGTTACCGAGCATCAGCATACCGACAAGGGGAGCTGTAGTCGGAAGGATCATGCAGACAACGATGGTGATAACGATCGGGAATAAAATCTTTTCCAGTTTGGTAACAGGACGAAGCTGTTCCATTTTGATCTTACGTTCTTCCTCTGTGGTGAAGGCCTTCATGATTGGCGGCTGGATGATCGGAACCAGGGACATATAGGAATATGCCGCTACCGCGATAGGACCCATCAGGGCTGTCTGTCCAAGCTTACCTGCAAGGAAAATGGAGGTCGGGCCGTCAGCTCCGCCGATAATGGAGATCGCTGCCGCTGCTTTTCCGTTGAAGCCAAGGAAAATAGCAAGGAAGTATGCTACATAAATACCAAGCTGTGCAGCGGCTCCCATCAGGAAGCTCTTCGGGTTAGCGATCAGCGGACCAAAGTCTGTCATCGCGCCGACGCCCATAAAGATAAGGGAAGGTAAAATACTCCACTCATCCAGAATATAAAAATAATGAAGAAGTCCGCCTACTCCATTTGACATTTCCTCCGGGCTTGCCATAATGTCCGGATAAATATTAACCAGGAGCATACCGAATGCGATGGGAACCAGCAGAAGCGGTTCAAATCCCTTTGCGATTGCAAGATATAAGAATACGCACGCAACCAGGATCATCAGGTAATTGCCCCATGTAAGATTGAAGAATGCTGTTTGATGAAGCAGGTTGGATAAGGTCTCTGTTACATAAGACATTTGATTACCTCCTGAATTAGTTCATTGTTGCCAAAGTATCTCCATTTTCTACAGAGGCGCCTTCAGCAACATCAATGCTTGCAACGGTACCGTCCTGAGGAGCTACTACAGGGATTTCCATTTTCATGGATTCCAGAATTACGATGCTGTCTCCTGCTTTTACTGCCTGGCCTACAGAAGCTGCGATCTTCAGAACCTTGCCTGGTACAGAAGCGGTAACCTTAACAGCGCCTGCGCCTGCTGCGGGAGCGGCAGCCTTTGGAGCGGCTTTCGGAGCAGCCTTCGGCGCTGCTGCCGGAGCTGCTGCGACCGGTGCGGATACGCTTCCGGTTTCTTCTACAGTTACTTCATATGCGGTTCCGTTAACGGTAATTGTATAACTTTTCATTTTTAAATCCTCCTAAATGTTATTTACCTTCTTTTACGATTCACTTTACGGATGGAACGGACAACGAATCCGTCGGTGCTGGTTCCCTCAGAAGCTGCGATCGCTGCTGCGATTACTGCGATCAGCTCCGTATCGTCAGTAATCTCCTCCACAGGCGCGGCAGGAGCTGCCGCTACAGCCGGGGCAGGAGCCTGCGGCTGAGCCTCTTTCTTTTTATTGCCGCCTACAAGACCCGGGATAAATTTGAACAGATAGATCACAAAGCTCAGGAAAACGAGCATTACAAACACGGTTCCGATTCCCATAAGGGTGTTCATGCCGGCTCTTTGCAGAGTATAGGACATTGGATACTGGACGTCTACGGTCATGGATGTAGGCGTGGAATCCTCATCAAAAACATAGACAAAATTTGCATCCAGTTCTTCAAAATCCACAGGTACGGTAACAGTATACTGTCCGTCGCTGTATTCTACCTCGGCTTCCTTTGCTTCTACCAGTTCGCCGACTTCTGCCTTTGCCGAAGTCCAGGATTCCATCGCAGACATTGTAAAGGCGTCGCCGGAATTCATGTAGGAGTCAATATCTTCCTCGGATAAAGGAATAATGGTATCTGTCAGGCCCTCTGCGATCATGATAACCTGTGATTCGACAGTTCCGTCAGTCTCATCGGCGGCAGACACAATAACTGCGCCGGATACGGTTACGGTAACTGCACAAAAAAGTGCGGCACAGACAGATGACACTCTCTTCATAATCTGCTTCATATGCTCACCTCACTTAGACCGTTCCATGTTTTTTAGCCGGACGGTCTTCCCTTTTTGTGAAAAGCATCTCAAAAGCGCCAATCACGTATTTTCTGGTATCTGCCGGACTGATGATAGTATCCACATAGCCTCTTGCTGCGGCAGAATTAACGCTGGACTGCAGCTCTCTGTAAGCGGCAGCTTTTTCGTTTAAGGTTGCTGCGTCTGCTCCGGCGTACATGATCTTGGCCGCCAGGGAAGCATCCATCATTCCGATTTCTGCATTCTCCCATGCATAAACAATGTCAGCGCCGATGGCCTTGCTGTTCATGGCAACGTAAGCATTACCGTATGCCTTGCCGATGATAACGTTTACCTTGGGAACGGTCGCGTCTGCAAAAGCATGGATCATTTCACCCACGGACTGCGCCATCATCTTTTCGTTGCACAGGGTAGCCTTGAAGCCTGTTACGTTGGTAAGAGTAAGTACAGGAATATCAAAAGCGTCGCAGAATTTTACGAAATCAGCGGCCTTTCTTGCTCCCCTTGCGGAAAGAGTGCCGTCAAATTCTTCCGTCTTATTGCCTTCTGCGTCATAGATCTCGCTTCTGTTGGCAACGGCGCCGACGGTTATGCCGTTCAGGCGGATGAAGCCTGCCGCGATATCCTTGCCGTAGTTTGCCTTGATCTCAAAAAACGCGCCGTTATCAGCGATTCTGGAAAGCGCGATGGCGGTATCGCCTGTGCAGTTCTCCAGGTCTTCGCATACGCGGTTCAGGTCGTCTGTGCATTCTCCATAGGAATCATTGTCCTCGAAGTTGGAAGGAAGCAGGCTGACAAGTTCGCGGATCTGTCCGAGAATTTCTTCTTCTGTTCCCACTACGTCGATCAGTCCGGTTTCTTCACTCTGGAATACAGCGTCTGAAGTATCGCATTTGGATACATGGTTGCCTTCCAGCGCATTTGGAGTGTTTACAAACATTTTGCCTTTTTTGGATTCGATGAATGTAAAGTCAGTTAAAGCAGGAATCACTGCCATACCGCCGCCGCAGGTTCCGAAGATCGCTGTGATCTGCGGAATCACGCCGGATGCAAGCGTCTGCTTCAGATAGATGTTTCCGAATGCTTCCAGAGCATCGGTCGCTTCCTGAAGACGGAGTCCTGCGCAGTCTACCAGGCCGATTACCGGAGCTCCGGTCTTGATGGCCAGGTCGTATAAGCTGCAGATCTTCTTCGCATGCATTTCCCCTACGGTTCCGTTCAGTACGGAAGCATCCTGGCTGTAAACATAAACCAGATTCCCGTCAATGACACCGTATCCGGTAATAACACCATCGGAAGGTGCCTTGTTCTCAGTCATGTTGAAATCTGTCGATCTGGCTGTTACACTTTGTCCGATTTCAACAAAACTGTTCGCGTCAAGCAAAGAAGTAATTCTTGTGCCTGCTAAGCTTTGTGTTGCATTACTCATTCTCATTAGCCCTCCATTTGTATAAGAATTTTAAAGTATAACCAAAATTTTAGCCGATTATAATTGTACCCTTTTTCCAAGAAATTTTCAATAGGTTTTCTGTTTTTTGTTAAATATTTAACCTAAAAAAAGTTGCACAAGGCAAAATTTTTTTGCCCTGTGCAGCTTCCTGAAATGAATTTTCAACCACGCTCTAAGCGGGGATATGGGGGATTTATGTCAGTGGAAGTTTAAAGCTCCCACTGGGTGAAACGCAGCGGGATAAAAACTTAATGGAAAAAGTCATGGAAAACCCGGTCTACGCACCACTGGTAGCTGATTTTTCCGATGCTTTGCCGGGCGAGAACCGGAAAGCTGTACAAAAGCTGATCTCCCAGATAATAAGATACGGAACCGATGGACTGCCCTTTCGTCACCGGAGCCAAAAGCTTCCGGGGAAGGACGACCTTTTGCGTAACGCTCTCGTCTTTTCTGAGAAGGATTTTCTTCTGCTTTTCTTCGTCAGAAACGGAGCAGATCCCTTCTACGCGGATTTTACTTCCCGGCCATTGTCCATCGGTTACCCCGTCAGTCACCTCTACGGAATCCAGGACAGGCTCCTGATAAAAGGTACGGTATTCGTAGTTGGCGCTGCCGTAATCAAGAAGGGCCATGGTATCCTTCCATTTGTAGGTCCTGTTATTAGGCCAGCCGCAGCCCAGAAGCGAGACGATCAGGGTCTTTCCGTCCTTTTCACAGGCGCATACGTAGCAGTAGCCTGCATTTCCGGTAAATCCTGTTTTTCCGGACAGAACCCCGTCCGTCATATCAAGGAGCGCGTTGGTGTTGTGAATGGAAAACTGACGGGTTCCTCCCAGATCGGAAAAGGCATAATCCCGGGTCTGCGTAATCTTCAGAAAGGTTTTATTCCGGATGGCATAACGCATGATCAGGGAAAGATCCCTGGCGGTAGTATGGTGCTCTCCCCCGCTGTCCGAGGCATCCAGCCCGTTGGGGGTGACGAAATGCGTGTCCGTACATCCGATCTCTTCCGCTTTGGCATTCATCATTGCTGCAAAGCCCTCCACGGATCCCCCGATATGCTCTGCGATGGCTACCGCTGAGTCGTTGTGGCTTTTCAGCATCAGAGAATAGAGAAGATCTTCCAGATAATACTGCTCCCCTTCCCGAAGATTCAGACGGACTTCAGGCTGTGAGGCAGCATTTGCGGAGACAGTGACATAATCGTCCCCCGGGGCGTTTTCCAGAGCAAGGATGCAGGTAAGAACCTTGGTAGTGCTGGCATTAGGGCGTGGAGTATCTCCCTCTTTTTCGTAAAGTACTCTTCCGGAATCCCCATCCATCAGAACGGCGGAAAGCGCGTAAAGATTTCCCGGGCTGTCTGCTGATACAGTCTGAACGGAAACCTGCGAGATCAGTATGGCGGCCGTTAATATGGTAATTGCGGTAATATGTCTCGGTTTCATTATCCACCTCTTTCCCGATTATAGGATTATTTTATTCATACTTGTCCGTAATATTACCATAAAAACAGCACAGCAAGACGCTGTGCCGCCGTGTTATCCGTTATAAGTCCTGTTCCATCTTTCAGACAGGGGCGCCTCCGTTTCAGACAGAGCAAACAGTTCCTCCAATGCCTCCGGCGCTTCCGTGACGGCGCTCTCGAACAGCTTGTTTAACTCCCGGACAGGTTTGCGGGTTCCTGGAATCGGCTCTTCCGCCATAAAATATTCCATGATAGCGGAAGAATTTTTCTTTCCGGCGATCCTTGAAAACAATCCAAGCATACGGGTGCGCTTGCCCCGATTATCATAAACCATGGCATTAGTGATAAATTTCATCAGCCGGAGAGATGTATAGATTTTAGGGGCTGAAATTTCAGGGATCACTTTGTGAATGACACGGGCATAAGACCTTTTGGGCACAATGCAGTCCGATGGATAAAAGTGATGGGGATTTTTGCCCGTTTCCAGCATCAGCGCCCTGTCAAATTCCTTTTCCAGTACCGTATGGGAAAACTCGCCCTGCCCGGCAACCTGATTTACATAGGGATGGCAGGCCGAGTCAAGAAGATAATGGCAGGCAAATCCCAGAAGGTAAGCAAGAAGCGGGCGGCTCCCTGTTTCACGGACTATCCCCATGCCCTTTTCAAAAAAGTCACGGGCAGGCTCCCTGTGCATCCGGATACCCGTTCCTGTAATCTTTCCGTTTGTCAGATAATAAAAGAAAATGTCCGGGCCATGAAGCCCGATCCGGTAGAGATTGCCGTTTTTGCGGATGATATCCTGCATTTTTTGCGGCAGTCTGTGGTATACCATTTTTCCAAATAAATCATGAGTGTAAGTAGTCGGCATGTGTTTTCCCTTTCTTATACATCCAGACGAAGCTGGATTTCTTCTTCTGCTTCTGCCTTGAAATCCTCAAGCTTTACCGGATCAGGCACAGGAAGCTCTTCCAGCGCCTGCACGCCGAAGGAACGCAGAAATTCCTCCGTGGTTCCGAACAGAAGGGGTCTTCCCGGAGCGTCCAGCCTTCCCAGTTCCTTAACCAGGCTGTATTCGATCAGCTTATTAATAGCGTGGTCGCATTTTACGCCTCGTATTTTTTCGATTTCCGCTTTTGTTACCGGCTGTTTATAGGCAATGATGGACAGGGTTTCCAGCATAACGTCCGTAAGAACCGGTTTTTTCGGCTGCATGGCGATCCGGATAAGATATTCGTAATATTCTTTTTTGGTGCACATCTGATAAGAATTTTCCAGCTCGATGATCTGGATCCCCCGGTCTTCCTCCCGGTACCGGTCCATCAGGCGGCGGAGAATCCTCTGTGTAGTCCTATTGTCCTGCTCTACTGCCCTGGCAATGGCCTCCAGCTCCACGGCGTCTCCCATGGCAAAGAGAATTGCTTCTATGGCAGCCTCGATTTTTTTTAATTCCACAAAATAACCTCATTCCTGTTATCAGTTCCCGCCCCGGGCAGAAACCGGAGCGGATTCGATAATTCGTTCCCGCAATCTGCATTCCTCATTTTGCAGTCTGTTTGTCCAAAATTCGGTCAGCTCTATTCTTCTGCAAATTCCGTTAAATTTTTCCATGTGTCCGGGTCGTCAGCCACTTCTATGGAAATATCTCCGAACAGTCCCTCCTGGGAAACATGGATATGTCCCATTTTCATCAATTCCAGAATGGACAAAAAGGTCACGATCACCTGGATCCTGGAATGCTGGTCTTCCAGAAGCTGCCGGAAGCTGAAGCTTTTATGATTTTTTGCATATTCTTTCATTTCCAGCATTTTTTCGGACAGGCTCACCTCTTCCTGCTCGATCTTTCCGAATTTACTGCGAATAGGATCGATCTTGTCTTCCTGACGGCGGACAACCGATTTATAAATAGCGTTCAGCTTTTCCAGAGTAATTCCCTTTAAAAGCTCCTGAGGATCCACAGGCTCCTGGTAGGCCAGTACCTCCCGGGGAACGGTGGGCTTTTTGAAAAAAACACCGGCGGCATCGTCCATGCGGTCCTTCAGCTCATAAGACATATATTTGTATGTTTTGTATTCCAGAAGCCTGGCAACCAGTTCCGCACGGGGATCTTCTTCTTCGCCTTCCTCGTTAATTTCCTTTGGAAGAAGCATACGGCACTTGATGTCGAGAAGAGTGGCAGCCATGACCAGAAATTCGCTCATGACCCCCAGATCTTCTCTCTCCATAGCGTGAATATATTCCATATATTGATCTGTAATTTCTACGATAGGGATATCGTAGATGTCGATCTTATTTTTATCGATCAGGTGGAGAAGCAGATCCAACGGTCCTTCAAAAACGCTTAGTTTTACAGGGATTGCCATATCGTCAACCTCTTTCTGTCTGTTTGGGACTGACAGTGACAATGATCAGCTCCCGGGGATTGTGGATGCGTACAGGGATGGTATGCTCTCCAAGGCCTGCGCTGACGATCATATGCTGCTCTCCCCTGTGAAAGGCTCCGCAGCAATAAGGCGGAAACAGGAGATACTGAGGGCAGGCCAGACCATGGTTCTCATTGAACCGTAAGATTCCTCCGTGGTAATGTCCGGAAAGAATAAGGTCTGCTCCCCAGGAGAAATAGGTGTCCCCGTATTTGGGATTATGCGCCATAAGAATATTGACGCTGTCCGGGGCGGGCTTTCCCAGAAGACGCTCTGTTTCCCCCAGGCTGAGCTTCGGGGAAAAGGGCTTTCCGTAATATTCAATGGGAAGCTCCAGCCCATAAAAGGTATAGTCTGTTCCGCATATTTCCAGAGGGGCGTGTTCATTATGCAAAAAACAGATTCCTGCTTCAGTAAGCCGCTTTTCATAGTCCAGATAAAGGCCGCGGTGTTCCTGACTGATCAAAAGCTTGTATTCGTGGTTTCCGAGAGCATAATAAACACGAAATTCCCCGGCAAGCTGAAAAAGCAGGCTTTCCGCTTCCGGAAAGGAGGAACACTCGCTTCTGACGATCATGTCGCCCAGAATGAGAACCGCGTCAGGCCGCGCACTGCGGATCGCCTGAAGCAAAAGGGAATGGTTTTTTCCAAAAACCAGCCCGTGCAGGTCGGTGAGCACCGCGAAACGGGCGCCCCGTGCATCCGTTACCTTATGTGTCTGAATTTTATAGGATTTTGTTCGGAATGTTTTGCTCATAAATCTCCTTTAAAAGATTTCCTTATTAAAGTCCTGCCCTGCATAATTCGGCGTATACGCCGTTTTGGGCCATCAGCTCCTGATGGGTACCTTCCTCGGCAATACCCTCATCTGTCAGAACCAGAATCCTTCTTGCATTGCGGATCGTGGACAGCCGATGGGCAATGACGAATGTGGTACGGTCTTTGGCAAGACGCTCCAGGGATTCCTGGACGACCTTTTCGCTTCTGTTGTCCAGAGCCGAGGTGGCCTCGTCAAAAATCAGGATGGGCGGGTTCTTAAGGAAAGCCCTGGCAATGGAGAGGCGCTGCTTCTGCCCTCCCGAAAGCTTTACTCCCCGCTGGCCGATATCAGTGTCATAGTCCGCAGGCATTTCCATAATAAAGGAATGGGCATTGGCCGCTTTGGCGGCTCGGATCACCTCTTCGTCCGTGGCATCGGGCTTGCCGTAGCGGATGTTTTCCATAATGGTACCGGCAAAGAGATAAACGTCCTGCTGAACGATTCCGATCTGTCTGCGCAGATCCTTCAGTTTAATTTTGCGGATATCGATGCCGTCCAGATAGATCGTGCCTCCTGAAACATCATAAAAGCGGGGGATCAGGCTGCAGAGCGTTGTTTTGCCTGCGCCGGAGCTTCCTACCAGAGCTACATAATCTCCCGGCTTTACTTCAAGGTTGACATGGGAAAGCACTTCCTCCTGATTTTCTTCATAGTGGAAGGAAACCTCGTCAAAACGAATATCGCCTTTTACATGATCCAGAGAAATGGCATCCGGAGCGTCCTCGATATCCGGCGCTATGGACATCATTTCCAGGAAACGGTCATAGCCGCTGTATCCGTTCTGGAACTGCTCCGTAAAGTTTACAAGTTTGGTGACCGGTTCTGTAAAATTGTTAATATATAAAAGAAAAGTAACCAGATCCGCTGCGGTCAGTGTACCGTTTGTGAGGAAAAAAGCGCCTGCAACCAGCGACGCCACTGTTATCAGGGTCGTAAAAGCATCCATACCGGCGTGATAGCCTGCCATATAGCGATAGCTGAGCCTCTTGGCATCCACAAAGCGGGCGTTGCCTTTTTCAAATTTTTCGATCTCACGGCTTTCGTTTCCAAATGACTTGACAACGCGGATCCCGGCAAGGCTGTCTTCGATCTGGCTGTTGATATCCGCGATCCGGGCACGGTTTTCTTTAAAAGCGTGTTTCATCCGGCGGTTGTAGATCAGCGCGTAAGCCAGCATCACAAGAACAATGCCAAAGCAGATGACTGCCATTTTCCAATTGATGTTTATAAGGATGGCCAGCGCTCCTGCAAGCTTGATAAAGGAAATAATGATATCCTCCGGCCCGTGATGGAGAAGCTCGCTGATATCAAAAAGGTCACTGGTGATCCGGGAAAGAAGGTGCCCTACCTTCTGGTTGTCGTAAAATGCGAAAGAAAGCTTCTGATAATGGCTGAAGATTTCATTACGCATATCATGCTCGATATAGGCGCCCATCATATGTCCGTAAAAAGTGATAAAATACCGGCTTCCAAGCTGGATCAGCACAAGGGCCAGCATGACGGCACCGATTTTTAAGATCACAGTCCTGGCTTCGGATAAGGGCATACTTCCTACTGTATTCATAATATACCGCACCAGAAGCGGAATGACAAGGGTAACGGCGGCGCCCAGGATCGCAAAAAACAAATCCGCCAGAAACAGCCCTTTATAGGGTTTGTAATAGCCGGCGAGCATTTTTAATTTTCCTGTTTTTTTCTTCTTTGGTTCCATAATCTGCCTCCATCGTTTATACGGAAGTTATTATACCTCTGTACTATGGCCTTTGTCAAAAGAATCTGAGCCTTTCTATGTAGTTTGATCAGGAAAATACCGCTTTCGCCGCTTTTTTCAGGCAGTCTGTATAGGTGGCCCTCCGTATGGAACTTCCGTACAGGACCCGTACGCTGCCCAGCTTTACGTCGTCCATATAATAACAAAGTTCTCCTGCCTGGCTGCCTTTTTTGACAGGCGCCTCCGTCTCCTTTGGAAGCTTCAGCTTTTTGGTTACATTGGTAATGGCCTTTCCGTCTGTATTCAGATACCGGAAATTTTTTTCATAGGTAAGGGAAACGCTGTCCTTAACCCCTCGCCGTACAGGAAGGGAGGGAAGCTTATCCGGGGATTCGTCTGTGTAAAGACTGCATTTGGAGAAGCCATAGTTTAACAGGGCGGACGCATCCCTGAATCGGGCTTTTACGTCGGGCGCTGCCATGACCACAGAGATCAGGGTAATGCCGTTGCGTACGGCAACTGCGGACAGGCAGAATTTAGCAAGGCTGGTGCTTCCTGTTTTCAGGCCGACGCAGCCGTCGTAAGAGCGGATCAGTTTGTTAGTATTGGTCAGGCAGAATTCGCTGCTTCCCTGACGGGTAACATGGGTGATATTTTCCATCCAGATGGAGGAATATTCCAGAACTGCAGGGTATTTTGTGATCAGTTCCCGGCTCATAAGGGCGATATCATAGGCGGTGGTATAGTGGTTTGGGGAATCCGTAAGGCCGCAGCAGTCCTCAAAATGAGTATTTGTCATACCAAGCCCTGCCGCCCGCTCATTCATCTGCCGGACAAATTCCGCTTCGCTGCCTCCGATATGCTCTGCCATGGCTACGCTGGCGTCGTTTCCGGAAGCGATGACGATGCACTTGATCATAGTTTCCACATCCTGGGTTTCCCCTTCCTCCAGAAAGACCTGGGAGCCTCCCATGGACTTTGCGTGAGCGCTGGTGGTGACGGTATCCTCCATTTTCAGTGTTCCGTTTTCAATGGCGTCAAAAATCAGGATCAGGGTCATGATCTTTGTGATGCTTGCAGGACTTCGTCTGGTATCCTTGTCTTTTTCATAGATCAGTGTTCCTGTACTGGCTTCCATTAAAACAGCGCCTGGGGCAGAGACAAGGGCGGTATCCCCGCTCTCCGTATGTTCCTGTGTCCCCTGTGTTTCAGCGCGAACCTGAAGAGGCGCCGGTAAAAGGAGGACGGCGGCGAGCACGGCGCACAGGCTTTTCTTCCATTTCCAAAACATAACATTCTCCCGGGATTTATTCCATCTGTCGTTATTCTATTTTAAAAGAAACAGATGAAAAATATGACAGGAATCCGTTATTTTTGGTTTGTCAAAACACATTTTCCTCCACTCCCATATTGGGCGGTTTCCGGCCAAATGGACATGCAGGCATGAATAAAAAAGCGGTCCAGAAACATCCTGGAGCCGCTTAGGGTAATAATGTAATCAGTACATTTTCTGCCGATCCTATACGGAGTGTATCCGGTGATTTCTCTTTATGATCTTACAGCATGGGAGCCAGAAGGCGCAGGATGCTCTGAATACCGTGGATAAGGAAATTGCGGCTGTGGCAGAATTCAATGCTGATAGGCTCGCAGTAATCCATGGTATCGACAAAATCATCCCTGATTTCCCCAATAACGTCATTTTTGTACATCCAGACGCCGTCTTCAAAATGCAGGTACAGGCTTCGGTAGTCGAGATTGATCGTGCCTACCACTGCGATCTCATCATCACACACAAAGGACTTGGCGTGTAAAAAGCCCGGCTGGTATTCATAAATCTTCACTCCGGCTTCCAGAAGCTGCTCATAGTAGGACTGGGTCAAAAGAAAGACCATTTTTTTGTCCGGAACAGCGGGGGTCATGATCCTTACGTCTACGCCGCTTTTGGCCGCCAGACAAAGAGCGGTCATCATTTCATTGTCAATAATAAGATACGGAGTACAGATGTACACATAATGTCTGGCGCGGTTAATAATATTGAGGTAAACGTTCTCTCCTACGATCTCCTTATCCAGAGGCGTATCGCAGAAGGGCTGCACATATCCGCTTCCCTTAAATGGCTCCGGATGGTATCTGTGAGGAAGGTAATCCTCAAAACAAATCGTCTCTTTGGAATTAGTGACTACAATCCACATGTGCAGGAACATGGCTGTCATATTCCAGACGGCATCTCCCTTCAGCATGACGGCCGTATCCTTCCAGTGGCCGAAACGTTCCTTTTGGTTAATGTATTCGTCTGCCAGATTAATTCCACCTGTAAATCCGGTATGGCCGTCAATGACGCAGATTTTCCGATGGTCACGGTTGTTCTGGATGATATTCAGAATGGGACGGAAGGAATTAAATACCTGGCATTTGATTCCTTTGGCCCGGAGGGTTTCATAGTATTTATAGGGCAAGGTAGTGAGGCAGCCGAAATCATCATAAATCAGTCGTACATCCACCCCCTCGGAGGCTTTCCGTTCCAGAATATCCAGGATCGTCCGCCACATAACTCCGTCGTTGATGATGAAATATTCAATATAAATATAGTGACGCGCCTGCTCAAGCTCCTGTACAAGAACCGGGAACATATCGTCTCCTACCTGAAAATATTCCGCAGAGGTATGTTCATAGACAGGAAAGCCGGAAGCCTGATAAATATATTCTGACTGGTTGGCAGCGGAAAAATCCTCAGCCTTTAATTTTTCCTCCGTTACAGGATCCTGCTTCAGGTAATCGGCGCTTTCTTTCTGGACGTCCTCATATTTTCGCTGCATGATGTTTGCAATCCTGGACTGGCCGAACAAAAAGTAAAGAGTCAATCCAAAGACAGGTATGGTCATGATCAGCAATGTCCAGCCAAGCTTATAGGATGGATTGATCTTTTTATTTGCAATCCACAGGACAACCAGAACACTTAAAATGTTAAGCCCTACGGAAATGTATTTGGAGTAGTTGGCCAGCCGGAATACAGTGATCAATATCCATCCAAGCTGTACCAGCAGGGCGAACGCGACATAAAAAATCCGGTTGAACAAAAGCTTTGAAATTTTCTTTAATGGCATCATGATTAGATTCATAGTTTTTCTCCAATTTATATTCGTATGTGCCTATGTTAAATTTGTCACAAAGTTGTTAGTTAAAAATCCCTGACGTAGCGTCAGGGATTTTCGCGCACAATTAATTATATTTACGTTTTCTTGCGGCTTCAGATTTTTTCTTACGGCGAACGCTTGGTTTCTCGTAATGCTCTCTCTTGCGGATTTCCTGCTGGATACCTGCTTTAGCACAGCTTCTCTTAAATCTGCGAAGAGCGCTATCTAAAGTCTCGTTCTCTTTTACGATTACATTTGACATAGACTCACACCTAACCTCCCTCCAGTTGTAGATTGTGCTTAAATACAACTGTCTGGGTATTTTTCTTGCACAGTAGTTATTATATATCATTGCCGTAGCTTTCGTCAACAACTTTTGGTTATTTTTACAAAGTTTTTCAACCAATTTTTGAACAAATCCCGAAAGCCTTATAACTGTAATGGACAGATATAAAAACACTTATTTCTTAAGCTGCTTGAGTTACTTGTATGAAAGTATCTTTCCTGTTTTCATATTAAGAATAACTCTTCCGTTATAATAGCCGTCAAAATATACGGTCAGCTTATTGTTGGAAGCTGTCATCTTAGATGGCCAATAGTACTTACTGTTGATTTTTTTCTTCCACAGCAGCTTTCCTTTTGAAGAAAATTTGGCGATCCAGTCATTATAGTAACCCATCGAATACAGATTTCCGCTGCTGTCCACATACATGGCTGCGCCTCCCATGTTGTAAGAGGAACTGAATTTTTTCCGGCAGACGACCTTTCCGGTTTGTTTATTCAGCTTTATGTACAGCATGTTGTTTGCCGTATGATCGATAAGATAAACGTAAGAGCCTCTTACTTTATAGCTTGCGGAATCTAATTCTGTGGCGGTAAATTTGCTGGTGGTATATTTCCAGACGGTTTTTCCTGCCTGCGTTTTACCGCTTATGACGCTGTACTGTGTTTTTGAATTAGAGTAGCGTTTGCTGGTTACTTTTGCAACCGTATCTTTGGCATATACGGAAACAGAGAACCCCAGAATGCACGCCAATAGTATCAAAACGCCCATACTTATCTTTTTACATTTTTTCTTCATTCTACTTTCCCTCCTTTTCGCCTGCGGACTTCAAACACGCTCTAGCCGCAGTATTAGTATGTATACTTATTTTAGCAGATGTCCCCTGTAAACACAAGAAAAAACTCCCCGCAGCAAAGCTGCGGAGAATTGAACTCTAAGAGATTAATTCAAGACTCGCTCGCGAGTCTTGGTGCGGGATTCGGGTCAGCTATGCTGACATAATTCCAAACCGAATCCCTGCACATCTGATATATTTATTTTAACTGGCCTTCCAGAATGTCTGCGACAGCGTCGATGGCTTCCTGGGCTTTTTCGGGATTCTTGCCGCCGGCCTGGGCCATGTTGGGACGTCCGCCGCCGCCGCCTCCTACGATGGCTGCGGTTGCCTTGATCAGGTTTCCGGCATGTGCGCCTGCTTTCTGGGCGGCGTCAGTTACCATGGAAAGAAGGCTGACCTTCCCGCCGTTTACGGCTGCAAGGACAACGACGCCCTCTCCCAGTTTTTCCTTTAACTGGTCTCCCAGGTCGCGGAGGCCGTTCATATCCACGCCCTCGACCTTTGCGGCAAGAAGCTTCACGCCTTTGACCTCAACTACTTTATTCATGACGTCTCCAAGGGCGCCCTGTGCAAGCTTGCTCTTTAAGGATTCGTTTTCGCTCTGCGCGGCTTTCAGTTCTGCCTGCAAGTGAGCGATCTTTGTCAATACCTCAGAGGGAGCCGCTTTCAGGGCCCTGGCTGCATCCAATAGGGTTTCTTCTTCTTTCTTATAGTATTCCAGAACCGCATTTCCGGTCAGCGCCTCAATACGGCGTACGCCTGCCGCGATACCGGATTCGCTGAGGATCTTAAATTGGTTAATGGAAGCTGTGTTGCTTACGTGGGTACCGCCACAAAGCTCCTTGGAGAAGTCTCCCATGGAAACCACACGTACCTTCTGGTCGTATTTTTCTCCGAACAATGCCATTGCGCCGGATTTCTTGGCTTCCTCAATGTCCATGATGTCAGTACGGACTTCAAGTCCTGCCTCGATCTGTTCCTGCACGATCTTTTCTACCTGTGAGATCTCATCCTGGGTCATTGCCTGGAAATGGGCAAAGTCAAAACGCAGCCTGTCAGGAGTTACCAGAGAACCCTTCTGCTCTACATGGGAACCGAGAACTGTTTTCAGCGCCTTCTGGAGAAGGTGGGTCGCACTGTGGTTCTTTGCGGTATTCTTACGTCCCTGTTTGTCAACCTTCAGGGAAACAGTGTCTTCTGAAGAGATCATCCCGGATTCCATATGTCCTACGTGGCCGAACTTGCCGCCGCGCAGCTTAATGGTGTCTTCTACGACAAATCTTCCGTTGGCGGTTTCGATGATTCCGGTATCGCCCTCCTGGCCGCCCATGGTTGCATAGAACGGGGTCTTTTCTACAAAGATGGTTCCTTTCTGGCCTTCCAGAAGAGAATCAACGATCTCTGTCTCGGAAGTCAGGACTGTTACTTTGGAATCGAAGGTCAAGTTGTCATAGCCTACAAATTCGCTGGTAACGGAAGCGTCGATCTCGTCATAGACAGTTGCATCCGCACCCATATAGTTTGTTACCTCACGGGCTTCACGGGCCTTGGTACGCTGCTTTTCCATCGCTTTGTGGAAGCCGTCCTCGTCTACTCCATAGCCCTTTTCCTCCAGGATCTCTTTGGTCAGATCCAGCGGGAATCCATAAGTATCATATAATTTGAACGCATTGTCGCCGGAAAGGGTCTTTTCACCAGCTGCTTTCATCTCTTCTTCCATATCGGCCAGAATGCGCAGTCCCTGATCGATAGTCTTGTTAAACTGATTTTCTTCGTTGGTCAGAACCTTGAAGATAAATTCCTTTTTATCCTCAAGCTCCGGATAACCGTCCTTAGAACCTTCGATCACGGTTGCGCTTAATTTGGTCAGGAAGGTTCCCTCAATGCCAAGAAGACGTCCATGACGGGCCGCACGGCGGATGAGACGGCGGAGTACGTAGCCTCTTCCTTCATTAGTCGGCATGATACCGTCAGAGATCATAAAGGTAGCGGAACGGATATGGTCGGTGATCAGGCGGATGGATACGTCGTGGTCATACACCTTTCCGTATTCCTTTCCGGAAATTTCACTGACCTGGTTGCGCAGGGCGCAGATGGTGTCCACGTCAAAAATGGAGTCCACATCCTGTACCACGACAGCCAGACGTTCCAGACCCATACCGGTATCAATGTTCTTCTGTGTCAGTTCAGTATAATTACCGTTGCCGTCGTTTTCAAACTGGGTGAATACGTTGTTCCATACTTCAATATAACGGTCGCAGTCACAGCCTACGGTACATCCCGGTTTGCCGCAGCCGTATTTTTCCCCGCGGTCATAGTAGATCTCAGAACATGGACCGCAGGGACCTGCGCCGTGCTCCCAGAAGTTATCCTCTTTTCCGAAACGGAAAATACGTTCCGCCGGAATGCCGATTTCTTTATTCCAGATATCAAAAGCCTCGTCGTCTTCCAGATAAACGGACGGGTACAGTCTGTCCGGGTCAAGGCCTACCACCTCGGTGAGAAATTCCCAGGACCAGTTAAGGGCTTCTCTTTTGAAGTAATCTCCAAAGGAGAAGTTTCCGAGCATTTCAAAGAAGGTGCCGTGGCGGGCTGTTTTTCCTACGTTTTCAATATCACCTGTACGGATACATTTCTGGCAGGTGGAAACCCTTTTCCGCGGCGGAATCTCTGCGCCTGTGAAATAAGGCTTTAAAGGCGTCATCCCTGCGTTGATCAGCAGGACGCTCTTGTCGCCCTGGGGTACCAGGGAAAAGCTTTTCATGATCAGATGTCCTTTGCTCTCCATGAAGTCCAGGAACATCTGGCGAAGTTCGTTCACTCCATATTTTTTCATTGTTAATCTCCTCCTGATGCGATTATTTCGCATATACTTTATTAAATTTCTTCTTTCCTCGTTTCAGTACTACGCCGTCTCCGGTAAGGGAATCTTTGGATACCAGATGCCTGATATCCGTGATCTTCTCTCCGTCAATGGAGACGCCGCCCTGTTCGATGGCACGGCGGCCTTCGGAACGGGTAGGAACCAGTCCGGCTTTTACCAGCATGGAGATCAGGTCAATGGAACCGTCGGTGAAATCTTCAGCCGTAAGCTCTGTAGCAGGCATATTGTCGGTGTTGGCTCCGCCTGCAAAAAGCGCCCTTGCGCCCTCCTGCGCTTTCTTTGCCTCTTCTTCGCCGTGTACCAGGTTCGTAAGCTCGTAAGCAAGGATTTCTTTTGCCTTATTTAACTGGCTTCCCTCCCATTTGGCCATTTCGTCGATCTCTTCCAGAGGAAGGAAGGTTAAAAGGCGCATACATTTAATAACGTCCGCGTCGTCCACATTTCTCCAGTACTGATAGAAATCAAAGGGCGAGGTCTTGTTCGGGTCAAGCCATACGGCTCCGGACTGGGTTTTGCCCATCTTCTTGCCTTCAGAATTAAGAAGCAGCGTAATGGTCATAGCGTAAGCGTCGCCTCCAAGCTTGCGCCGGATCAGCTCCGTACCGCCAAGCATGTTGCTCCACTGGTCGTCGCCGCCGAACTGCATGTTGCAGCCGTATTTCTGGTATAACATATAGAAATCATAGCTCTGCATGATCATGTAATTAAATTCCAGGAAGCTTAAGCCTCTTTCCATACGCTGCTTGTAGCATTCCGCGGTGAGCATACGGTTTACGGAAAAATGGGGTCCCACTTCCCTTAAAAGCTCCACATAATTTAAATTCATCAGCCAGTCCGCATTGTTGACCATCAGAGCCTTTCCGTCGGAAAAGTCGATGAACCGTTCCATCTGCTTCTTAAAGCAGTCAATATTGTGCTGGATCGTTTCCTTTGTCATCATCTGACGCATATCGGTTCTTCCGGAAGGGTCGCCGATCATACCGGTTCCGCCGCCCAGCAGCGCGATAGGACGGTTTCCCGCCATCTGAAGACGCTTCATCAGACAAAGCGCCATAAAATGTCCCACATGAAGGCTGTCCGCGGTGGGGTCAAAGCCAATATAGAAGGTGGCTTTTCCGGCGTTAACCATCTCTTTGATCTCTTCCTCGTCAGTTACCTGGGCAATCAGGCCTCTGGCCTGAAGCTCTTCCCAAAGTGTCATGTTTTTTTCCTCCTGAATATAAAAATCCCCGGTTCCTGTCCTTTTTAGGACGAGAACCGGGTCCCGTGTTACCACCTAAATTTACAGAGAACTCACATTCTCTGCCTCCGTAAGTGACGTATTTCATCACTTCAGCACGATAACGGGTGCCAGACCGGCGCAGCCTACTCTGTTATTCAGAAATCTCTTTCCATATGCCCTGGCGCTGCCCTCCTGCAAAAAATACGACAGGCAGTACGCTATTTTCGGTGCGCGGCTCCGGGAGGTATTCGCATAAGTGCCACAGGCGCCTCTCACCAGCCGGCTGCTCTCTGTCTGCTTTCCTTACGTTACTATTTCCCTTCAATGCTTTTTCATATACTAATAGCAAGTATACAAACAGAGAATTTATTTGTCAAGAAATTTTCCCTGCATTTTAACAACTTAAAGCGGCAAATCGATGATTTTATCCTCAATTAAATTGTCTCCGTCCGCTGCGGAGGTGGCAAGAAAATCGCACCGTTCATTCTCTTCATGACCGTCATGCCCCTTTACCCAGTGGAAAGTCACCTGATGGGGGGCTTTAGCTTTTAAGAGCCGCTGCCACAGATCGATGTTTTTGACAGGTTCGTTTTTCCCCCGTTTCCAGCCCTTTTTCAGCCAACTGTCGATCCAGTGCTGGTTAAAGGCGTCCACCAGGTATTTGGAATCCGAATACAGTTCCACCTGGCAGGGGCGCGTCAGCGCTTCCAGTCCCACGATAGCAGCCATCAGCTCCATACGGTTGTTGGTGGTCTTACGGTAGCCCTGGCTGTATTCTCTTGTGTGAAGCTGCCCCTTGGGATCCGTATAATGAAGAATGGTTCCGTAGCCTCCCGGCCCGTCCGGGTTGCCCCTTGCGGAGCCGTCGGTGTATATTTTTACTAACATTACTTTACTCCTTTACAATGATCGGTAAAGCGGACATTCACATTCCGCTCTGCAGCATACTCATGAGCGCAGGGAACCGTGCGGCTTATCTGCGTCCAATAAAAAACGGGTTAAAACAAATATGTTCTACCTGTGCGGTTGCTAATCCAACAGAACAGGTAGAAATTCATTTCTGCAATTTTCAAATAAGCCCTTAAGAATGCATCGGCTTCCAGACGCCTGTGTGCTCAAAGTCTGAAGCGGCCTTACGGGCGTCCTGTACAAGCCTGGCGTCATATCCAAGAACGTCCAGAAGCTTGATGGCGTTTCTGGTAGTCGCCCTTCCCTTTTGAAGAAGGTAATTAAAGATTACCTGATTGTCCTTTACTTCCTCTTCAAAATGATAATTCTCATAAATTCCCTCTAAAATGTAAGAAAGCTCAATGTCATGGGTGGCGGCAAAGGGAAGCGCCCAGTCCTTTGACAGTTCCTTAAGGATCCGGGAAGAGGCGGCGATCCGCTCGATGGTGTTGGTTCCCCGGAGCACCTCGTCTATAATACACAAAAGAGGCTCTTTTTTGCGGCTTTCGTCCAGAATACGTTTCAGGGACTTGATTTCCACGATGAAGTAGCTCTCGCCGCCGGACAGATCGTCCCGAAGCGCCATGGAGGTCATCACCTTCAGAAACGGCGCCCGGTAGGATGCGCAGGTGCAGGTGGCGATAGTCTGGGCAAGGATGCTGTTGACGGCAATATTTTTGAGGAAGGTGGATTTACCGGATGCATTGGAGCCTGTGACCAGGGTTCCGCCTGCCGCGTGCAGGCTGTTGGCAACCGGTTCTGAGATCAGGGGATGATACAGATCCTCCGTCTTAAGCTGTATTTTACCTCCGGTATAGGGAACAAACTCCGGTTTGCAGGAAAGGACAAGAAGCTCCCGGAAGGACGCAATGGAAATGGCTGCGTCCAACTCTCCGATACTGTCTATGAGCAGCATGATCTTATCCGCTTTGCCCTGTACCTCTCTCAGGGTGGCATTATAGGTGAGGATATCCACATGGAATACCATACGCACATAATCTAAAATCATCTGCAGGGGATCTCCGGTTCCAGTATTTTTGCCGGTGAGAAATACTGCCCGCTTACGAAGCCGTGAAAAGGATTTTTTTCCTTCACGGATGCGTTCCATCTGCTCCTGTACCTCGGGCCAGTCCACAGCTTCCATCTGATCTGCCGCTCCAAGCATCCGAAGAAGGCTGGAGAAGCAGTCAAGATACGTTTCCACAAGCTTCCGGTCCTTACCCCCGTAGTAAATAGAAATATTTGTAATGCTGAGGATAAAGAACAGGAAAAAACCGTGAAGAGGCGAAAGCGGAAGCACCACAGCAAGGCTGAGGATCAGAGCAGCCAACATAGCAAGATGAATGCCCGGGGAAACGACGGGGGCTGATTCCAACGCCAAAATGGTATCGGACAGAGAACCGAACCGTGTCTTGCCCACCTGAAAAAGCAGCCATTGCATCTGCTCCCGCTCTGCCTGATGAGTCCTGAAAAATTCGGACAAGGAATCCCTCTTGTCGATTTCCTCCTGTGTAAATACAGGCGTCCTCATCATAGCATACAGGACGTCCTCCCCCGGGGAGGACAGGGTCTGGTTTACCATCATGTACACGCTGTCCATATCAAGATCGTTCCATGTAATGTCGTCGATGACAAACTTCTTATTATTTCCGCCGCATTTCCGATAGAAATAATGAGAAATCTTTTCTATATCCCCGGGTTCATATTCACGTTCCGGGACATTGCCGTAGACACGGCGTATTTTATTCAGCAGAAGCTTCTTGCGTTTACGGTTATCCCTTACGATCAGAAGGATAAACAGGGCGACAATGACTGCCGCCCACAGAATTACAGTGATATAAGGATTCATAAATAAAACCTCTTGTTTATGGTTTATTTTGATGAAGGAACAACCCAGTCAACAAAGAACATATGATCCTTATACAGGAAGCTTTCTACTCTCTTGAAATCAAGATTTGGCATTTGGTAGAAGGAGCTTTCCATCATAAAGTACATATAATTGAAATCGGCCTTGAAGCCGGGAAGCTTCCTTGGAGTTCCGTCTGTTACATATTTTTCAAAAATTTCCATTGCCTCGGAAGCCGCCTCATAGGCCAGGGTTTTGTTATAAAACTGCCCCTGAAGTCTCTTCAGGAGGGAAGTTCCACTGACTACGGAATACTGGGGGAAATCTTTTCCCATATAGATAACATAGCGTATGGAAGAAGGAAATTCTTTATCCGGCTTGATGGTACGGTTCAGTACGCAGAGCGCGACAGCTTCCATACCAACCTTGCCCTGATCTCCCGCTTCTGCTTCTACCAGCGCGGCCAGCAGATCCAGGTCGGAAACCTCTCCTGTTGCAACGCCGGGATGCTCCAGAAATTCCTTCCGGAGATAATAGTTCCTTCCGTTGTCATATACTTTAACAGCATCGCCTTCCAGAACATATTTGTTTACCGTAGCGACCCCATCCGCGTCAAAAAGATAGGTCTGTCCACTTATGGTGGCGGTGGTACTTACATACATGACGCCCTTTACGTCGAAATAGTATTTCTTGCCGTCCAATTCAAGCCATCCTGTCTGGGCGCGTCCGTTCTCAGGATTGAAATAATATTTCTTGCCGCCTGTGGTTCCGAAGCCTTTCTGGTAGCGTACTCCCGTGGTTTTGGAAAAATAATAATAGTATCCGCTGATACGCTTCAGTCCGGTATCCATAATGCCAGTGGATTTATCAAAGTAACGGGTATTCCCGCTGGTATCAGTCTGCCACCCGGTAAGCATACGTCCGCTTGCCTTGCTGAAATAGCGCTTCCGGTCCTTGCTGTCCTTGAGCCAGCCCTTGGCCATAACGCCTGCGCCCTTGGAAAAATAATATTTATTTCCCTGCGAATCAGTCATCCAGCCCCGTACCATCAGTCCGTCCTCTTTATTAAAATATCTGGTATTCCCGTTGCTGTCAGTGAGGAAGCCTGTTACCATGTATCCCTGGCCTTTTGTAAAATACCGGATTTTTTTACCGGATGAATCGGTCTGCCAGCCTTTTAGCTGGACGCCTGTCTTGGTGTTGAAATAGTATTTTTTGCCATTGAGCGTCAGCCAGCCTTTTTGCTTGGAACCATCTTTTTTTATGTAATAGGTCTTGCCGCTTATGGTGGTAAAGCCGGTAGTTGTTTCCGTCTTTGCCTGAACATCCGAAGCTGAGACAGGAAGTAACATACAGGCGGCAAATAACAGCAATGCCGTCAAAAAGACCCGAAGATGATTCTTCCTTAAAATTTTCTTCATTCACGTTCCCCATTTCCTGTAATGTGCCTGACAAAATGTGTCAAAAACATTTCATTGATCACAACATTGGTTACAAAAATAATTACAAAAATGTTACATGCATGATTACATTATAAAGGAAACGGTGGGACCTGTCAACTCCATTTATCTTTCGCCGATTTGTTGTTATACATTTGTTACACATTTATCTTTCGTTGATTTGTTGCTGTTTATACTTACTGTTTACACTTACGGCAAAAACAGTAACATTAAATTCTTTTGTAACACATACCCTGTCCCACACATAGTATGGAGTGTAAACAAAATTTGGAGGATTTTACAATGAGTGATTTAGCTGCTACAAACTGTGGATGTGATAATGGATGTGGATGCGACAACGGCTGCGGCAATAACAACTGCGGTAATTTCGGTCTTTGCGGACTGGGAAACGGCGGGTTTGGAAACAACTCCTGCAGTTGTATCCTGTGGATCATCATCCTTCTGTGCCTCTGCGGAAACGGCAATGGCTGTGGCAATGGCTGCGGTAATGGCTGCGGCAGCAATGGCGGCGACTGCTGCTGGATCATCATCATTCTGCTGCTGTTATGCGGCGGTAACGGATGCTGCTGATACTTCCCGGCAAAGAAGGGGCAGAGGTTAATTCCTCTGCCCTTTCTGCTGGTTCTTTTTCTGCGGCGTCTGCCGTTCTTTTTGTTTCTTTCTGACGCATTCCAGATCTATCTCATAAAATGCATTTCCATCCAGCACAACCTTCTGTTTTTTTTCTTCCATTTACGTGACTGTCTCCCTTCTTAAATTTTTCACATACCATAATGAAGATGCCAGAGATTCAAGACGCTCTAGAGTAGCATAATTCTAAACAGAATCCCTGCACATTTGATATTTTGACACTGGTATCATACCATATCATATGTCAGAAAGGACTGCTGCGTCATACTTTAATAATAAAAAGCATATGCTTAAAAAGGAATGAAAAATATGGCTTCTAATCATAATATTTCCCAAACGACTTTAGATCAGATGGTAAGCAACGACCAGGCTCAGATGCTTAAAGCGGCGGTTCCCTATCTGCCTCCTGCCGGACAGCAGATTGTTTCTGTATTTACGAAATTTCAGGAGCTTTCCAATGCTCTGGCTCTCTTTTCACCGGCAAATCAAAGTGTACGCGTCTGTGCCGCCGAAAATACGGATCCCATGGAAATGCTTGACGACATCCGAAGCTTCAGCTATGGCGAAACCAGACAGAAGCTCGACCAGATGGTAAATATCATGGCAATGGTACAGATGATCAAGGTAATGAATGAAACCCCGTGACCAACCGCAACACAGGAAAGGAAAAAATATAAGAAATAATAGAAATAAGAAAGGAAATAAGGTAAAGGCTATGAATGAAGACTGGAAAAATAACCCCAAGTTGCAGAATGTTGACAAATCCAAGCTGGATATGCTCCAGAGCCTTGCAGAGCAGGGAAATACCAAAAGCGCCAATGATCTTCTCCCGTTTCTCATGAACGCTGCCGCCCAGGGAAAAAACAACGGACTGAATTTTTCGTCCAATGAAATTTCCGCTGTCATAGAGGTCCTGAAAATGGGAAAATCCCCACAGGAAGCAGCCAAACTGGACCGGGTTGTAAATCTGATGCGTATGATACGGTAAAGCAAGGAGCGGCGGCTTGCCGCCGCCCCTTGCTTTAAAATTTTATATTTTTTTCTATGTCATATCACTTCCCTACAACCCAGTATTCTTACACCAGAAATTCCAAAATCATAGTAACACATACAATTCTCCTACTTCCTGAAGAATCTGATCTTTTGTTCTTCCTATAATCCCCAACTTCTTAATATCAATCGGCTCGTCTTTCATCCGATCAACAAATTCCTGTATATCCACATAAACCCTTCTGGGAGCCACGACCTTGACCATAGGATCAATTAGTTCAGTCAACCGAAAAACATCATTTTTATGCTTTTTGATATTTTTGCTGTCAATGTGTTCCCCTGATGCTTTGCGCTCCGTCAAATCCATCCACGCCTTTGCCTTAAACGGAATCAAATATGCAGCATCCAAAACAGTCACGCCATCAATGGTCACTTTCCCCTGTTTCAGAAACTCATAGTAGTCATCGTCCAGAAGGATTGCCGATAAGCTCGATATATCCTGCATGCTTTACATATTCCCATAACTTTCTTCCAAATGCCATATCCACTGCTTCAATAATCAGAACAAGGTCAATATCTTTTGTTGCACGGAAATCCAGACCCTCTTCTGTCATCAGAATGTCACATGCCGTTCCCCCAATAATTGCATACTGGCTTTCGTTACCCTTGAACCATTCCTTAAAGCTTTCAATTCCTGTTACCATCTATTTTCCTCCACAGATTATTTAACATTTCCTCCACTGCTTCTTCTACCCGTTCATCTGCATCTTCCTTGAGCGACAATGCCAGAGAAAGCTCATCGACCATTTTTGCCTTTGATAATTTTCGCGGGTCATATCTCCACATTTCAACTTCCACTTGCGAATGTGAATCCTGTAAGTCATTTGTCATGAAGCTATTCCACTGGGATATTTTTTCCGAAGCACAACAGCGAACTCTTGGGGCATTGAGCATCGAATACTCTGCCAGTGCAGAATAGCCGCTTTCCAGCAATTTTGTCCCTATTCTCTCTTCGGGAACATAGACAGTTCTTTTCACCGGACTGAGTAAAATCTTACCTGCTCTATGAAACAGATCTTCTGGCGAATCATCCGAAAATAATATCTTCTGCACTCCAACTTTTCTTGCTTTCAAAAGCCCCTTTTCTTCAAGCTGTTTGGATGCCCTGGAAATAGATGTTGGTGTCAAATCTAAATCTTTTGCTGCCTGACTTGTTGATAGTTCCCTTGCTCCCTCATAAATAAAATGAAGTAAGAGCATCTGAGCTGATGGCAGGATTCCCTCTCGATTGTTCTTTTCTGCATTACAGCGTTCTTGCAAATATACTGCCATGAAAGGCAGATATATTTGCTTTTCTTCTACAATAAATGCTATTTTTTCTCGAATCAGATACTGTTTCTGCCGTGCAGTGATCTTTTCCAGCACCAGTATCACAGAGCAATCTGCGCTCTTTTGCACCCGTTCCAAATGCTTTTTTAATATTTTCACCTGCTCCAATTCAGTTTTAGGATACACAAAAACAGCTTTCTGCCCATTTAGAGATACCCTCTGCAAAGCGTATCTTGTACTGATAAAGTTTGGCAAATGCTCTAAGACTGTATTTTCGTAAAGCACTTCAATTCCTAGGACCTGCTTGAGGTATTCCATCTTATCACCTCCATTTATAACTTTTTTCTGTATTATAACTCATTTTAAGTTATGATACAATATCAGAGTTGTAATTAGAAAAAAATCAAGCATAACAGCTCATTTTTTCCAAATAGTGTTATTTATTTTCCTTTTGTAGTATGGATAACTCTGCAACGACATTACAGCAAAATCCACCGAAAACCAAGCGGCTTGAAAACAGAATTTTCTGTTCTCAAGCCGCCATTTTATCATTTGTTCACTTTCAGTTCAGCAATGGCACCGTAATGTAAAACATTAAACTCCGCAGGAGCAATTTCAGCAAGTAATTTTGTATGCTCTTGTTCCCATGCAGAAACTTCCTGCTCTGTAAGAGAAGCGCCAATGCCCCGGCAGGCTTTCATTCTGCCATTCCAGCTCTCACGGGTAAAGTGCACCTCCAACGGATATTCCTCATGATAAATAAGTTCAAATTTTTCTTTGTAGCAATCAGGTATAAATATTGGATGAATCTTTTCCCGATAGGATCTCTACTGTTTTCCGATCCCGTTCCCCGTGGAAGAACTTGTCCAGCACCTTCTGAAATACTTCACATTCCGGTTTTGCCAGAGCAAACAAAGTCATGGAAGATTTCAGTTTCAGGTTATCCGGCCAGCCCATTACTTTTTCCGCATTATCGGACTTTACTTCCAGCAGTGCCTCCGATATCTCTATGAGATTGTGTCCAAGCGTATCATTTTCCATATATGCTTTCGCTTCATCCATATCCTTAATGGCATAATATCGGGCAGTTTCACTGTAGCCAAGTCCCGCAATCTGCGGAAAAATAAACCACATCCAGTGGCTGCGCTTCTGCCCTGCTTTTATCTCTAGCAAGGCAGTCCGGTAATATGTCTGCTGTGCAGCTAAAAATCGTTCCAAATTATTATTCATTTCTACTCCCTCATCACAAAAGACTTATTGTCGATTGCACGCATAGTCGCAAGAATGCCATCAAGATGGTCGTACTCATGCTGAATCAGTTCGGACATATCATCATCCATCCACATTTCCTGCGGTTCCCAGTTCTCATCCAAATAGCGTAATATGCAATGGCGATATCGCCGTACGCGTACAAGCAGCTTTGGGAACGACATACAATCATCCATTAGTTCCATCATTTCATCTCCGACAAACTCAATTTCAGGGTTAATGATCACATAAGGCTTATCCGTGAGAATACATATAAGGCGTTTCATTACCCCGATCTGCGGGGCCGCGATCGCCCTTCCGAAACCGTAATCCCGACGAATCCCTTTAATGCAGTCAAACATATCCGTGAAAACAGGGCGAAGCTCATCCAGTTCTTCCCATGTCACTTTTTCGGAAATCTCATAGAGCTGTGGATCGCCGAGCAGCAAAATTTTCCGTTCCATAAACAATACCTCTCTTTCAGTGATATCCATTGTCTAAAACCAGCGGGATTGCGGTAGCCTTATTAGCTTTCTCTTACCTCGACGATCTCAGAAGATGTAAGCAAGCCCTTCTTAATACGGTATGAATTTCTGGCATTTAAGAGATTTTCATTAGTCATAGCCCCTGTTTCAAATTCATTTTCATCTTCGTCCGCATTGGCACAAAAATAAAACCTCTCCTCGTAGGTTACTTCTTCACCTTTTAATATAATTGATGTAACACGTTTCCTTTCTTCAACTTCATGTATCTTGTCACATAAAGGACAATTCATATAAACCTTTCTTAATAATGTGCTGGCCTCCATTTTTTCTTGCCCCCTTATCAATTGATAGTATGATCATCAATTGATAGTTTGTCAAGCGGGTTTTAAGATTAAAGATGAATTTCTCAACCACTTCTCAATAAAATCTCAATGAAATTCATTCAAGACTCACCCGCGAGTCTTGAACTATACTCTCATCCGCAAGTTTTGGGTCATGGAAATTAATTGTTTTCTACCGTCAGGTTTTTTACCCATTTATATTTTTTATAATGCAGGTAAACTGCCGGCAGTTTCACAAATTCATCCAGATTGAGCCAGAAATATACCCACAGAACCGGAAGCTTCAGCACAAATGCTGCAACAGCACCTGCAGGTATGATGATGATCCACATAGTTACCGCATCACAGCATAGCCCGAATTTTGTGTCTCCCCCGGCGCAAAAGATCCCTGCCACAACTGTTGAGTTGATTGATTTTCCGATCAGATAATAGCTGCATATATACAGCATCACTTTTAAATATTCTTTTGCCTGAATGCTTAAATTTGAGGCAAACAGGAAAATCACGGGGCTTAAAGCCAAAAGAACAATTCCGGACACTGCTCCTGATACAATCGCAATCCTGCACAGTTTCCGCCCGTATTCCTTTGCCCTCTCCAGATTTCCTCCGCCAAGCTCATTTCCAACAATAATCCCGCTTCCCGCACCGATGCCAAGACAAAAGCAGGCGATTATATTTTTTACGATATTCGCTATGGAATTTGCCGCAACCGCATCACTTCCCAGATGGCCCATGATCACAGAAAACATCGTAAATCCGCATCCCCACACCAATTCATTGGCAAGAACAGGGGAGGTATAGTAGGTATAATCCTTTTTTAATACAGGGCCTGGGTTCTTCAGATACTGCAGGCGGATACGGACCACCTCCTTTTTCCGGTTTTCAAACAGGACAAGTATCAGTTCCACAATTCTTGCAAGCAATGTTGCAAGGGCAGCCCCACGGATTCCCATTACAGGAAAACCGCACAGTCCAAAAATAAAAACCGCATTCAATATCAGATTGATCACGACGGCGGAGTAACCATAAATTGTGCTTCTCAGAGTCCTGCCGCTGTTTTTCATTATACACAGATAAATCTGCGACACGCCCATGCAAAGATAAGAGCCGCTTACAATGCGCAGATAAGATGCTCCCGGAGCGATCAGCTCCGCCTCATTTGTAAATATCCTCATAAGAAACTCCGGGAAAAAAGCCGCTGCCAGAAAAAACAGAACTGAGATCAGGACTGAACCCCGAAGGGATATTGCCAATATCTGTTCCACGGATTTTATGTCTTTTTTACCCCAATACTGTGCTGCCAGAACCGTTGCTCCAATTGTCAATGCCGCAAAAAACAGATTCAGCACAAACTGCACCTGCGTTGCCAGTGAAACTGCAGAAAGCGCCGTCTGCCCCTGCATTCCCAGCATTAAGGCATCAGACGCGCTAACGATCGCAGACATCAGATTCTGCATTGCGATAGGGATTACCAATGAAAACAGTTTTTTATAAAATCCCCTGTTTTTTTGTACTTTTTCGTTATATTTCATACCATATCTTCCTTGTCTGTTTATTCTTTTATTGATATAATAATAAAATAAACAACGGATATCTAGCACTTTTTTCTTTGTTTTTTGTAACAATCGTATTTCAGGAGGGTATAAGAATGATAGACACAGACGTCATGCAGGACGCCTCGGAGATTGTCCACTATGACAACCCGGACATTCCGCTTTACATCCGGACCGGAATTTTATCAGACTATCCGGATATGAAAGCCCTCTGCCATTGGCATGAGGATATTGAATTGATATATATTACAGAGGGTGAAATGAATTATCACATAAATGGCCGAAGTATCCTGATGAAAGAGGGGGATTGCATAATAGTGAATTCAAAACAGCTTCACTATGGTTATTCCCATTTTCGCCATGAGTGTAAATTTATCTGTATTCTTTTTCACCCCGGGCTTTTAAATGCAAATCCGAATATATACAAAAACTATGTCACGCCGTTTATTGAAAATAAAAATATCGAATATTTCTACTATACGGAGTGTTCAGAAAACTATCATCAGGTACAGGAGCTGATAAAACGCATACTTTTCCTGAAAAAAGAAAACGGGGATGCTTATGAGCTGGAAGCTGTAAGCGCCCTTTATCTCCTATGGCGCATCCTTTTCCGGCAGCACAGATCCATACTGGAAAATGAAAACGTATACGATATCAGCGATCTGGCGCTGCAGAAAAAAATGGTTTCTTATATCTATGCCCATTATCAGGAAACATTAACACTTGACGAGATCGCCGCTTCAGGAAATATAAGCCGCAGCAAATGCTGCATCATTTTTAAACGCTATCTTCAGCAGTCGCCTATTGATTTTGCCAACAGATACCGACTGGAGGTCAGCAGATATCTGTTGGCAAATACACAGTCCAGTATCGCGCAGATTGCCGTATCCTGCGGTTTTAATCATCTGAGCTATTTTTCACGAATATTTTTGCGGGAGTACGGATGTACGCCGACGGAATATAGGAAGAGTACAGTAAAGTAAAGGGGCGGGAATCTGATTCTTTCAGATTCCCGCCCTGTATTTTCATTTCAAAGATTGCGGAGGTTATGATTTCTTGACGATTCCCTCCATCATACATTCCCGGAGCATGGCCAGCGCATGGGCCGCAGCCTGTTCCCGGATCTTTGCACGGTTTCCTGTAAAATGAAATTCATGGGTGATCACCTTGTCATTATAGCAGCAGCCCATAAATACGGTTCCTACAGGCGTTTCCTCGGTTCCGCCATCGGGGCCTGCAAGTCCTGTTACAGACAGGCAGATGTCTGTTTTAGCGGCAAAACAGCCGCCTTTGGCCATTTCCTTTGCACATTTTTCTGAAACAGCACCGAAAACCTTCAGAGTGGATTTTTTCACTCCCAGACATTTTCTTTTAGCGCGGTTACTGTAAGTTACAAAGCCGTGGGTAAAAACCTCCGAAGCTCCCGGCACGCTGACAATTCGGGAGGCGATCGCTCCGCCCGTACAGGATTCCGCCAGGGAAAGAGTCAGCCCCTGATCCTTCAGCATATCTACAACAGCCTCTTCCAGAGTTTTCTTCTCGTCTGTGGCAAAAATATTTTTGCCGAAGCGTTCCTTTAATTCCCGTACTACCGGTTTGATCATCTTACGGCATTCTTTTTCGTTTTCACCTTTGGCGGTAATCCGCAGATGAACCTCTCCTGTTTTGGCGTAAGGCGCAATGGTGGGATTTTCCTGTTTTTCGATAAGATCCTGAATCTCTTCCGCAACCTGGCTTTCTCCGATACCGCAGATCTTTACCATCTGGGAATAAATGATTTCCGGCTGTTTTTTTCGGAGATATGGAAAAACTTCCTCCTCGAACATGGGCTTCATCTCAATGGGAGGCCCCGGTAAAAGAATGGCAATCTTACCGTTTTTTTCCATGATGAGTCCGGGCGCAGTTCCGTTATGGTTGTCCAGAACCAGCGCGCCCTGTGGAACCAGCGCCTGCTTATAATTATTGGCGGTGATACGGCGCTGGGAATGATTGTCCTTGTACTGCTGCATATAAGCCTCCAGAAGCTCTTTGCTGTGAGGATCCTCCACCAGAGGCATTCCCATGACCTGGGCTGTTACTTCTTTTGTCAGGTCGTCCTCCGTAGGCCCAAGCCCGCCTGTGAGAATAACGATGTCAGAACGGCCAAGCGCCGTACGGATCGTTTCCTTCATACGCTCCTCATTATCTCCTACTACAGTCTGATAATAAACAGACAAGCCTAATTGGGCGCATTTCTCTGAGAGATAAGCGCTGTTTGTATTTACGATATTTCCTAAAAGAATTTCCGTTCCAACGGAAATAAGCTCTGTAATCATTGGTTCTCCTTTCCTCTTATTCCTGCATGGACAGGACTTTGCGGTTCTGGATAATATAAGTCATAAGGGAAATTACAGTTAAAGCCAGGGAGATCCAGACAAAAACTCTGGCAAGTACTGCAAAAATTCCACCGAAATCCAGAATCAGCAGTATGATCATTATCATCTGGGATACTGTTTTGAATTTCCCCCAGTAATTGGCGGCGATCACTACGCCGTTTTCTGCGGCGATCAGACGAAAACCGCTGATAATAAATTCTCTGGCAATAATAATGATGACGATCCACGCTTCCAGCCTGTCAAGTTCTATAAGACAGATTAAAGCGGAGCAGACCAGAAGCTTGTCTGCCAGAGGATCCATAAATTTGCCGAAATTTGTTACGAGATTATTTTTCCTTGCAAGATATCCGTCAAACCAGTCCGTAACGCTGGCAATGACAAAAATTGCCAGACAGATATACCGGTTGGCGTCCCCGCCCCATCCGGATAACAGAAAGACCACCAGAAACGGAACAAGTATCATTCTTGCAACGGTTAATTTATTCGGTGTATTCATCAGCCAACACTCCTATCAAATCATATTCCAAAGCTCCGGTTACGCGTACCTTTGCAAAGTCTCCCGTCATCAGAAGCTCTCCGGTCTGCACAAAGATATAGCCGTCTACCTTCGGTGCGTCGCCGTAGGTACGCCCGATATAAGCGCTTTCTCCGGAAACCTGACCCTCGATCATAACAAGCAGCTCCTGTCCGATGCGGCCGGTTCCTTTGTCGTACGAGATTTCCTGCTGAAGCTCCATCAGTTCCTCTCTTCTTTTTTCCTTTACTTCTTCAGGAATCTGTCCCTCCATAGACGCCGCGGGCGTATCTTCTTCCGGAGAGTAGGTAAATACACCAAGGCGGTCAAACTCCATTTCGTCAATAAACTCCATCAGTTCCTGGTGGTCTTCTTCTGTTTCTCCCGGAAATCCGGTGATAAGCGTAGTGCGGAGGATAATATCCGGAATTTCTCTGCGAAGCTTTGTGATGATCTCTACAAGCTCCGAACGGGAAGTGCGCCGTCCCATCCGTTTTAAGATCCTGTCGCTGGCGTGCTGGATAGGCAGATCCAGATAGTGACAGACTTTTTTCTCCTGTTTCATTACCTGGATCAGTTCGTCATAAATTTCCTCGGGATAACAGTATAACAGGCGGATCCAGCGGATTCCCTTTATTTTGCACAGTTCCTGCAAAAGAATATGCAGAGATTTTTTGCCGTATAGATCCTTGCCGTAAACGGTCGTCTCCTGGGCGACCAGAATCAGTTCCTTAACGCCCTGCTCCGCCATATCCTGCGCCTGAGCCAGAAGGCGCTCCATAGGAACGCTGCGGAATCGTCCGCGCAGGCTTGGAATGATGCAGTAGGTACAGTGCTTGTCACAGCCTTCGGCAATCTTTAGATAGCCGAAATGCCCTCCGGTAGTAAGGATCCGGCGGCCGCTGTCCGGAGGAAGATAGTCAATATCCTTAAATTCCTCGAAACGTCTGCCCTTTTCCGCCTCTTCCACAGCCTTTACAATGTCCTCGTAGGAAGTGGTGCCAAGCACCGCGTCTACTTCGGGAATCTCTTCTATAATCTCCTTCTGATAGCGCTGCGCCATACAGCCGGTCACTATCAGAACTCTGCAGACGCCCGCCTTTTTATATTCTGCCATTTCCAGGATGGTTTCTACGCTTTCCTCCTTGGCGTCATTAATAAAACAGCAGGTATTGATGATGATCGCCTCCGCCTGGTTCTCGTCGTCTACGATCTCGTGGCCGTTTCTGGTGAGAAGTCCTAGCATTTCTTCGGAATCTGCCAGATTTTTGTCACAGCCAAGTGAAATAAACAGTAACTTCATGTAAAAAACTCCTAATGTACAAACTCCTGATGTGCGTAAAGGCTGCTTCATGCAGCCTTTTTAATTTGCTTTATTCTTCAGTTGCGGAGGTTTCTTCCAGTTCGTTTACGGAAATTTCCTCATCTTCATCCTCATGGGTATCGGCAAGGATCTTAACCTGCCCCTGATAAAATTCGTCGATAGCGACGGAAAGCGGCTTTTTGCCTGCTGCTCCGGGCACCAGCGGCTCAGCGCCCGCAATAAGCTGACGGGCACGCTTGCTGGTTGCAAGCACCAGAGAATAACGGCTGTTGAGCATCATCGTATTGTCGTCTTCCTCGCTGTTAGTATTGATTGCCTGAATCAGTTCTGAATAAGATGGATGTATCATAGTATCTCTCCTTTTTATTTTGTTTCAATATAGGTTACTTTGATCTCATAGGTTACTTTGATCGCGCAGCTAAAGCTATGCTGATTTTTATTTCTTTAAAAATGTTCCGGATTCTGCTTTAAGCCGGTCAATAAATTCCGGATTCCTTGAAGAACGGGAATGCTCGCTTTGGATAATCTGATGAAGTTCCCTCACACAGGTATCCAGATCGTCGTTAATCAGGAGATATTCGTAGGCTTCCATACCTTCTGCCTCTTCTCCCGCGCGGCTTAACCGGGAAGCGATCACCTCCGGCGTCTCGGTGCCGCGTCCCACAAGACGATGCTTTAGTTCTTCTATGGAAGGCGGCGTTACAAAGACGAGCAGCGCCTCCGGAATTTTCTCTTTAACCTTCATCGCACCCTGGATTTCGATTTCCAGGATTACATCTTTGCCCTCGGCCAGTTTCTGCTCCACATAAGAACGGGGAGTTCCGTAATAGTTTCCTACATATTGAGCATATTCTATCAGGGCGTCCTCTTCAATGAGCCTTTCAAATTCTTCCCGGGTACGGAAGAAATATTCTCTCCCATCCTCTTCCCCGGGTCTTGGCTGTCTGGTAGTCACGGAAACAGACAGCGCATAATTATCATATTGATTCAGCAATGCTTTCATGACTGTTCCCTTGCCGGCGCCGGAAAAACCGGACACCACAACTAAGATTCCCTTATGATTCATTTTTTTCGCTCCTGTCTATATCATTCTGGTAAACCTCTGCGAAGCGTCTGGCGATGGTCTCCGGCTGCAGCGCGGAAAGGACCAGATAATCGTCAGAGGTGACGATCACAGCCTTTGTTTTTCTGCCCTGCGTTGCGTCGATCAGGGACTGCGTCCCCTTAATACTCTGTACCAAACGCTTGACAGGCGCGGCGTCGGGATTGACGACTGCCACGATTTTCTGAGAATTGACCACATTCCCAAAGCCTATATTGATTAATTTTGCCATTTATGCCTCATTCCTCTGCTATCATTGTCGTTTTTGACGGGCGAATTCCGGATTGTTATTCAAGTTATTCAATATTCTGTATCTGTTCCCGGATCTTCTCGATTTCGGTTTTCAGGTCGATGGCAATGTTGGAGGTCTCCAGATCATTAGCCTTGGAAAGAATGGTGTTGGCCTCCCGGTTCATCTCCTGCGCCATGAAATCCAGTTTCCGCCCGATACCCTCGCTCTCCTGAAGGTTCTTCCGCATTTCCCTGATATGGCTTCGAAGGCGTACGGTTTCCTCGTCATTACAGATTTTATCAGAAAACAATACGACCTCGGCGGCAATGCGGCTGTCGTCGATCTGGGAATCCTCCAGAAGCTCATGTACCTTCTGCTCCAGTTTCTCCCGGTAGGCATTTATGATCTCAGGCGCACGTGCTTCTATCTGCTGTACCTTGCTGTCAAGACCGTCAAGCTTGTCCAGTAGGTCATTTTTCAGATTTTCACCTTCACGCGTGCGGGTTTCCACGAACTTTTCGCAGGCTTCCCGCAAAGGTCCTTCCAGGCAGCCCCACAGTTCATCCTCGTCAATAGACTGCTCTTCCATGGTAAATACCTCCGGATAGCGCGAAAGGGTAGAAACACGGATATCGTTCTCCAGGCCAAACTCTTCTTCCATTTCACGGAGATATCCCAGGTATTCTTTAGCCAGTTCCCGGTTGTATTTCAGCGCCGCCCTGTTCAGAGTATAATCTTCATAGGTAATAAAAACATCTACCTTCCCCCGCTGCATGTAGGTTTTCATGAGATTACGGATAGCGCCTTCAAAAAAGCTCAGCTTTTTGGGCATCTTGATGCTCATATCCAGATACCTGTGATTGACGGATTTTAATTCTACGGTAATTCTCCGTTCATTTGTCACTACTTCGGCACGGCCGAAGCCTGTCATACTTTTTATCATAATCTTTCTCTTTTCGCATGAAATTCTTATAGCTTTGCATACAGATTTATTATAGTCGATTCTAAAACCCTAGTCAAACCCTTTTTTTATGTGTTATACTATAAAACATAATCAGAAAAAGGAGAATCAAAATGGCATTTGACGGAATTACCATTGCTGCAATGGTTCAGGAATTAAATAAAAATCTTCAGGGAGGGCGTTTTAATAAGATTGCCCAGCCGGAGGCGGACGAGCTTTTGATAACCGCAAAAGGCCCCGGCGGCCAGCGCAGGCTTCTTTTATCGGCCAGCGCTTCTCTTCCGCTTCTTTATTTTACGGAAAAAAACAAACCAAGCCCTCTTACCGCCCCCAATTTCTGTATGCTGCTCCGTAAGCATATCGGAAGCGCAAGGATTACCGGAATCCGCCAGCCGGGCATGGAGCGTGTGGTGGAGTTTGAACTGGAGCACCTCAATGAAATGGGCGACCCCTGTAAAAAGCTTTTGATCATTGAACTGATGGGAAAGCACAGCAATATTATCTTCTGCGATGAGAAACGTATGATTCTGGACAGCATCAAGCATGTTTCCTCTCATATGAGTTCGGTTCGCGAGGTGCTTCCCGGCAGAGAATATTTTATCCCGCAGACACAGGAAAAGGATGAGCCGCTTACCGTTACGGAGGAGGTCTTTATTGAGAAGGTCTGCCGGAAGCCCTGTAATATTTCCAAGGCTATCTATACCTCCCTTACAGGCATCAGCCCTGTTATGGCGGAGGAAGTCTGCTACCGGGCCTCCATCGACGGAAGCGATGCGGCGCAGTCCCTGAATGAGACGGCATGCGTGCATCTGTATCATACCTTCCGCCGTATGATGGAACAGGTGGCGGAGGGAGACTTTACTCCGAATATTATCTTCCGCGACGGAGAACCTGTGGAGTATGCCGTACTTCCTCTTACACAGTATGGAGACGAATATTCTGCGCAGGAGTTTGACAGCGTATCTTCCATGCTGGAAGCCTACTACGCGTCCAAAAACACCCTGACCCGTATCCGGCAGAAATCCTCGGATCTTCGCCGGGTGGTGCAGACAGCTCTTGAACGTAACAGGAAGAAATACCAGTTACAGCAGAAGCAGATGAAGGATACCGTTAAAAAAGACAAATATAAGGTTTACGGAGAATTGATCAATACCTATGGATACGGGCTTGAAGAGGGATGCAAGTCCTTTACGGCATTGAATTATTATACAAATGAGGAAATCACGATCCCGCTGGATCCCACTATGACGCCCGGAGAAAATGCCAAAAAGTATTTTGATAAATACGGCAAACTGAAACGGACGGAGGAAGCCCTCACAGAGCAACTGGCTGAGACCGAGAGCGAGATCGAGCATCTGGAATCCATTTCCAATTCTCTGGACATCGCACTGGCTGAGAGTGACCTGGCCCAGATCAAGGAAGAGCTTACAGAATACGGATATATCAAAAAGCATTACAGCGGCAAAAAAGGCAGAAAGCAGCAGGCAAAGTCCAGGCCCTTCCACTACATATCCAGCGACGGATATGATATTTATGTGGGAAAGAATAATTTTCAGAATGACGAGCTGACCTTTAAGCTTGCAACGGGAAATGACTGGTGGTTTCACGCCAAGAAGATGGCGGGTTCTCATGTGGTAGTAAAAACAAAGGACGGGGAACTGCCGGATCGGACCTTTGAAGAGGCGGGAAGGCTTGCGGCCTATTATTCCAAGGGGCGGACAGCCCCCAAGGTAGAGATCGATTATATCCAGAAAAAACATGTAAAAAAACCCGGCGGGGCCAAACCGGGCTTCGTGGTATATTATACCAACTATTCCCTGATGGCGTCGCCGGATATCTCGGGTATTCGGGAGACTGAATAAATTACACGCTTCAGCACATCATTGCACTAATCTTGAATTAATAAATGCAATGATGTACTGGAGCGTGTTTGAAAATTCATTTCCACAAGATATATTCCTCAATTTAGGAATCATTGCTGTAAATCTACAGACCGAGAGCCTCCATCTCATGATTTACATGTTCTTCACAGGAGCGCATGGCAAGGATGGTTTTTTCAAACAGTTCGTTTAAATCCCATCCAAGCATCTGCGCTCCTTTTTCAATAATGTCTCTGGAACAGCCCGCCGCAAAGCGTTTATCCTTGAATTTCTTTTTCAGGCTCTTGGTTTCCATGTCCATCACGCTTTTTGAGGGACGCATTTTTGCGGCGGCTCCGATCAGCCCTGTTAATTCGTCTGCGGCAAACAGGATTTTTTCCATCAGGCAATTGGGCTCTACGTCGCAGCAAATTCCGTAACCATGGCTGCATACGGCGTGGATCAATTCATCAGAAGCATTTATTTCCTTCAAAAGCTCCGGGGCTTTCTGACAGTGTTCCTCCGGCCAGTTTTCAAAATCTACATCATGGAGAAGCCCTGCAAGTCCCCAGAACTCTTCATCTTCTCCGTTTTCCTTTGCATACCATTTCATAACCCCCTCTACTGTCAGTCCGTGCAGGATATGAAAGGGCTCTTTGTTATATTTTCTGAGAAGCGTCAGTGCTTCTTCTCTTGTTACATTTGCATTCATGCTGATACCCTCCTTGATAAGTTCTCTGTATTTTGCTGCGCAGCGCGCGTTTTACGCTCTTTTTATCTGTGACAACAGACTTATTATACTCTGCTTTTTTGCCCGATACAATAGGGAGTTCACAGCAGGTTATTGTTCATGTTTCGTTTCAATGAAAACATTAACCGTAACAGAGCAACTGTAAAGTATACTTATACAGAGCAACTGTAAAGCATACTTATACAGAGCAATTGTAAAGCATACTTTTTCCTTGCAGTCAGATAGCTTTTATGGTAGATTGGAAACAGATTGCGGATTCCGCTTCAGACAAACGAGAAAGGAAGTTATCTATGAGTATTTTAAATGTTGAACACCTCACACATGGCTTCGGGGATCGTGCCATTTTTCATGATGTATCGTTTCGACTTTTAAAGGGCGAGCATATCGGGCTTGTCGGCGCCAACGGCGAAGGAAAGTCGACCTTTTTAAATATTGTAACCGGCAAATTAATGCCCGATGAAGGAAAGATCGAATGGGCGAAAAATGTCCGTGTAGGCTATCTGGATCAGCACACGGTTCTGACGCAGGGGATGACTATCCGGGATGTGCTCAAGTCCGCCTTTGCCTGGCTCTTTGAGATGGAAGAAAAAATGAATCAGATCTGTGATAAGCTTGGAACTGCTTCAGAGGATGAAATGATGGATATGATGGATGAACTGGGGACCATTCAGGATACGCTTACCATGCATGATTTTTATGTCATTGATGCGAAAGTGGATGAGGTTGCCCGCGCTCTTGGGTTGCTGGATATCGGACTTGACAGAGATGTGACGGATCTAAGCGGCGGACAGCGTACCAAAGTGCTCCTTGGCAAGCTGCTTCTGGAAAAGCCGGACATTCTTCTTCTGGACGAGCCGACCAACTATCTGGATGAGGGGCATATTGCATGGCTGAAACGGTATCTGATTGACTATGAAAATGCCTTTGTCCTGATTTCCCATGATATTCCTTTCCTGAATGAGGTGATCAATCTGGTTTATCATATGGAAAATCAGGAGTTGAACCGTTATGTGGGCGACTATGACCATTTTCAGGAGGTCTATGCAGTAAAGAAAGCCCAGATAGAAGCAGCTTACCGCCGCCAGCAGCAGGAAATCAGCGAATTAAAGGACTTTGTAGCCCGGAATAAGGCGCGCGTGGCCACCCGGAACATGGCAATGTCCCGTCAGAAAAAACTGGATAAGATGGATGTGATCGAGCTTGCGGCAGAGAGGCCGAAGCCGGAGTTTCATTTCAAACAGGGACGTACGCCGGGAAAATATATCTTTGAGACAAAGGAGCTTGTGATCGGCTATGAGGAACCTCTTTCCCGACCGCTTACTCTCTCTATGGAGCGGGGGCATAAGATTGCCCTTGTGGGAGCCAACGGAATCGGAAAGACAACGCTTCTCAAAAGTATTCTTGGGCTGATTCCTTCCCTGAAGGGAAGCTGTGAGCTTGGAGATAATCTTCAGATAGGTTACTTTGAGCAGGAGGTAAAGGGTGATAATAAGACTACCTGTATCGATGAAATATGGGCGGAATTTCCTTCCTATACCCAGTATGAGGTCCGCTCCGCGCTTGCCAAATGCGGACTTACCACCAAGCATATTGAAAGCCAGGTGCGTGTCTTAAGCGGCGGCGAGCAGGCGAAGGTCCGTCTGTGCAAACTGGTAAATAAAGAAACCAATGTCCTGCTTCTGGACGAGCCGACCAACCATCTGGATGTAGATGCAAAGGAGGCGTTAAAGCAGGCGTTGAAGGAATACCGCGGAAGCATTCTTCTCATCTGCCATGAGCCGGAGTTCTATCAGGATGTGGTGTCGGATGTGTGGGACTGCAGTAAGTGGACAACGAGGATTTTGTGATAGTAGGATGTATACACTATTTCGCCCGTCAGAGTAATTTTCAAACACGCTCTGAGGCGAAAACCATTTGTACTGAGATTTGAAAAATAAGAAATAGCCGTCCTGCCCTCGTCAAAGTTCAGGAACGGCTATTTCTTTTCATAAGTTGAAAAGCTTGTGAGCCGGTAAGCCAGAAATTTACAACAATTCCGTTTCTTCCACTGTAATCCCCAGTCTCTCAAAAAATACCGCCATATTAGAATATCTCCCAAGAGATTTTACATCTTCCATGATAAATTCCCAGGTTTCTCCATAGGTTCCCGGCACATGAAAGGCGTCGTCATACAAAAACTGAAGAAATTCTTCCGGATGGTCCTTGTACCGCATCGCAACTTCATATGCCAGGTCTTCCTTCGCATCGTCATCCAGATTCTCTGAAATATCATGGAGTACATGCTCCAGGTTTCTGGAAAAATAATAAATTTCGTATGGGAAATCTGCCACTTCTTCCGATTTCATCAGGTGGTAGACGATCCTCCGCTTACTTATATTGCGCCGGATCAACCGGTCTTTATTCTTTGCTGCAATGTAAGTATCAAAATATTCGGTTTTCCCTGTGTCTGACTGACGAATATGGGAGGTCGTGATGAAAGCGCCATCGGTATCAATAATCTGGACTACCTTCAGGATGTCTTCCTTTATGATGTACGGATGCTTTCGTAAATATTCTGCCACCTCTGCCTGAATCCGATCTGCAATGTATTTCACCGTCATGTCCTCCCCCGCTGTAATGTCCGTATGGAGAACATCAAATTCCAGGTCATGCTCCCTGACCAGTTTGGAGTACACAAGAGCCAGAGCGTCTTCATCTGTAGGACCTTCTACCAGAAGCAGGATAATCTTTTTAGTCATGGGCGCCTACCTTCCCGGCCCGGCGCATCGCCAGCTCCATCTCATAGATATTTGTTTCGTTATAAAGTTTCTCCTTCTGACCGCCCAGTTTGATGCTCCGCAGATAGGAAAGCCTTGTATTCTGCGTATTTTTAATATAGGCTGATTTGATGTAGCGGTTATTCGGATTGACGGTGGTATAGATAAGGAACTCATTTTGCAGGACTTCCAACGGGCGCAGATTATGGGAGGTAAAGATCAGCTGGCCTTTCGCTTTCTCCTGCATGACCTCCAGGCACTCTCCCAGCAAATATTCATAGATGCCGGAATCGAGTTCATCCACGACCAGACAGTAGGATTCTCGGTTATAGCAGGCCACCAAATTACTGCATATAGAAATCAGCTTCTTAATACCGGCCGACTCATACAGCAGAGGAATCCGTGCCTCGCCCCGGATCGTAATAACTTCAAACTGAATCCCGTCTTTCCCCTTCTCTGTTAGTTTCTCAAATGCATTGTAAATCTCAATCCGGATATCCGGAACCAGGGATCCCATGACAACATTAATCTGCTCAATGGTGCTTTTTACATAAGGAAAAATTTCTTTCGGCACCACATTGATGTCCGTCAGTTTGAGCATAATTCCCGTAATCTTCGGTTTCATGGCATCCGGCCAGTCCACATTCACAGGGATGGTATCCAGATTCAGAGCCAGAAGCCCATAATATGCGTTCTCAATCACTGCCATGTCATACAATCCATAATTCTGCAGTGGTTTTGTGAGCGCATATATTTTTCCAGCTTCCCCTTGTACTTTCCCAAACACTTCCTGCGCTTTTTTTGAGAACAGGAAGGAACCAATTTCCGGGACCTGTTTCTCCTCATTGAAATTCTCTGCAGTCTGCTGCGCTATGCCCAGAGCTACCATACTCTCCATCTCTCTCTCAAAAACGGAATAGTATTTCAACGGGCGGAACAACTCTTTCTCTCCTTTGCGATAATCAAAAACAGGCGTCAGACGTGTCTGTTTCCCCTCTTCCAGCTTCTTCATGCTGAGCTTTTCCCCACTCAGGCAGAAGTTGTTCTCTCCGTTCTTTGTCAACTCCACTTCATATTGTACGAACACAGTGCCTTCATCTGCCCGGATCTCAAATTCATAAGTAACATGGCCGCTCTTGCTGAGCACATTGATATAATGATAAAAATGAGACGGTATCCGCCTTCCGGAAAGCAGACATTTCAGAAGTACCATGCAGTCCACAACTACCGTTTTCCCGGAACCGTTCTGTCCGTAGATCCCCAAGATACTTCCGCTCTTTCCCTGGGAGAACTCCAGCCTGCCATATCCAACGTTTTTAATATTCTCTATTTCCATCGCTACCAGACGAATGATATGACGCATTGCAATATACCCCCTTTGCTTTTTCTTTTATTATATGTTAGGATTTCCGTTAAGTCAATTCTTATTCTGATTTCGTTAATCTTTTTAACGATATTATTTTATTGTTCTCGAGAATTGAAAGATTTCAATAAAAAAATGGTTCTTCCGTAAAATCGCCCCACTTTTTCGTTCAAATCTGACCCAGTATCATTGCAGAAAGCAACTGTTAAGGCATCCTTCTCATCTGCCATGAGCCGGAGTTCTATCAGGATGTGGTGTCGGATGTGTGGGACTGCAGTAAGTGGACAACGAGGATTTTGTGATAGTAGGATGTATACACTATTTCGCCCGTCAGAGTAATTTTCAAACACGCTCTGAGGCGAAAACCATTTGTACTGAGATTTGAAAAATAAGAAATAGCCATCCTGCTCTTGTCAAAGTTCAGGAACGGCTATCTCTTATTTTTTCTTGTCAATGTCAGAATCCGGACAAATTCTATGACTCAATTTCATTTTTCCATTTTTTGTAATTATAGATAGCTTGAACAAAAGTTAATATAAAAAGCATAGCGCCAATTATCCCTGCAAAAGTATATGATTGGGATTGCTTATAAAATGCTATAATTATAATAATAGATACAGGAATAAACCACAATGTTCTGATGAATTTTCGCCTGTAACTTAATTTCCAATAACAGACTTCTATTCCTTTGTCTGTTTTTTCGCTCATATCATATCTTTTCGTAATATAGAATCCTATAACTCCCAAAACTATCAGAATAATTACCGTCATTAAGAACATAAGAAGCCACCTCCATCCATTGCCTATTTCAAAAATAATTTTACCATTATCTGTTTTTTTACCAGTTAAATGTATGTAAAAGAATTATGATTCCCAGCCTTCTACTCACTCTATTATCATCAAGCTGATAAAAATAATATAAGATAGATTAATGAAATAGTTACGACAAAGATAATTAATACCCTTAAGAAAATATTTAAGAATTTCTTCATACGTACACTTCCTACTTACCTTCAAAAATTATCTCATATTTTTCCAAATTATATGCATTTGCAAAAAAACTAGTCAATATTGTTTCCGCATTACAACGGGCATTATCCAATAACCCATTGGCAATAGCGTTTTCTTCAGCGTTTTCTTTCATTGATTTTATTGCAGCATTATTTTCCGACATTGTAATTTGTCGGAAAACGCTTTCTTCTTCGTGGTACAATTTAAATGAATCCATATTTATTTCACTACTTAATATTTGAACCTCCGGCAATTTAACTTTAATAGTAGTTTTATCTATGTCCCATCCAATTTCTTCAAAATCGTAACCTGCTTTAATCACTATATCATAACTATAAATATATTTGCTCTGTGTAAACGGAATATCAACACCAAATAGTTTTCTTGATGCGTCTGTAACGTTTACTTCCGTGCAATAAACAGATTGTGTAGCCAATTCTCCAATGTCTTCAAACCCTATTTTAGTAGTCTTGCTAACGGAAGAAATAAATTTTTGTACTCCTATTATAATTCCTGCAATGACTAAAACAATTATAATCCCCGCTATTAATTTGCGAGTAAAAAATTGTTTGATAAACATAATTTTCCCATTATTTCTTGACGTCTCTAGATTTGGTTTTCTCATAACTTCTCAATTCCTCCTGTACATTTTCTTATGGCATCATATCCGCAATGTACTGCTAAAACTACCAACCGTTCCTAATCTGTGATCGATTGTATGTGTTTCTTTTCCCTCCTGCACTTCTATAATACCATTTATTGCATTCTCGTGCAATTATTTTTTATCAATTATACATAAAATATTGCGTGGAGGTACAACAATGAAGAGCCAAGAAAGTATTGATCGTGTTATTCAGATAAACGATATAGATTTAGGGAAAAACATTGCGAGATTGCGCAAGTCTATGAACATCAAACAGACTGATATGGTTGCAAGACTTCAAATCAGTGGAATTGATATTTCCATCTATTCATACAACCGTATTGAAAAAGGGACTCAAAACCCTACGGTTTCCTTTTTATTTGCCTGTTGTCATATTTTGGAATGCGACATGAACACAATTTTTGATTTTCGATCTATGACATAATATGACAGACATCACTACTCTTGTGACTCAATTCGGCAAAAAGGTATGGCAGAAACTGTATATCCATTCTTTCGTAAGTTTCTGCCATACCTTTTGTCCTAAGCCTTCACTAATATCTCTTCAGCCAAATTCAATAACTCCTTAACCTGCATAATAGCGAAATGCACTTTACCGTGATTCAGACTATTTTGTACAGCAATGTCATGTAAACTAATCCTGCATATATGAATAACCTCCCGTAATCTTCCGATGAATTCTTTATCATTACCAAGTAAATGTTCCTGCTCACAAATTTTCATATTTTGCAGTGCATCATCTCCGATATCCTCAGTGCCATATACGCTCTGAATAAGTATTTTCATAGTTCCTTCAAATACTACATAAGCATCATATAGCGCATAACGGAGTTGTCCCTGCTGCATTTGTTGATATGCATCGTCCAAACGCCATCTCAACTGTCTTATAACCTGAGCATAATATTTCCTACCATTTTCTTTCTGAGTCATCACCCCCACTCTATTGTTATTCAACCGAGTGTTTAACAGTTTTATCACTTTTCCAGTAACAAGGCTCCCGCAAATTGCGCTAATCGCTGATATCCCGACGATTGCTTTACATTTTGTAATATTCATGCACATATCTCCTTCTTCATTGTATCATCTGTAATGTTACTTGCTGCATAAAAGAACATGTAAATTTCGCGAATTACCATCAAGTTTACAAAGAAAGTTGAAAGAATAATAAGTACCTTTGAAGAATTGAATGACATAGGCCGGGATAAAGCTATAGAACAAATAGAATCGTTAGCAAAAAAGTCTGATCGTAAGCGTTGCCTTGCTCCGATCATTTCACACCCTGCCCGGACAGAATGAAAGGAAGATGATACAATGCCAGTATATCAAGGCGAGAAAACCAAAAAGCTGATTTAGTATCAATGAAATAAAAGTAAAAGCCTAACTCCTTATATTTCAAAGGGTTAGGCTCTCTTTTACGCTTATTTCATTACAATATTGATGATCTTCTTCGGTACATAGATTTCTTTAACGACATTGCCGGTAAGCTTGTCAGCGATAGCCTCTTTGCCCTTTGCAATGGCGTCTTCTTTGGAAATCTCAGCAGGAATACTGATGACTGCTTTTGTTTTTCCGTTGATCTGTACCGGAACCTCGATTTCGTCGTCCTTCATGGCTTCTTCATCATGTGCAGGCCACTGGGTATGGAATACGGAATCTGTATGGCCCAGTCTCTCCCACAGCTCTTCTGCAATGTGAGGAGCAAAGGGTGCCAGCAGGATAACGGCTGTTTCAATGGTTTCTTTATCAACTGCGCCGCCGGACTTCTTAGCGATATCGATCAGCTTGTTGTTATATTCCATAAAGCCGGAAATAACGGTGTTCAGGCTGAAGCTTTCCAGACGCTGGGTAATATCGTGAACCATTCTGTGGCGGGTTTTTACCATTTCCGGTGTTGCAGGAACATCTTTTTCAATGCTGTCAAGAGAAAGATTCCAGAAACGCTTCAGGAAACGGGAAACACCGTCGATACCACGGTCATCCCATTCTGCATCCAGTTCCGGCGGTCCTACAAACAGCTCGTACATTCTCAAGGAGTCGCAGCCGTAATCACGAACCAGATCATCCGGGGAAACGACATTTCCTTTGGACTTACTCATCTTGATACCGTTCTTACCAGTGATCATACCCTGATTGAACAGCTTGGTAAACGGCTCGTCAAAATCAATTACGCCGATATCATACAGGAACTTTGTATAGAATCTGGAATACAGAAGATGCAGTACCGCATGCTCTACGCCGCCGATATACATATCTACCGGAAGGTATTTGTCTGCTTTTTCTTTGGATACCAGTTCTTTGTCGTTCTTATTGTCTACGTAACGCAGGAAATACCAGGAAGAGCCTGCCCACTGCGGCATGGTATTTGTCTCGCGTTTGGCCGGTGCGCCGCAGCACGGACAGGTGGTGTTTACCCACTCGTCAATAGCGGCAAGCGGAGATTCTCCGGTTCCTGTAGGCTGGTAGCTTTCTACCTCCGGCAGAGTCAGCGGAAGCTGGTCTTCCGGTACCGGAACAGCGCCGCATTTCGGGCAGTGTACGATCGGAATCGGCTCGCCCCAGTAACGCTGACGGGAGAATACCCAGTCACGAAGCTTGTAGTTGACAGTCTTGCGTCCGATGCCCATCTTTTCGATCATGATCGGAGCCTCTTTTTTCAGAACCGCGGATTCCATGCCGTTCCAGTCTCCGGAGTTGATCATGGTACCGGAAGCATCCGTGTAAGCCTCTGTCATATTTTCAATTTCTTTTCCGTCCTTGGCAATTACCTGGATGATCGGAATATTAAACTTTGTAGCAAATTCAAAGTCACGGTCATCATGGGCAGGTACGCACATGATCGCGCCTGTACCATAATCAGCCAGTACATAGTCTGACAGCCAGATGGGGATTTTTTTGCCGTTTAACGGGTTAATGGCATAGCTTCCGGTGAAGACGCCTGTCTTTTCTTTATCCTGAAGACGATCTACGTTGGACTTCATGGATGCGTCGTAGATGTATTTGTCTACGGCCTCCTGAGTTTCCGGAGTTGCAAGGCCGGCTGCCAGCGCGTGTTCCGGAGCGAGTACCATAAAGGTAGCGCCGTGCAGGGTGTCCGGTCTGGTGGTATAAACGGTAATCTTCTCTTCTCTTCCGTCTACCGGGAAGTCTACTTCCGCACCATAGGATTTGCCAATCCAGTCTGTCTGCATTTTCTTTACTTTTTCCGGCCAGTCAAGCTTATCAAGGTCATTTAAGAGACGGTCTGCATATTTGGTAATACGAAGCATCCACTGGCGGAGGTTTTTCTTGGTAACGGTAGCGCCGCAGCGTTCGCAGCAGCCGTTGACAACCTCTTCATTTGCAAGGCCTGTCTTACAGGACGGACACCAGTTAATTGGAAATTCTTTTTCGTATGCAAGACCTTCTTTGAACATTTTTACGAAAATCCACTGGGTCCATTTGTAGAAATTCGGGTCTGTGGTGTTAACCTCCATATCCCAGTCATAGATCGCAGCGATATCGTTGATCTGCGATTTGATATTCTTTACGTTTTCTGCGGTGGAAATTGCAGGGTGCACGCCCATTTTGATGGCGTAGTTTTCTGCCGGAAGGCCGAATGCATCCCATCCCATCGGGTGGATCAGGTAATATCCCTGAAGCATTTTATAACGGCTCCAAACATCGGAGATAACGTAGCCTCTCCAGTGTCCTACGTGAAGTCCGTTGCCTGACGGATATGGGAACATATCCAGACAGTAATATTTCGGTTTTTTTCCATCGTTGACGTTTACCGGGTTCTTTTCCCAGTTGGTGCGCCATTTTGCTTC
>JAUNGB010000112.1 GCA_030524715.1 Eubacteriales bacterium | reverse complement strand
TTTAATTTGCCGTTTTTGTACAGGAGATAGGAACTTTATTTTGCTGGGCGACAGTATGGACTGCAGTTTCAGCCTTTGCTGGAATGCGGTGTATATGTATATATGTGGAAAGGGCATCCGCTGGCAGAAAGGAACGAAATAGCATTGGAAGAACTGGATGAGTACCCATGCCTTGGATTTGCACAAGGGGAACACAACTCCTTTTACTTTGCAGAAGAGGTTTTAAGTACCTACCAGTACAAAAGATTTATCCGTGCCAATGACAGGGCTACTTTGTTAAATCTTATGGTTGGGTTGAATGGGTATACTTTATGCTCCGGTATTTTATGTGAAGATCTTAATGGAAAGGATTATTGTGCTGTAAAACTGAAATCAGATGAACGGATGACGATTGGATACATTTCAAGGAAAGATGCACCGTTAAGCGCGATTGGACAGAAATATCTGGAGGAAATAGGAAAATACAAGGATAAATCTTTAGGTTAATCAGGAGGAAAAATTATGGCGAGAGGAATTGAAACAAAATGCCTGCATTTGGAAGAAGAAGAGGGATGCAGCAACAATTATGGGGCAGTAAGCTATCCGATTTACCAGACGGCAACCTATGCACATTTGGGCGTGGGCAAAAGCACAGGATATGATTACAGTAGGCTGCAGAACCCTACAAGGGAACATTTGGAAAAGGTGGTGGCAACACTGGAAAATGGATTGGATGCATTGGCATTTTCAACAGGGATGGCAGCAATTGCATTGATGATGGAGCTTTTTTCACCAGAGGACCATTTGATTGTGGATGCAGACCTTTATGGGGGAAGCATAAGGCTTTTTCATAATGTATCAGAAAAAAATGGGATTACATTCTCAAGTATTGATTGTTATAAAGAAGATGTTGAGAGTTATATTAGTGAAAATACAAAGGCGATTTACATTGAGACTCCCACCAATCCCATGATGAATGTGACAGATATAGAGGCACTTGGGAAAATCGCCAAAAAGCATAAGTTGCTTTTGATTGTTGATAATACGTTTCTTTCACCGTATTTCCAGAATCCATTGGATTTAGGTGCGGATATTGTTATACATAGCGGGACGAAATATCTTGGCGGTCATAATGATACGCTGGCGGGTTTTTTGGTTACAAATAGAAAAGACATCAGTGAGAAGTTCCGGTTTTTAATCAAGACAACAGGATCGGGACTTGCACCATTTGATAGCTGGCTTGTTTTGCGTGGAATCAAGACACTTGGTATCCGTATGGAGAAGTCACAGCAAAATGCGATAACCATAGCAAATTGGTTAAAAGAACAAAATGCAGTGACAAACGTAATCTATCCGGGAATGCCCACGCATCCGGGATATGAAATTATGAAAAAGCAGGCAAGAGGATTTGGAGCGATGCTCACATTTCAGCTTGAAAGTAAAGAATTCGCACTGGCAATCTTAGGGAAAGTCCGTATGATTAAGTTTGCAGAAAGCCTTGGGGGTGTTGAGACACTGATTACTTATCCAACAACACAGACTCATGCGGATGTTCCAGAAGAGATCCGTGAAAGAAACGGGATTACAGATAGGACACTCAGGCTTTCGGTTGGCATTGAGGATGTAAAAGACCTGTTGGATGAGTTAGATAAAGTTTTTCGGGAAATAGAAGGTGAATTACATGACTGAAAGAAATCTTGATTTTGACAGAATAATAAACAGAAGAGGCACAAAAAGTCTGAAATATGATTTTGCAAAAAAGCGTGGAATGCCGGAAGATGTATTGCCGTTATGGGTTGCAGATATGGATTTTGTAACATCTTCTTATATTGAAGATGCCCTGATAGAGCGGGCAAGGCACGGTATTTTTGGTTACAGTGAAGTTCAGACACCATATTTTGAATTTGTAAGGGATTGGATGAAGAAGCACCATGACTGGGAAGTGCAGGAAAAATGGTTGGTAAAAACACCGGGGGTTGTATTTGCATTGGCAATGGCAGTAAAAGCATATACGAAGCCAGGAGACGGCGTGCTTTTGCAATTACCTGTATATTATCCATTTTCAGAAGTGATAGAGGACAATAGGAGAAAAGTGGTTAGCAACACGTTATATCTGGGGGAGGATAATCGTTATCATATAGATTTTGAAGATTTTGAAAAAAAGATTATTGAGGAACAGATTAAGTTGTTTTTCCTGTGCAGCCCGCATAATCCGGTGGGAAGAGTTTGGACAGAAGAGGAACTGACAAGAATGGGGGATATCTGTGTGAAGCACCATGTTATTGTGGTCAGTGATGAAATCCATCAGGATTTTGTGTTTCAAGGAAAGCATCTGGTATTTGCAAATTTGAAAAAGGAATATGAGGACATCAGCATTGTCTGTACCTCACCAAGTAAGACCTTTAATCTCGCCGGTCTGATGATGTCAAACATTTTTATTCCGAACCGTGGTTTAAAGTATAAGTTCCGTAAGGAATTGGATGCGGCAGGCACGAGCCAGCTCGGTGTGATGGGACTTGTTGCATGTGAAGCTGCATACAGTAAGGGGGAAGAGTGGTATCGGGCAATGCTTTCCTATGTGGCGGATAATATAGCGTTTACCAAAAGATATGTAGAAGCAAATCTGCATGGTGTACGCATGGTAGAACACGAGGGAACCTACCTTGTCTGGCTTGATTTCAGGGAGACAGGACTTAGTGTAGATGAACTGGAGAAACGGATGGTACATAAGGCAAAACTGTGGCTTGACAGTGGAAAAATATTTGGGGAGAGCGGAAGGGGATTTCAGAGAATCAATGTTGCCTGTCCCCGGAGTATCCTTTCAGAAGCATTAGAAAGAATCAGAAGAGCGATAGAGGAATATATGTAGGTCTCATTACTCATTACATACGGAAAGATTTAATATAGGTAATTCCTATCATAGGTAAAAGGAATAATCTATTGCTGTCAACAGAAAAATCTGTTGACAAGAGAGAACTGTAAAAGTTATAATGCGAGATATAGAACAAAGCCTATAAAACCTATTAGAAAAATAGGAATTAGAAAGGAGCAGATTATATGAAAGTAAGAGATATAGTGGTGAAAAAAGTTAGAAAAGATATGTGTTGCTGTTGCTGTCGGACTGTATATATGAATATGGTTTGTTTTTCATATGCATGATTTATCTGGCTTACTAAGTGCAAAGCCGGCAGTTGTCATAAGCATGTGACAGCTGTTTTTTTATGAAATTGATAAAAGATGACGGCAGAGCTGCCAGGCAAATATTAAACTATATGGAGGTAATCATTATGAGTCAAATCAAAGAAAGTGCACTGGAGTTAATCGGAGGAACCCCGATTCTGAAACTGAATGGGTATGCAAAGAGAGCGGGCATAACAGATTCCACCATTCTTGCAAAACTGGAATATCTTAATCCGGCAGGTTCTGTAAAAGACCGTATTGCATTAGCAATGATTGAGGATGCGGAAAAGAAAGGCTTGTTGAAAGAAGGAGCAACTATTATTGAACCTACCAGCGGAAATACCGGAATCGGTCTTGCTGCTGTTGCAGCGGCAAAGGGATACAGGGCAATTCTGACACTTCCGGATACTATGAGCGTTGAGAGAAGAAATCTTTTAAAGGCATACGGCGCAGAACTGGTGCTTACAGAAGGGGCCAAGGGAATGAAGGGGGCTATTGCAAAAGCCGAAGAACTTTCTAAAGAAATTGATGGAGCAGTCATTTTAGGGCAGTTTGTGAATCCTGCGAACCCTGCAGTGCATAAGGCTACAACAGGACCGGAAATCTGGGAACAGACAGAGGGAAAGGTTGACATTTTTATTGCCGGTGTAGGAACAGGCGGAACTATCACGGGTGTTGGCGAATACTTAAAAGAAAAAAATCCGAATGTGAAAATCGTGGCAGTTGAGCCAGCGGGAAGCCCTGTTTTGTCAAAGGGAACTCCGGGAGCGCATAAGATTCAGGGAATTGGGGCAGGATTTGTTCCGGAAGTTCTCAATACGGAAGTGTATGACGAAATTATTGCGATTGAGAATGAGGATGCATTTGCAGAAGGAAAGGCATTTGCAGTAAGTGAAGGAATCCTTGTAGGAATATCTTCCGGTGCTGCGCTAAAGGCAGCAGTGATTCTTGCGAACAGACCGGAAAATAAAGGAAAGACGATTGTCGCATTACTTCCTGACTCTGGCGACAGATATTTGTCTACTCCATTGTTCAATAATAATTAAACAGACAGATTTTATCCGGATTGGAGGCGTATGTGAATGAAAGAAACAAAAAGTAAGCAGGTTTTGGATAGTTCGCATTTAGGTACTCTTGAAAAACTGTTAAGTGATATGAAATATGGAAGTATCACACTTATTATTCAGGATGGCAAAATTGTTCAAATAGATAAGACTGAAAAATACAGAATAAAAGACTGACTGGAAAACCAGAGGTTTTGTTAAAAAGATTAACAGACCTCTGGCTTTTTCTTTATGATTTGTTGGAGTTCCACAATCAGGATGCTGTAGCCGTTGGAATGGCATAGGTTTGCAAAACTGAAGTTGGCGGTTCGAATCCGCCCAGTGTCATTCAGTAACGATTCGGATTCAGAGTAAACCATGACATACTATATTTTACATAATATTTTCTGTTCTGAATCGTTACATATTATAGTGAAAGAAGGTGTAGTATGAGCAATACATATCAGGACTTGCAAAACTCTCATCCGTGTTTCGGCGGTCATAAAAATAATGTGGGACGGATTCATCTTCCGGTTAGTCCGGGATGTAACATTGCCTGTCGTTTTTGTGACAGGGTGATCAATGATGTGGAAGAACGGCCGGGAGTGACTTCAAAAGTGATAACGCCTGAGGAAAGCCTTAATGTTCTGGAAAAAGCTTTGTCTATCTGTCCGGAAATCACAGTTGCCGGCATTGCAGGACCGGGAGATACACTTGCTACGGATTATGCCTTGCAGACTTTCCGAAAAGTGAAAGAAAAATTTCCGAAGCTTATCAAATGTATGAGCACAAACGGGCTGCTCCTGTATGAAAAAGCGGATGAAGTGATTGATATAGGAATTGATTCCCTGACGGTTACAGTGAATGCAGTAAAACCGGAGATCCTCGCAAAGCTGAATAAATACATTATTTATCATGGAAGAAAATATGAAGGCATAGAAGGGGCAGAGATTCTCATAGAAAATCAGTTAAAAGGCATCAAAAAAGTTGCGGCTGCCAGTATCACAATAAAGATAAATACGGTACTTGTTCCAGAGATTAATGGCGGGCATATAGAAGAAATTGCAAAAACTGTAAAAGAGGTAGGTGCAAGCATTTATAATATCATTCCCCTGATTCCACAGTATGAACTGGCTGACCAAAAAGCTCCTGACTGTTTACAGATTGATGAGGCAAGAACAAAAGCATCTAAGTATATAGATGTATTCAGGCATTGCCAGCACTGCAGAGCCGATGCAGTCGGCGTTCCGGGAAAATCGGAGTATGGTGATAAGATTTACCAGAGAAGATTAAATGTAAAGGAAACATTTTCCCATGGATAAATCAGTAAAGGAACAACCAAAGGCGGAGGTATACAAAGTGGCTGTTGCATCCAGTGATGGAATTGTCATAAACCAGCACTTTGGCAGGGCGGATATCTTCTATATATATGAAATAACAGAGACAGGTAAACACAGATTACTGGAAACAAGAACCGTTACGCCGGTATGTAATGGGGGAAATCACAGTGATAAGGAGCTTCGTGAAAATATCAATAAATTTAAGGACTGCAAATATATATTGGTCAGCAGGATTGGAATGGGGGCTGCAAATGCTATGGAACAGTCAGGCATTGTACCAATGGAATTGCCGGGTATGATTGAGGAATCTATTGGTAAGTTAATCATATTTGAACAAATACAAAATTTATTTTGAAAGGAAAGAAGAACAATGGCAGAATTAAGACAAATTGCAATCTATGGAAAGGGTGGTATTGGAAAATCAACCACAACACAGAACCTGACAGCAGGGCTGGTGGAACATGGAAAAAAGGTAATGGTGGTAGGCTGTGATCCAAAGGCGGATTCTACAAGACTTCTCCTTGGCGGTCTGGCACAGAAGACAGTTTTGGATACGATCAGGGATGAGGGTGAGGATATCGAGCTTGACAGGATTATGAGAGAGGGATATGGCGGAACAAGATGTGTGGAATCCGGCGGACCGGAACCGGGCGTAGGCTGTGCAGGGCGAGGCATTATTACGTCGATCAATATGCTTGAGAATCTGGGCGCTTATACGGAGGATTTGGATTATGTGTTTTACGATGTTCTGGGAGATGTGGTCTGTGGCGGCTTTGCAATGCCAATCAGAGAGGGAAAAGCAAAGGAAATCTATATTGTTGCCAGTGGTGAGATGATGGCATTGTATGCAGCCAATAATATTGCAAAGGGAATTAAGCGGTATGCTAAGACTGGCGGCGTCAGGCTTGGTGGCATTATCTGTAACAGCAGAAATGTAGACAGAGAGTTAGACCTTTTGCGTGCTTTTTCTAAGGAACTTGGTACACAGCTTCTTTATTTTGTGCCTCGTGACAATATTGTACAGAGAGCAGAAATCAACAAGAAAACAGTGATTGAATATAAGCCGGATTCTAATCAGGCGCAGGAATACCGCAATCTTGCAGGGGCGGTGATTAACAATACAAAGTTTGACATTCCTACACCGATGACACAGGAGAGACTGGAAGAAATTCTTCTTGAATTCGGTCTGATGGACTCAGCGGATGATTATCACATTTAGGATGGAGGTAAGTAAATATGGCAAAGATTTATGAATCAATTACAGAGCTTGTGGGCAGAACGCCCTTATTGGAACTGAAAAATTTCGAGAAAAAGCACAATCTAAAGGCAAAAATTCTTGTGAAGCTGGAATACTATAACCCGAATCAGAGTGTTAAGGACAGAATAGCGCTTAATATGATTGAGGAAGCCGAGAGATCCGGTGAATTAAAAAAGGGCGATACGATAATTGAACTCACCAGCGGCAATACCGGAATCGGGCTTGCTGCGATTGCGGCGGCAAAAGGATATAAATTCCGTGTTTACATTCAGGATCAGGTCAGTCGGGAACGCTATCAGGTGATTCACGCATTCGGCGGTGAAACTGTTAAAATCTCTGAAGTGCCTGAAATTGTAGAAAGCATGGAGAAGTACGGACCCGATTTTGTAGAATGTGTAAAGGCATTGGAAAGAGCAGTGAAGGATGAAGAGAATATCTGGTTTGCCGACCAGACGAGAAATGCCGCAAATCCCAATGTGCATTTCCAAACGACTGGACCTGAGATCTGGCGGGATACGGACGGAAAAGTGGATATTTTTGTTGCAAATGTGGGAACAGGCGGCACGCTTTCCGGCGCAGGAAATTATCTGAAATCCCAAAATCCGGATATCAGGGTTGTAGGAATACAGCCAACGGAGGATTCCTTCCAGAGTCCAGAGCGTCCGGATCAGGAGGAAATTACAGGTGTGCATCCTTTTGAAAATGTAGAGGAGCGTTTTATTCCTGCAAATCTGGACAGAAAGGTATACGATGACTGGTACGAGGTACATACGAATCAGGCATATGCAGCGGCAAGAGAAGCTGCAAAAACAGACGGTATTTTAGTTGGAGCATCTTCTGGGGCTGCGATTCATGTAGCGGCAGAGCTTGCAAAAAGACCGGAAAATGAAGGCAAAACAATTGTGGCAGTGCTACCGGATACCGGACTTCGTTATCTGTCCACCAACTTGTTTAATGAAGAATTTTTAGTCTAGGGGAATGGAGGTAAATCATGGCAGTCAATTTAGAAAGTTCTAATGTGGCAACAAGAGAAAACCGTATTGGTTCCATTACAGGTTATATAGGTTCACTGAGTGATTTGGCATCACAGAGTGAGTGTGGAACGTTAAAAGGATGTTCACGATGCTTTTCACAGTCCAGCACCTGCCTTTCAAGCTGTGCATTGGGACAGTTATCTGCAATCCGGGATGTAGCAATTATTCATCATGGACCGGCAGGATGTTCCGTGGCAAGTGCAGGAGCATATTATCTTGATAAAGTTATGGCAAAGAAACGTGGCGTTACCAATGATACGGTTTATGTTGGCACAGATATGAATGAAAAGGATACCATATTTGGCTCTACGGAATCTTTGCGTAAGATTATATTGGAAGTCAATAAAAGGTATTCACCAAAAGCGATTTTTGTTACCAGTTCCTGTGCAACCGGAATTATTGGTGAGGATATAGACAGCGTGGTGGATGAAGTCAGGGACGAAATAGATGTTCCGGTTGTAGCAGTTCACTGTGAAGGATTTAAGTCCCGCATTTGGGCGACCGGTTTTGATATTGCTGACCATGCGGTACTAAGCTCGATTGTGCAGCCGCCGAAGGAAAAAAGGAACACCATTAATTTTAAGAATTTCTATGAGAGTGCAAGACCGGAAATAATGGAGATGTTTAAGGAATTCGATCTGGAACCGATTTTTCTTTATTGTAACTCTACGGTGGAGGAATTGTCGCATATCTCAGAATCTCTTGCGACTACCTGTATCTGCGGTACGCTGGGAAATTATTTGGGAAATGTGTTGGAAGAAAAATATGGCGTGCCTTATGTGAGAAGCATCAACCAGTGTGGCATTGTGGGTTTTGAAACATGGTTGCGTGAGATTGGCAGGGTGACAGACCGAAGTGAAAAAATAGAGAAATATATTGAGAAGCAAAGGGCAATTTACTTGCCGCAGATTGAGGAAATCAAGAAAGAACTGAAAGGCCTAAGGGCAGTAATCGGTATGGGACCGGGTTACACTTTTGAGGTTTCAAGGGTTCTGAATGAACTTGGGATAGAGGTTGTATGGGCATTGGCATGGCATTACGACAAGAAGTATGAGAATGGGGATGTTCCGCCATCTATGAAATACCTGCTGGACAATAACATAGACTTTGAGGCAAGCGTTGCCGACCAGCAGAACTTTGAGGTTATGAACATTTTACATAAGTACCAGCCTGATTTATACCTTTCCAGACATCCGGGCTCTACCGTCTGGGCAATCAAAAATGGAACTCCGGCGGTTTACGTGGCAGATGAATATATGATCTTTGGTTATAAACATACGCTTGAATTTGCCCGCACGATTCTTGACACCATCCGTAACAGGAGTTTTGAAAAGAATCTTGCCAGAAGAGCGAAACTTCCTTATACAGACTGGTGGTATCAGCAGAAAGTAGATGAATTTTTAGAGGGAGGCACAGCCTCCAGAAAGGAGGCTTAAAGGAAGATGGCAAAGTTGTTGGATAAGCAAAGATATAAATGCGCTCTTGGTGCAATGCAAACCGTGCAGGCAATCGCAAGGGCAATTCCGGTGCTGCATTCGGGACCGGGATGTGCACAGAAGCTTTCAGACTCCGTCGGAAGCTCCGGATACTTTTCGCCCAATATTTTTCCATGTACCAGTATAAATGAGAAGGATGTGGTATTCGGCGGCACAAAAAAACTGGAAACAACGATTGAAAATGCATTAAAAGTGATTGATGCAGATTTATATGTGGTTCTGACTGGCTGTATTCCGGAAATTGTAGGCGATGATACAGGCGAGATAGTAAGCAGGTTTGAAGATGCGGATAAGCCTGTTATCTACGCATCTACCGCAGGATTTAAGGGAAATAACTATATCGGGCATGAGCAGGTGATTGACGCCATTATAGACCAGTATCTGGGAAAGTCAGAAGAAAGGGAAAAGGGGTTGGTCAACATCTGGGCGGACGTTCCTTATCAGGATTTATTTTGGCTTGGAAATATCAGGGAACTTGAGAAACTGCTTGCGGAAATCGGGCTTACGCCAAACACGATTTTTGGATATAACAGAGGCATCGATCAAATCAATAATATTCCAAAGGCAGAGTTTAACCTGTTGGTTTCCCCATGGGTTTCTGCCAAAAATATGCAGAAAATGGAGAAAAAACTTCGGCTTCCATGGCTTCATATTCCAACGCTTCCTATTGGTGCATATGAAACCAGTAAGTTTCTGCGTGAGGTCGGAAAGTTTGCAGGAGTGGATGAGGAAAAGGTGGAAAATGTTATCAATGAGCATGAGAATTATTATTACTATCTGATTGAAAGATACGCGGATCTTTTTCTCGAAAACCGTGTTATCAATAAGCAGTTTTCTGTTGTTGCAGATGCACAGTATGCCCTCGGCATCACGAAGTTTTTGGCAAATGATCTGGGGCTTGTGCCTGCAAAACAGTTTATCGTGGATGATACGCCAAAACAGTACCGTGAGGCAATTGCAGAAGAATTCAAAAAGCTGAACTTTAACCTGCAGGCAGAGGTTGTATTTGAAACGGACAGCTATAAAATTCATGAGCAGATTAAAGAGCATGACTATCATGGTTATCCGCTTATTCTTGGAAGCTATTATGAAAAGGAACTTACGGAAAGCCTGAAAGGAAATTACTTAAATATTGCATGGCCGGTACAGGATAAAGTGGTATTGGATGATTTCTATGCAGGCTATACAGGCGGTATCCGTCTGATTGAAGATATTTATACAGTAGCTGTCCAAAGGTTTAATTAACAGGAGGGCAGGAAATATGTCGTATAAAATAGCGGTCGCATCCTCCGCTGGCTTACTGATAGATGAGACTTTTGGCGCAGCGAAAAGTTTTATCATATATGAAGTGGCAGATGGTATATATAGAAAGCTGGAAGAAAGAACTTTTTGTGAGGAAGGAACAGATAATGACGGGATATCTGCAGCGGATATCTGTAATCCATCGGGTAGCTGCAAAACCGGAGGAGGTTGTGGTATTGGTACAGGAGGCGGATGCGGCGGCGCCGGAGAAGCATCTGAAAAGGTGGAACTGATATCGGACTGCCGATGCGTTGTCTGTAAGAAAATTGGATTTCACATACAAAAGCAATTAGAGCGGAAAGCTATTTCGGCTTTTGATGTCAGTGTCTCTGTGGAAGAGGCATTGGAAAAGATATCGCATTATTTTACCCGTATGGATAACCATGAATCTTTACGGGTGCAGAAGTAAAAAAGTTTGACCGGAAAACCGGAGATGGAATGAAGAGTTCTGTCTCCGGTTTGTTTCCAGAAGGGAGAGAATACATGTCTTTAAATCAACTGCTTTATGTTGTAGAGGTGTCTAAAACGAAGTCAATCAATGCTACGGCACATGCTCTTTTTGTTTCGCAGTCCTGTGTCTCAACGGCGATAAGAGAATTAGAGGATGAACTCGGAATTCTGCTGGAAAATGTATTGTCCTCGTTAAAATTGCTGATTATTGGTTTTATTTGAGGTGCATCTATCGGATTTTTGACTGGATTGGCATTGGGGTATAATAAGAAAGTAGGCTATTGGCTGAACCCGGTCACAAAAGTAATAGGACCTATTCCCACAACTGCATGGATTCCATTGGCATTAAGTGTATTTCCAACCACACATATGGCGAATGTATTTTTGATTGCGTTTGCCGTATGGTTTCCAGTAACACTGATGACAAGCAGCGGAATACAAAGTACCAGTCAGATTCATTTTGAGGTGTCAAGTACGTTAGGTGCATCCACTTTATATAAGATTGTACATGTTGCAATTCCAAGTGCAATGCCAAGCATATTCTTAGGGATATTTTACGGAACGGTTTCTTCTTTTGCAACGCTTATGGCTGTGGAGATGAACGGGAATTCCAGCGGAATCGGATGGTATATTAATTGGCAGAAACAGGTTATGATGTATGATGGCGTATATGCAGGTCTTATCATTATAGCAGTCATATGTTCTTTGATATTGACACTCTTATTTAAAGTAAGAGATCGTATTTTGGTATGGCAGAAAGGAGTCATTAAATGGTAGGGCAGATTTTGAAATCTGTTGAGGGGGATATGTCACCGACAGACTGCGTTGGTGAAAATGGAATTTTATGTGAAAATAAAGGTACATGTGTAAGTTATCGGTTATGGAAGAAACTGGATATGGCTATCAATGATGTACTGGAAGGAATAACGTTGGCAGATATGCTGGAATGGCAGAATGAACTGCTGATAGACCAATATGTAATATGATGTACTTATGATACGAGAGATAAGATATGGAGGATAGCATAAAAAAGAGATTGAACAATTAAAGAGGGAGAAAGATGTTGTGATACTAGCTCACTGTTATGTAGATAGTGAAGTGCAGGCACCGGCTGATAATGTTGAATAAAAAATAATAAGAAAGAAGGCGTATCTTTATGAAGAAACTAATCTATTTGGATAATGCTGCGACAACGCAGGTAAGTGAAGAAGTGTTAAATGAAATGCTTCCTTTTTTCAGACAGACATACAGTAACCCATCTGCGGTATACAGCTTTGCAGGAGAGAGTAAGAAAGCAGTTGAACGTGCAAGAAAGCAGGCGGCGGAGTTAATCGGTGCAAATGTAGAAGAAATATATTTTACAGGCGGAGGAAGTGAGTCTGATAACTGGGCATTAAAGGCGACTGCAGAGGCTTATTGCTCAAAGGGAAAACATATTATAACCAGTAAAATAGAGCATCATGCCATACTGCATACTTGTGAATATCTGGAGAAGCAGGGATATGACGTAACATATCTTGATGTAGATGAGGACGGGAAAATATCTCTTGAAGAACTTAAAGCTGCCATTCGCCCGGATACCATTTTGATATCGGTCATGGCGGCAAATAACGAGATTGGAACAATAGAACCGATTGCGGAAATAGGAAAGATTGCACATGAAAACGGCGTGTTGTTCCATACAGATGCAGTACAGGCATATGGACATATTCCAATAAATGTTGATGATATGGAAATAGACATGCTTTCTGCAAGTGGGCATAAATTTAACGGTCCAAAAGGAATCGGGATTTTGTATATCCGTAAAGGTGTAAAAATCCGTTCCTTTATACATGGTGGTGCACAGGAGAGGAACAGAAGGGCAGGAACTTCCAATGTACCGGGAATTGTTGGATTTGGAAAGGCAGCAGAGAGTGCCGGGGATACGATGGAATCAAGAACCAGGAAGGAGATAGTATTGCGAGATCATTTGATAGAAAGAGTTTTATCAGAGATTCCCTATGTCAGGCTGAATGGGCATAAAACCGACAGACTGCCGAATAATGTGAACTTCTGTTTTCGGTTTATCGAAGGGGAATCATTGCTGATTTTATTAGATCAGATGGGAGTGTGTGCTTCCAGCGGTTCGGCATGTACATCCGGCTCATTAGATCCTTCCCATGTACTTCTTGCAATTGGGCTTCCACATGAGATTGCACATGGCTCATTGAGGATTACCCTGTCGGAAGAAACCACATTGGAGGATATTGATTTTGTGGCAGATGAACTAAAGAAGATTGTCGAAAGACTACGAAGAATGTCTCCGTTGTATGAGGATTTTGTAAAAAGCCAGAAGTGATGTATTTTCAAAAAGAAAAGGAGACAGAAAATGTATAGGTAATGGATCATTTTAACAATCTGAGAAAAGGAAGAACGGTTTAGGAAGCACTGTAGGATTATGCACAGAAAAACCATATTGTGATTGAAGGCTTGGAAGAGCCTGTAAATGATATCGTAGAAAAAGCGGAAGATGAGGAATACTGATATGGGAAGACTGAATGAAGACAGGGTGGAAAGAATTGTTCAGTTAATACTGGATGATTATACCGATGAGAGAGCTGTCAACAAAACAGATTTATATAATCAGCCTGATAAGAAAGCGGTAATAGAAATCGTAGAAAAGCTGTTGAAGATTCTTTATCCCGGATATTATAGCGACAAAGTATATAAAATTTACAGCCTGAGAAATAATATGTCTGTCACGGTTGAAGATGTTATATTCCATTTAAAGAAGCAGACAATGATTGTCCTAAAATATTGTGGGACTTATCCGGGATATGCAGATAATGATTTGGAGGAAAAAGCTCAGAATATGGTCTTTGATTTCATGGAGAAGATACCGCAGATCAGAGCATATCTGGATACAGATATTCAGGCGGCATATGAGGGTGATCCGGCAGCAGGAAGTAAAGATGAGGTCATACTGTCTTATCCGGGGTTGTATGCAATTTCTGTTTACAGGATTGCCCATGAACTGTTCCTGCTGGGAGTGCCAATGATACCAAGAATCATGACGGAACATGCACACAGCGTTACCGGAATTGACATTCATCCAGGCGCAACGATTGGAAAATATTTTTTTATGGATCATGGCACGGGAATTGTGATTGGGGAAACCACTGTAATCGGAGAACATGTCAAAGTGTATCAAGGGGTTACTTTAGGCGGATTATCAACAAAAGGTGGACAGAAACTGAAAGGAGTAAAGAGACACCCGACTATAAAGGATTATGTTACGATTTACTCCGGGTCTTCTATTTTAGGCGGTGATACGGTAATTGAAGAAAATGTTGTAGTGGGAGGAAATACATTCATTACCAAATCAATAAGCAAAGATACCAGGGTAAGCGTAAAGGATCAGGAATTGCAGTTTAAAAATTAAGCTTGGTAGTGGCTCCGGGAAGCAGGTTTTGATTGTGGGACATCTATCACAGTGAAATGTGAGGAAGGGAAGCTGGTTATCACTCCAAGAGAGGAAGTCAGCTATATTGATATATTTGAGGAACAGCAGCAGTTTGAATGCAAAGTAGCGGAGAAAGGAAGGAATTGATTTATG
>JAUNGB010000111.1 GCA_030524715.1 Eubacteriales bacterium | reverse complement strand
ATTAAAAAAAAACCTGAAAAATCAATGATTTAGGGCTTGACATTATAGGAAGGAGATAAATAGAAAAAGCAAGGCTGCCGTATAATTTGTGAACGGCAGCCTTGCTTAAGTTGAACTTTTATGAATGCGGACATTTCTTAAAATGAATGGCATTTATTTCTTCGGCTTGCGAAATATAACCGCAATTGCTGCATTTCTTTGCAGCATAGGTAATGACGTCACAGCTTCCATCGCTGTTTTTTATATGGCTCCGAAATTGTCCGCTCTCCCATGAATGAGAGCAGGAGCGGGAAATTCTGTTTTCGGCAATTTGTTCCGGAGACACAGGTATAGAATTTCCGTGTTCGTCAATAAAGTATAAGTCTGACGAAGAAAAATAAGCCGGGTCTTCGGTAACGTCATAAAAGGGTAAGGATTCGGAGTATTCGGTAGTGGTAAAATAATACTCTGCATTTTCTTTTATAGACTTATTGTCGAATCCGCCAACGCTGACCGGAGGTTGGTAAGCAGCTACCACAACAGTATTTATTGTAAGAGCTAACATGATGGCAAATATTATTATAAATGATTTTTTAGGTGTTTTTTTTGTATGATTTCTCAATCTTATAATCCTTTCTCGTGTGACAATTTCAGAAAATGTCGTAAACGATGATACATACTCGTAGTTCTTGGGGTGGGTTACCAGCGATTGGGAGTCTATGATCGCATTGCCGTATTTCATTATTTGCCTGTTATCCAGGCGCTTTACAACCCACTCATCCGCAAAAAATTCCTGCTGATTACTAAGTTCACGAAACAGGATATATGTAAGGGGATTAAACCAGTATAAAGAACGGATAATTAAAACCGTAACCTTTAAAAGAAAATCCCAATGTCTGATATGCGCTGTTTCGTGAAGGGCGGCAAGCTGCCTGGTCTCCGAATCCATGTTTTCAGGAAGAACAATAACAGGATGGAAGCACCCGGTTGAGAATGCCGCGTTGTAGTAACTGGTAGTCCTGACCTTTATCTTTCTGCGCCAGAGAAGAAACGGAACGGATATTGTACAGTTATCGCTTGTCATCGTATTGATCTGCTTCCTTAATTTCCGGTAAGAGAAAATCATTTTACCCAAGCAGACGGCAACTCCAAGCAGCCATATGGCAATGCAGCAATTACGCAGCAGTGGAATATGGCGGGGAATCAAAAGCGGAACATTTTCGCTGTTTACAAGTATTTTCGACGTAACATAGATTTTCGAATTAAACAGGCTATTGTTCCATATCAACTTCGTTCCTGGCGAAATAACGGTAAAAATTTCTCTGGCTGTGCGATATAGTAAAGAAAATGGTAATATAAAAAATAATATCGAAATAATAAGTAAAAAGTAATACTTTTCTGCGCTTATTTTATCTTTTGATTTTTTTCGTATACATATATAAAACAGCAGAGGAATACTTCCGGTAATATTGAGATAAAGAATCAGATTATTCATATAATAATTTCCTAAGCTCTTCTTTTTGTTCTTCTGTCAATTCGTTTTTCAAACCGCCAAATGCTGAAATAAAATCATTCATGCCGCTGCTGAAATTCTGATCAATGGCCTTTTTCATCCATTCAGTGGAATAAGCTGTACGGCTCATTGCCGGATAGTATACTAACTGATGACCCTGTCGGCGGTAAGTTAATGCTCCTTTACGGATTAAATTGTTAATAAATGTTTTAACAGTTTGGATCGCCCAGGTATATCCCAGTTCGGCGAAGTGTTTCCGAATATCACGCAGCAGAAACTCACAATCCTGTTCCCAAATATAAGACATGATCATGTATTCTGTTTCAGATAGTCCGAGTTTAGATGATCCCATTGTTTCACCTCCAATAATGCAGTATGTCTTTATATACAGATCATATTTATATATTATCATAAGTATTAAAAAAAATCAAGCATATTTTATATTTGTATAATATGCATAAAAAAATAATGCAATGTTTGGGTAGAATTTCTTGACGAAATATGATATTATTAAAACACAAAATTTATAGAATGTATTATATATACATAATAAAAGCGTTGGTGCAGCTTTATCTGCATTCATGAGCATGCAGCAAAGCGGAATGTGAATGTCCGGTTTATGCTGTACTAACAAAATTACAAAAACCATTTTGGAAGGAGGTATAATACAAAGCATGAATTAACGGAATTGAATTTTTTAAGATGGAGGTGAGATCATATATAAAAAAAGAATAAAGACAATTATATTGGGATTATCAATTGGAATATTAGTGTCAGCGATAAATGTTTCAGCATATGGGCGTCAGTACACATTCCATATGAACACACCATTTGCCTCCGACAATTCCAATTGTGTAGTTTCGGCTGTTAAAGGTGACATTGAACGAAAATCTTATATTACAATGACAAAATTTGATATTCATGGAGGTTCTCCGGAGATTGCTATGTGGGTTGCTGCAAAGGGATCATGCGAAAAATTAACTGATGTATGGACGTGGCGATCAACGGCTCCTCCTGTAGCATTGGAATATCATCCGGATGTAATTGTAAAAAGTGGAATAATTTATCAATTGTGTGCCGAGCAGTTCGGAAACGGAAGCGTTACATTCGAAGGAAGATGGGCGCCTTAATTTATAATTACCAGAAGGAGGAATTGCATATGATGAAACGTCATACTAAAATTGCAACTGCAATTGCACTTGCTGCTTCCCTGTGTATGAGCATACCGGTTCAGGCGGCAAGAACAGAATTCAATTTTTATATGGATTATGGGAAAGCAAAGATTGGCTTTGATGCAAAAAAAGCCGGCGGATCAGATTTTGAGACTGTTTATTATGTAAGACAGGATTTCACAGCAACCAGTCCCAGCGGAAGCGGCAGAATGTATTATAATTCTTGTTACGACGGGAGCATAGTTTCTAATACTTTGACTTTGAAAACTGATGATTTCGCTCAACACTTTTACGATTATTATAGTGGGCAGGCAAAAGCTGGAAGAGTATACCAACTGCGGGCAAATTTTGCAGTTTCCACTGGCGGCGCTACATATTTACAGACGCATGGCTTCTGGACACCGTAAATTTATCTGTGATTTGACAGGTAGAATATATTGACGTAACAGTAAAGGGCTATGAGGCGGTTATGGCAGATTCATAACCTTCTATGGGGAAAATGATTGAAATAAGAAATTTAACGAAAAGCTTCAAAGGGCAGATTGTCTTAAACGGACTGTCTTTTTCGGCAGAACCCGGTTCCATTACGGGAATCATAGGCAGGAACGGTTCTGGCAAAACGGTTTTATTTAAGTGTATGTGTGGGTTCCTTTTGCCTGATTCCGGCCAGATTATCATGAATAATAAGGACGTCACCAAAATAAGGGAACGTAACGGTATGATTGGAGCTATTATTGAAGAACCGGGGTTCCTGGATGATGTTTCCGGCTATAAGAATCTGAAGTACCTTGCTCTTTTGCAGGGGAAGATCGGGGAACAGGAAATCCTGCATGCACTGGAGCAGGTTGGCCTTTTGAATGAAAGAAATAAAAAAGTAAAAAAATATTCCATGGGAATGCGGCAGCGCCTCGGAATTGCGCAGGTTCTGATGGAAGACCCGCCTGTTATGATTTTGGACGAGCCTATGAACGGACTTGACCAGCAGGGCGTGGAGGATATGTGGAATTTATTTCTGGATTTAAAAAAGCAGAATAAAACTGTAATTTTGACAAGCCACAATAAAGAAGATATTGACATTTTATGCGATGCTGTTTATAGAATCGACAATGGCATTCTTACAAAGGAACGTTGACAGGGAGGAAATTATTATGTTGCGAAAACAAACAGGTTTGGTTTGTCTGTGCCTCTTAGCGGCAGGCATCTTTAATATTCAGAATGTGCACGCGCAGGAATTACCCCATCTGGAGGAGGAAATCCTCCCTGAACTTCGTATTTCCGCTGACATAGATATCCCGGAAGAGTTTGCGGACAGCATGGCTGAAACGGTTAAGATCAAAAGAAAAACTTTTACTGCGGAACAGGCAATGGATATTCTCTGGGATGGGAAAACAACAAAAGAGAAGTCTGTGGATGATGGATATGAGGCAGCAGATATCGGCGAGTATGAAATTGCTACATTTTATGGAGAGGATGACAGCTTCATGGATGTAGGCGGCCCTCATCTTATCTTTTATGAATCACTCTATAATAATTTAGCCAACGCGGTTAAGACGAATCCATTAACTAACGAATATAATCTGGATCAATTCACGGCAGAAGATTTAAGCTTCATGACACGTGATGAATGCATCGGAAATGTTATGTCTCTTTTGTCACAGCTTGGTGTAACTGTTTCTCCGGATATTCATTGCTACGCTCTTGATTCGGAAACGCTCCAGAAGGAGGAAATCGTTGTGGATATTAACGGAGAGCGGCACAGGGAACAGGAAAAAGGAATATGGACATCTGAAGACGAATGCTATTATATTCAGTTTATTCAGGAGTTTAACGGTGTTCCTGTCTTTGCTGACGGATACGGGGACTACGTGGCCGGAAATGGATTCCCCCAGACAAACATCGAGGTGATTTACGGTGCAAAGGGGCTGATATATCTTAATATCGCGAGCGTCTATGAAACCTTGGATGGGACGGAAAAGTCAGAAACAATCCAGACTCTGGATGATTTAAAAGAGCAGCTTAAAAAGAAATATGATCTGCTGATCTCCAATGGACAGGATCAGATCACCGATATAAAGATGCAATATCTTCCCTGCGATTCCGGCAACTATGAATCCATGTTTATCCCGGCCTGGATCCTCCAGATGGAAAGGCCTTTGGAAGGGATGGATGATTATGTAACTACCATGATATTTAACGCGATTACCGGAAAGGAATTATTTTAGGCGCGATCATGCAAAAGAACATATGGAGAGAAGAATTAACCCGCTGTTTTCTTAACTGGCGTTTTCCATGTGCCGTAATATTGACGACAGTTTTATATTTGCTGATTACAATGCGGTATTCTTCAGATAAGGGCATGGATATTTTATATTATTACAGGCTTGTCGCGGATAACGATCTGCTGCTGCTTTCCTATGCATTCTGCAGTTGGGTATATTCAGGCGTCTATTGTGACGAAAAAAAAGGAGGGTATGACAAATACTGCCTTCTGCGTATACCTGCCGGGAGCTTTATGAAAATAAGAACCGGGATCTGCATTCTTTCAGGAGCTGTTGTCAGGATTGCGGGAGCGTGGGGATATTTGATTATTCTACGTTTTCGCCATCCGTTTCTCAATATCGGCGGCTCCAGCATGAGGGAATTCGGCAGTCCGTCATGGGGAATGTCCGGATTGGTTACGCAAAACAGGATATTGCTGTATTTCGGCCTGGAGATATTGCTGGCAGGCTGTATGGCCGGTCTTCTGTGCGGGGCAGCGTTCTGCTTTTCCCTGTTTTTGCAGGAGAAATCCGCGGTTCTGGTATTCCCTGTATTTTTAAGCTACTTTTTGTTGTATTATGCAAATGGCTATTTAAAGCTTCCTATATGGTTGCAAATAAACAAAATCTTTGATACATCCTATAATGTTCTGGGAAATGACGTATATTCTTTCCTGTATGGAATTGGATGCTTTGTATCCGGGACTTTTTTGTTATGTACCATTGCGAAGAAAAAATACAAGAGGCTTGTGTATGAATAAAATTAAAATGATCACGTATAATGCCTTATTGCGGCTCAGGACATGGTGGAAAAGCATACATATCATTCTGTTCTTTTTGTACGTATGGCTTTTGTGCGACATTTACCTGCGGCCTGTTACAGCCTTTATCCAAAGTGTACAGGTGAATGCCAGCCCTTATGGGTTTGTCTTTTTAATTGACCGGCTTGATTTTGTACTGCTGTTCTTTTTGGGGATTGTCTTTGCCTTCGGGGATGTGCCGTTCATAAATAACACAGTCAGATATACTGTTCTGCGTACAGGCATTCTTACCTGGACAGAAGCCCAGATTTTTTATCTCTGGATCTGCAGCTTCTTATTTATGGCGGTCAGTATGGCGATCAGCCTGATCCCATTGGCAGGCTATCTGGAATTTCAGACAGGCTGGGGTAAAATTTATGGAACCATGGCGCAAACATCCGTAGGGCATACTTTTCAGCTGCTTCTGAAGCCGAATTATCAGATAATGCTGGACTATGAACCTTTGACGGCGTTATTGTGTATCTTCGTAATTGGATGCCTTTTAATATGCCTGATCGGAAAAATATTGTTTTTATTCAGCATGTGGTATGAAAAGATAATCGGCGTGACTATTGTGCTCGGTTTTATACTGTTTTCCGCTGCCGCAGAAGCTTTGAGCGGTTTTAGGGCCAACTTTTTTTCACCATTTTCCTGGATACGTCTGAGCAGACTCGCGGAATTTCGCGGGCAGGGACTGCCTGTTATGTCTGACGCCATATGTGTCCTTGTAGTCTTTCATCTGGTCATCAGCGGCATTATCTACCTGAAATCAATAAAAAAGGATTTTCATTGCTGATTTATACATGCGCATATAAAGCAGCAGACACAGATCCTGAAAGGTACCATTGACACCCTGAAAAAATGGGGGAATTTACAAAAATGGAATCTCAGAAGCCGTATAGAATGAGGCTTAGAGATTCCGAGAGATTATAGTAAAAGGAGGAAATGATAATATGAAAAAAAGAATGCGATTAATTGCTTTGGGAATTGCAACTGGCGTGTTAGTATCGTCAACAAGTGTTCCGGCGTATACGCTTGAATATACCTTCCATATGAATACATCCTATGCCCATGGAAAAGATCCGAACTGCGGATATGCAGCTTCTAAGGATGACAATGAACAGAAGGCCTATATTACAATGACAAGGTTTCAGAAGAGTGATGGTTCCCCTACTATTTCCATGTGGGTTGCTCCAAGCGGAAGCTACACAGAATTAACTACTGCATGGTCATGGACGTCAACGGCTCCACGTAAACCTTTGGATTATTATCCATATGTATATGCTGGAAAGGGAGATGTGAATCAATTGTGTGCCGAGCAATTTGGAGGCGGAAGTGTTGTAATTGGAGGAAAATGGACGCCCTGAGTCTGTCAGGATAATGCGGTATAAAATACCGCAGGCTGCCCGGGAGAGTTTTCCGGGCAGCCTGCTATAATGGAAAGGAGGCATCAGCGTCATATGAAGTTAATGTCAAAGGCAGTTTTGTTTGTGCTTAGTGTTTTTACGGCAGCAGTGTGCGGCGGATGCGGGGCAGCGCAGTCAGAGCAGCCGCAGCAGACGGAACTGGTACAGGAGGCACAGCAGGAGAAACCTGTTTTTACTGATAGTATGCAGGAAGATTTATCAGATCAGATAAAGGTAAATGCACAGTTTGTATATCCCCAGAGCTGCAAAAACGGTGAAGGGGTACAGGCTGCATTGGGTGAAAATTTATTCTGGGACAGGCAGGATGAGATTTCCGGAATACTGCTTCAGGACAGGCAGATTACGAATGAATTTGCAAATGACTATGGGACGCAAAAGCGTAAGGTTTACGAGACGGCAGACAGAACAATACTTTCCATTTACGATAATAATTATCTGAATTATGCCACAGATCAGTCCACTTATATAAACAATGTGTTGCATTTCGATTCGCGGTTTGATGATTATAATGGAGATAAATATCTTAACAAAACGGATCTGGATTTTATGCCGCAGGATGAGGCATGGGCAAAGGTGAAGGCGGTACTGGACAAACTGGGCGTGGAAATTTCGGACTCCATTACCTGCTATGTTATGGAGCATTCTGTGATGGAGGAAGAAGAAGGGGCAGCGATTGCCAGAGCGGAAGCGGAAGACACTAAAATCCCAAAGAAGAAAGAACAATGGACAGATATGGACGATTGCTATTACTTTAAGACCCGCACTTCATGGGAAGAATATCCCGTACTGCCGGTGATTATGGGAGAAGGCTTTGATGAGGACAATGTTTCCGTGATATATGACAGAAATGGAATCCAATTATTACAAATCAACGGGTACTATCCTTTGGAAAAGGAGAATGAGATAACAATCCAGTCGCCGGAAGCTGCGGTATGGAAGCTTAAAGAATATCTGGAAAATGTTATTTCCAGCGATTTATATGAGATCCAAAAGATAACTCTTTGCCAGAAGATCATGCAGATGGACGCCGAGAATCATACAGCGGAAATCAGGCCTGTCTGGGAATGCAGCGTTTTGGTAAAGAGCGGGGAACCGTCAGACGACGGCTACATACATAAGATATATTTTGATGCGGAAACTCTGAAGGTGGCAATATGATAAAGAGGGAAAAAGATTGGTGGATGTAATAAAGACAGATTTTGGCAGGGCGTTAAAAAGCTGGAGGTTTCCCCTTGCTGTTGTCCTGATGTTCCTTGTGTGGGAGCTGAACAGTAAAAGGTTTGTACATAGCCAGGACGTCCTGTATCTTTTTGTACATGTATGGGGAAGATCGATCACCCCTCTTCTGGCAATGGTAGTGACGTCTCTGGTCTATGTCTCTTCCTATTGTGAGGATGTTGAAAACCATTTTCTGAGGTATTGTATCAAAAGAACCGGGATCAGGAAATATATTATGTCAAAATTGCTGGTGGTATTTTGTACCTCGTTTATGGTGGTGGTGCTTGGAAGCATTCTTTTTATAGTAAGGCAGAGGATCGACCTTCCGCTTGCTGCGGCAGACAGTATAACGGTTCAGAATTTCAAGCCGGAAAGCTGTTTTGGATGGCTGCTTCCGGAGCATACGGCTGCATATATGGCCGTGCAGCTATTTATGGATGGGCTTTATTGCGCGTCAATGAGCATGCTTGCGCTTGCATTGTCAACATTTGTGCGTAATTCCCATGCGGTATTTGCCCTTCCGTTTTTATTGAATTACTTTTTTATGTTTTTGTTTTCAAGGTTAGCGCCTGAATTTCCCATGCTGTATGTGGAGCAGATATACAATTCTGCAATATCGACCTATACGGACAGCCCGGTCATACTTATAGCATATGCAATATTTGTAACATTATTATTCGCGGCGGTAAGCTGGACGATCATGCTAAAAAAGACAGAAGGTGAGTTCCGATGAAAATATTAAAACAATTTTGGGATGCAGTCAGAATCTGCAGGTATCAGCTTCAGATACTGAAGGGAAATTATAAGCTTTATTTGCTTCCGATCTGCCTTTTTGTTTTTATGTGTAATAAATTGCTGCCGATCAGGGATTTTCTGTTTTCTGTAGATGAAAATGCTTCGCCGTTTTTATTGCCTTTCCTTTTTAACGATTTTGCATTGGCAGCCGCTATATTTGCAGGAGCCGTATTATTTTTTACAGACGCCCCTTTTTATGATAAACACCAGCTTTTTGTCATCATGAGAAGCGGTACGGCCAAATGGGTACTGGGGCAGATTCTGTATGTGTTTGCTGTCAGTGCAGTATATATGTTGTTTTTAGTTGGGATGAGCCTTTTGATGCTTGTGCCGAAATTAGGGCTGGATACGGAGTGGGGACGGGTATGGACAACGCTTTCCCTCACAGATGCAGGATCGCTGTTTGGCCTTACGTTTGGGGTATCAGACCTTATTATTTTCGGATATCGCCCTGTGACGGCCATGCTTCTTGTGATACTGCTTGGGTTCCTTATCTGTTCCCTGTATGGCTTTTGCCTGTGGTGCCTGAACCTGTATACAGGGAAGACTGTCAGTCTGGTAATAACGCTTGCATCGATTCTTCTTGTAACGAGGGTGAGATACTTTCCGGACTGGGTGATGTATCTGGTACCCAGTGCATGGGCTGATCTGAGTAATCTGTCAAAGTACGCGCATCATGGGATCGATGTTCCAAGGGCAATTTTGATCCTGATAACAGGATGCCTTTGCCTTGCGGGGCTTGCTTTCTATAAAACGGTTCACTCAGACATTGCAAAATGAAAGGGCGCAGTATGGGAGAGATAATAATTACAGTGGAAAATGTCACAAAGAAATTCAGCGGGGTAGAAGTGCTGAAAAATGTATGCTTACAGGTTGAAAAAGGGACAATATGCGGTATCATTGGAAGAAACGGCTCCGGGAAAACCGTACTGTTCAAATGCATCTGCGGGCTGCTCCAGATTGACGAAGGAAGGATTCTGGCAGACAAAAACCAGATTGGAACGATCATTGAAGAACCCGGATTCCTGAAACAATATTCTGGAAAGCGTAACCTCGAGCTTCTGGCGTCTATGTCGGGAAAGGAACACCGTAACATAGACGAGCTTCTTAATCTGGTAGGACTTGAACATGCCGGCAGGAAGAAGGTGGGAAAATATTCTATGGGAATGCGCCAGCGTCTTGGAATTGCACAGTCTATCATGGAGTATCAAAGTATTTTGATACTGGATGAACCGATGAATGGCCTGGACAATCAGGGCGTAGAGGAAATGCGCAGGCTCTTTCTGGAATTAAAAGACCAGGGAACTACCATCCTTTTGGCCAGCCATAACAGAGATGATATTGAAATTCTTTGTGATAAAGTATATGAGATGGATAATGGTAATATAAAATTGGGGCATAAGGGATAATGACAGGTCTATTCCTTATATGAAAGCCTCTCTATAAAAAAGCTGAAAATAAGAAAAGAAACAAGGCACCGCAGATTGCGGCGCCCCGTTTCTTTATACTTTTTATTTTACTGGAAGTCGATGATATCAATCCAGCGGGTTAAGAATTCTTTTTCTTCTTCAATGCCTTTTGTCAACTGAGCGGCAGCGGCGATCGGAAGCCATTTCTGAACGTACTGCTTAGCAGTGTCACTCTTCTTGCAGAACAGATCCAGATACAGATCAGCAGTCTTCTGGTCTTTAAGGGCAAATTCCAGATACGTAATGGCAGCGTCTCCGCTGGCATTACCCTGTGTTGCATGAGCCCAGTCTACGATAGTCATGGTTCCGTCTTCTCTGACGATCACGTTGCTTGGGTTAAAGTCGCCGTGGCAGAGCTTTGTATGATTCGGCATGGAATCCAGTCTTGTATGCAGCTCATAACGTACGGTAGCGTCTACGGTATCCTTTAAACTGGAAATCTTACGTGCGAATTTGTCCTTCTGAAGAGTCAGTCTCGGAGCTTTTTTCGCATGCATAGCAAGCTGAAGGTCTACAAACTGCTCCATATATTTCTCCAGATTCTCCGGATCTTCCTTCATTACCTGCTCCAAAGTTTTACCTTCTACATATTCGATAGCCAGAGCCCATTCTCCGTCGATCTGGCTTACTTCCAGAACTGCCGGAATATCAAGGCCGCTTTCCTCTACACGTGCCTGACAAAGAGCTTCATTAAATACGTTAGCCTTTCCATGTTCCTTGGTAAAAACCTTAATAATACGGTCGCCATCTTTATAAACTACTTTATACGGACGAGTCAAAAAAACTTTCTTATCTTTTAAATTCATGGTAGAGTCCCTTTCTTAAAATTATTTCTATATGTTATGTTCCAAAACACAGTTCCTTATTATAACACCCATCGCCAACCCTACACTAAATGCTATTACCAACCCTATACTAAATCAATTGGATTAACACCCAGATATAGTATTAACCTCTCAGTTCCCAAATTTTATGGACTTATCAGATCAACCTTCCGCAGTCTGACCAGTAACTCCGCCTCACTGCCTTCACTCTTGAAAAAGCCCGGGCGGCGGGGTTTATCTAAGCGCGAAGGGTGTGCAGAGGGTCCGGCGCAACGGACCCTTTGCATCGGATTTATTTCCCATAGTAAGCTTTGATATAAAGCTCTTTCATTTCAGACATCAGCGGATATCTCGGGTTAGCTCCTGTACACTGGTCATTAAATGCCTGCTCTACCATGTCGTCCAGTGTATCCATGAAGTATTTCTCATCGATGCCATAAGCCTGAATAGAATCTTTAATCTCAATATCTTTCTTAAGCTGTTCCAGTTTTTCGATAAGCTTCTCAAATACTTCCTGATCATCCTTGCCTGTCAGACCTACAAAGCGTCCGATCTCAGCATAACGTGCCAGTGCATGAGGATACTGATACTGCGGGAAAGTACCCATCTTAGTCGGAACCTCAGCACTATTATAGCGCATAACGTCAGTCAGGATAACTGCGTTTGCGATACCGTGGGGCAGGTGATGGAAAGCGCCCAGTTTGTGAGCCATGGAGTGGTTCAGTCCAAGGAATGCGTTTGCAAATGCCATACCGGCCATGCAGGAAGCGTTTGCCATATGATCTCTTGCCTCTACGTCGTTTCCGTCTCTGTATGCTCTTGGCAGGTAATCAAATACCAGCTTGATTGCTTTCAGAGCAAGGCTGTCTGTATAGTCGGAAGCCATAATGGATACGTAAGCTTCGATTGCGTGAGTCATAACGTCGATACCGGAAGCGCAGGTCAGTCCCTTCGGAGCGCTCATCATGTTGTCAGTATCTACGATAGCCATGTTCGGCATTAATTCATAGTCAGCCAGAGGCCATTTGATTCCTGTTTCCTTATCGGTAATGATAGCGAAAGGAGTTACCTCGGAACCAGTACCGGAGGAGGTCGGGATCGCTACAAAGTAAGCCTTTTTGCCCATTTTCGGGAAGGTGTAGATTCTCTTACGGATATCCATGAAATCCATAGCCATATCATCGAAATCAGCATCCGGATTTTCATAAAGCACCCACATGATCTTACCGGCGTCCATTGCGGAACCGCCGCCAAGAGCGATGATGCAGTCAGGCTCGAATGCGCGCATTGCAGCCGCGCCGGCTTTTGCGGAAGCCAGAGACGGATCCGGTTCAACATCGGAAAAGCAGGTATGAACGATTCCCATCTGGTCTAATTTTGCTTCGATGTTCTTTGTGTAGCCGTTTTTGTAAAGGAAAGAGTCCGTTACGATGAAGCAGCGTTTCTTGCCCATAACCGTACCCAGCTCGTCAAGTGCGACCGGTGTGCAGCCTTTCTTAAAGTAAACTTTTTCAGGTGTTCTCATCCAGAGCATGTTTTCTCTCCTCTCCGCAACAGTCTTAATATTAATTAAATGTTTGACTCCTACGTTCTCGGAAACAGAGTTGCCGCCCCAGGAACCGCAGCCAAGGGTAAGGGAAGGAGCTAATTTAAAGTTGTAAAGGTCGCCGATACCACCCTGGGAGGACGGAGTATTTACAAGAATACGGCAGGTCTTCATAGCAGCGGCATGCTTTGCCATTTTTTCTTTCTCATTGGTGTTGATATAAAGGGAAGAGGTATGTCCGTATCCGCCGTCGGCAACAAGCTGTTCAGCCTTTGCAATAGCCTCGTCAAAGGTTGCTGCCTTATACATGGCAAGTACCGGAGAAAGCTTCTCATGTGCAAATTCTTCACTGATATCTACAGATTCTACTTCACCGATCAGAATCTTGGTTTCTTCCGGAACAGTTACGCCTGCCATAGCGGCGATGGTAGCGGCCTTCTGGCCAACGATCTTTGCGTTCAGAGCGCCGTTGATGATGATAGTCTTTCTTACCTTTTCCAGTTCATCCTCTTTCAGGAAGTAGCAGCCTCTGTACAGAAATTCTTTCTTAACTGCTTCGTATACGCCTTCCAGAACGGTTACGGACTGCTCGGAAGCGCAGATCATACCATTGTCAAAGGTTTTGGAATGGATGATGGAGTTTACTGCAAGGCGGACGTCTGCTGTATCGTCAATGATAACAGGAGTGTTTCCTGCGCCTACGCCAAGGGCCGGTTTGCCGGAAGAGTAAGCAGCCTTAACCATACCGGGACCACCTGTAGCCAGGATGATATCTGCTTCTTTCATTACCAGGTTGGTCAGCTCAAGGCTTGGCACGTCGATCCATCCGATGATGCCTTCCGGTGCGCCTGCGGCAACAGCAGCTTCAAGGACGATTCTGGCAGCTTCAATGGTGCTGGCTTTTGCGCGGGGATGCGGGCTGATGATGATGGCATTTCTGGTCTTCAGGGCGATCAGTGTCTTGAAAATCGCAGTGGAGGTAGGGTTGGTGGTAGGAATAACGGCGGCGATCAGGCCGATGGGCTCTGCGATCTTTTTGATACCATAAATCGGGTCTTCTTCGATCACACCGCAGGTCTTGGTGTTCTTGTAGGCGTTATAAATGTATTCAGATGCGTAGTGGTTCTTAATAACCTTGTCTTCTACAACGCCCATGCCTGTTTCCTTAACTGCCATTTTTGCCAGCGGGATACGGGCTTTGTCTGCTGCGGTAGCGGCAGCCTTGAAGATTTTGTCTACCTGCTCCTGTGTGTAGGTAGCGAAGACTTTCTGTGCTTCTTTCATCGCAGCCATTTTCTCTTCCAGAGCCTGGGGAGTGTCAATGATGGTTGGGATTGGGGTTTCGGTCGTTGCCATTGTGAATCCTCCTTATAAAGTAGTTTTGCTTGTTAATTGATTAACGTTAAATATTTATCAATCTTGATGAGCTTATTATATGATATTGTTAATCATTTGTCAATAAAAATATTGATAAAAAATTAACAAAAATAAAGGCGAATAATCAACAGAAACTATCGGATTTGTAGAAAGAAAATTGTGGAAATTGTTCAAATAAAATGGGCAATTAAAAAAGAAATCCGTGATTCTATACATGAGATTCCGGAAAAGCCATTTTCATTGTCATCCGTGATCGGGAAAATATATAAAAGAGGATAAAATTTTACTAGAAGATAAAAAAAATTCTATTTAAAA
>JAUNGB010000200.1 GCA_030524715.1 Eubacteriales bacterium | reverse complement strand
TTTTTGCACCACAACAGAACGATGCTTTGTTATTCATCGTTCTGTTGTGCATATATTTCTGCTATTGTGTATGGCTTCCCCCTGCATAATCTTGACAGGGCATCTATTTCATTGATCCCATTTCTCATACAGGTTTCTGTATAACTTTTTATTGCTGCATACCAGCCTGCACTTTCTTCACTCTGAAACTGACCGGCTATCTTCATTTTGCTTTTTACTCCCCGCAGCGCCCTCTCTGATAAGTTATTTGAAAATGGAAGATCAAAATTAGTTACCCATGCCAGGTAGTTCTCCTTATATGCAGCTATTCTTAAGATCAGGGTCTGTTCATCCTTTCCGTAATACCGGTTATAATCTTTCCGGTTTTCATCTAATGCCAACAACATGATCCTGTCATATTCCTCAAAAAACTTCTTTACATATTCGTCTGTGAATTCTTCCTTCCCTTCTTCTATCGCTTTGTTCCTCGCAGCATTTGTCTCCACCAGAAGTTTTTTCAGTTCAGAAGACCATTCATGCCCCAGATTGTCTGTGGTCTTTTGCAGGTCCCTTAACAGATGCACATTACATTCAACGTTTGTAAAACCATAGTCTTCGTTATAATTGACCTTATTATGATCATGCATGACCACCGTTTCTTTTGCCAGGGACTGCAGGATCCCATCCTGGTCTATCCCTTCTTTATCCTTGTGCAGATGCGCTTTATACAACGCTGTCTTCTCATCCCCATAAAAACGAAGGCATGCCCTCCTGGTATTGACCGCGATCACGGTATCATCCCAGTATACTGTCCCCAGCTGCAGACACCGTTTTTTTAACCCATCCAGAAAAGGCTCCAGCAGCTTTGCCGCCTTCTTTTCCAGCTTCGCAATATATCCCTCACTTGGATCGATGTCTTCCTCACTAAAACCATAAATCATCTTCCGGGTCTTGTTGATACTCACATTTCCCACATTCATTAATGCCAGTGCCAGAACCTGCACATTAGGTCCATATTGATTCTCTTCTTTCAAATGGGACGGTATCTCTCTACGGAAGTTTCTTCCGCATTTGCTGCAGGTACACTCCGGATAATGATGTCTTTTCTTTACAACAACAATTTCGTAATCCAATTCGTCTTTCGTAATGCTTTTTCCAGTTTCTTCTATCTCATGGCTTCCGCAGTATGGACAGCATTCCGGAACATGAATCTCATTTTCTGTAATCTCTTCCTCGGCAAATGCCTCCAGTTTCCTTTTGGGATGGCCTTTTTGGCCTCCGATATGCCTGCCTGTCTTTTCTCTTGTGTTTGGAATCACTTTCCTTTTATTTAGCGGTGTACGGCTTGTCGGGAGTCCGCTGTTCGTTCCGTCCGTATTCAAAAGAGCTTTCAGACGTAAATTCTCCCTGGTTAATTCAATATTTTCATTTTCCATTCTGGCTGTTTTTTCCAACAGCTCCGTCTCTTTTTCCTTTAAACGCAGAACCTCTTTCTGCATTAACTGATACTCAACCCGTAAAGCCCTATGCTCTGCTTCCAGCTTTTCTTTCTCAGACAGGACTAATTCATATTCTTTATATAGACTTCTTGAATAATCTGACTTCATTTAAGCGCATCCTCTATCTGTTTTGTTATGGGTATCATAGCATAACTCGGATAAAAAGGCGAATGGCAAAACTTATCCACATGGCATTTTGACGAAGTCCCAGGAAACTTTCCTGTAAGAGAAAAACCGGCTCAAAACAAGGAATATCAAAAAGATGTCCACAAAGGTTCTGATAAGAAGAAAAAAAGCGGAGATGTCATCCACAAAAAAATAATTACAGTGTGGACAATATCTCCGAATTTTTAAGTTTAACATATTTAAAAAAAATAAAATTCAGCACTATTACTAAAGAAATCTTAACCGCACAACA
>JAUNGB010000199.1 GCA_030524715.1 Eubacteriales bacterium | reverse complement strand
AGATACATCCTTCTGGAGCCCGGTGACATCAGCCCGGAGGTCAGATACATTCTCCTGCAGCTTGGTAACATCGGTTCGTAATTCTGTAATATCACTTCGCATTTCGTTTTGGGTCTGCTCCATGGATATTACTTTATCTAATAGTAAATCCAGCTTTTCGCTGTCAGTCATAGGCATTTCCTCCTTTCTTACGTGATAGAAAGAGTATATCACATTTAGAACAAATTGTACATACCTTAAAAAGGATTTTATATGAATTTAATAAAGCGGCGTTTATTTTATGGAACGAGCTTCCTTTTCCTCTTCCTTAATTTCCCAGTGAATCAGGAAGGTAAGTGCGGCACGAAGGGCGATAATGCCTGCAACAATAGCGATCTCATTCCATTCACGAACAATAACAGTTCTTAATATCTCGCTTCCAAGCTTAAATTCCAGTCCCATAGCGAGTCCTTTTCCCAAATAAATTCTGGTGTCAGGCCTTTGTTTTACATATTTGTAAAAGCTTACCAGACTGGTCCATATGATGATTCCTACCCCTATAAACTCAAAAATCAAAATACCGATTTCCACAATATAATCCAATACTGTTTTTAAATTCCCGATCATTGGATGCCCTTCTTTCTTTTTCTTATTGTAATCAGGATATGCGGGAGACAGTCCCGTAATCTTTATGGTTTTATTGTATCGGCCTTTTAGGGGAATGTCAAATATATTGTTTGAAAATTCATTTCTTGTTAATGACTGAGAACGCCAGTAAAATTTAAGCACTTATTACTTCAAGATTAAAGCGTGTTTGAAGTACTGGCCACTGTATGCATGAGTATGGTATAATAAGCAGCGTATTTAGCTTTTGAGGAAAAATACAGATATATCAGATGTGGGATAACTCCCGCCTCTATAGGCGGTGAGTAACAAATTTGTATCAGTGGCGGGATTCAAACCCACACCTGATATATGTCCGCGAGGATGTGCAGGGATTCGGTTTGGAATTATGTCAGCGTAGCTGACCCGAATCCAGCACAAAGACTCGCGAGCGAGTCTTGAATATGAACAATTTATATGGAGAAGGAGGAGTTTCATGTGCGGCAGATACTATATAGATGATGGGGCATTTAGAGAGATTGAAAAAATCACCCGGAAAATTGACTCAAAAATAAAAAAAGAGAGAGGGGATATCTTTCCTTCGCAGGCGGCAGTAATCCTGACAGGCAAGGAACAGAAGCTGTCCGCCGATGAGATGTTCTGGGGATTTCCGCAATATAACCGGAAGGGTCTGCTTATCAATGCCAGGGCGGAAACGGTTCTGGAAAAAAGAACCTTTAGGGACAGTATGCTGCACAGACGGTGCGTGATACCGGCCAGCCGCTTTTATGAGTGGGATTCCGGCAAAAACAAGGCAACGTTTATGCGGCCGGACAGTTCAGTCATCTATATAGCCGGATTTTATAACTGTTTTCAGAATGAAGAGCGCTTTATTATCCTTACCACACAGGCAAATGCTTCCGTAGTAAAGGTGCACGGCAGGATGCCCCTGATCTTAGAAGAAAATGAACTGGAAAATTGGGTGTATGATGAGAAATATTTTGAGTTTGCCCTGCGAAAAACACCGGCACAGCTTAAAAGCTTCCGGGAATACGAGCAGCAGAGCCTGTTTGAGTGACTGAGGCATTATTTGATAAATGTGGAATTTATGAGGCTATTGAACAGAAACAAAAAGAACGCGTACCGAAAATATAATAAGCGGTAAAAAGTACAGAAAAAGCGAAAGCCGGTCTTGCTTCAGAGTTCTTCTTATGCTATAATTAGAACTGATGTTCTTTTAATGCATATCAGGAAAACCTCAATTTTACAGGCCTTACAAGGAGAAAACAATGAAGAAAGATCAAAGGACAACGAAA
>JAUNGB010000110.1 GCA_030524715.1 Eubacteriales bacterium | reverse complement strand
TTCCCGTTGAAGAATCAAAGACCGAGGCTCCGGCTCCAGAAGTAAAGACTGAAGCTCCCGTTGAAGAAGTCAAGACCGAAGCTCCGGTCGAGGAACCAAAGGCCGAAGTGTACACAACTCCCAGAAGGAGCATCGCTTTCATAGGCTCAGAATGCTATCCTTTTGTAAAGACCGGCGGACTTGGCGATGTTATGTATGCGCTTCCCAAGGCATTGGTCAAACAGAACTGTGACGTAAAAGTAATTCTTCCACGCTATAAATGCATTCCATGGGAATATCAGGAAAAAATGGTATACCGCGGTTCCTTTGAAATGAATTTATGCGCCGACGGCAGATCCTTCTATGTAGGAATTATGGAATATGTCTGGGATGGCGTTGTATACGATTTCATTGATAACGAAGAATTTTTCAGCAGCGGAAATCCATATATCAGCCTTATTGATGATATTCCCAAATACTGCTACTTTGCAAAAGCCGCATTGGCCGCGCTGAATTATTTAAACTGGATTCCGGACATCATCCATTGCCATGACTGGCAGGCTGCCTTGGTTCCGGTATATTTAAGAACCCTGTTTGAAAATACAAAGCTTTCTTCCGCAAAGACAATCCTGACGATCCATAACTTACGTTTCCAGGGAGTTTACAACATTCCTACGATCCAATACTGGACAGGACTGCCGGATTACGTATTTAATAAGGACGCGTTAAAGGAAGGCTACGAAGACGCCAACATGTTAAAAGGAGGATTAACCTACTCCAATATCATTACCACAGTCAGCCATACCTATGCAGGAGAAATCCAGACGCCATACTATGGCGAAAAGTTGGACGCTCATTTAAGATATCATTCCGGAAAATTAAAAGGTATCGTAAATGGTATCGACTATGATATCTGGAACACCGCCACAGACTCAAGATTATACGCAAACTATGATATCACCAATGTGCTGGATAAGAAAAAGGAAAACAAGCGGAATTTACAGGAAGAATTAGGGCTTGTCCAGGATGACCATAAATTTGTCATCGGACTGATTTCCAGATTAACCGATCAGAAAGGCCTTGATCTGGTTAATTCCATCATTCCGCAGATTATGGATGAACACACACAGCTCGTTGTACTGGGCACCGGAGATCCTGTATACGAAAATTCCTTCAGATATTATGAAAACGCTTATAAGGGAAATATCTGTTCAAATATCATGTATGATGAAACAAGAGCGCATAAAATTTATGCAGGCGCAGACGCATTCCTGGTACCTTCACAGTTTGAGCCATGCGGATTAACACAGTTGATCGCCATGCATTACGGAACCGTCCCGATCGTCCGTGAAACCGGAGGATTAAAAGATACTGTAGAACCGTACAACATGTACTCTAACACAGGAAACGGCTTTACCTTCGACCACTATGACGCCGGTCTGTTATTGGACGCCATCAACAGAGCAAAAACGTTGTACTTCACCAATCGCTGGTGCTGGGATGAAATGGTTCAGAGAGATATGGACAAAAACTTCTCCTGGGATAATGCCGCAAAACAATACAAGGATCTGTATCTGGAATTAACCTGGTAAAACAACATTTATCTGTATCTGAAATCAATCTGGTAAAACAACATTCTTCCGGAATTTCCGGAATATTATGAATTGCCGCCCGGCAGCCGTGAGACTCTGCATGCAGAGTCTCACGGACTCGGGCGGTCAAAATCTCCGCTACCCGACAGCGTCAATTTTTCTTCTGTCTCTATCAGAATCCCGTCAGCCTGAAAAACATAAATTCATCTGATGGCTCCGGTTAATCTTCTTTATATCTTCCATTTGCCAGATCTTCTGTTACTTTACCGTAAATTTTGTCAATGTCAAAGAATACCATGCAGATAATAATAGTCACAGCAGTTATTACAGGAATCCATGCAAAAGAAACAGTAATTGCATTTTGTGCAGCAATCCCCTGTACCTCAAGTGCAGAATTAAATTTTCCTATATTCAGAATAGCGCCGAGAGCAGCTGTACCGATTCCTGAACCCACTTTCATGCCAAAGGAAGATGCTGCATTTCCCATCCCCACTGTACCATATCCGTTTTTCCATTGCCCATAGGTAATAGCATCCTGTAAAAGACCGAACATCACTGCTGCTGCACATCCAAAGCCAATTCCTTTCACCACTGACATCATAATCTGCATAGACAGATTATTTCCAGCCAATCCGGTTCCTACAAATCCAATAACCTGAATAAATGCACCAATGAGCATTGTGTTTCTTTTACTTAATTTCATCATCAAAAACGGAGTACAGAACATAGTAATAATCTGGGCGATAGAAAGAGCATTGGAAATGGAAGCAAAATAACTGATATCTCCCATTACATACTGAACATAATAGGCTGCTGAACCGTAAAAACAGGACATCATAAAGTACATAACCAACAGTGCGATCAGCATCAGTACCCAATATTTATTGGTAAAAAGTCCCTTCAGAGATTTAAGTATCGGAACATTTTCTTTTTCCGCTTTCTCCTCTACAACACGTTCCTTACAAACACCAAATGTAAAAAGATTGAGAATAATGGTTGCAATTCCAATAATTATGTACACCCTTGTCCAGCCTGCCTGGTTCCATTGATCTCCGTTTCCAAAAGCACATACCAGTTTTAACACATAAGTATTCACAGTCATAGTTCCCGCTGTTGAAAGAATCATACGGAAGTTTCCTAAAAGTCCCCTTTCATATGCATTTGTTGTCATAAGACCATTCAGTGATGCATAAGGTACATTGATGCCCGTATAAAAAACAGTAGATACCAGATTATAGGTCAGAAACATATAAATAAAGAGTCCCTTTTCTGATAAACTATCAGGAACACTGAACATCAGAACGGTGGCAACTGCCAGGGGCACACATAACCTCAGTATCCAGGGTCTCGCTTTTCCAAATCTGGAATGAGTACGATCCACAATCAGTCCCATCACAAGATCTGACACGCCATCAAAGATTTTGGAAATTGCAATAATGGACGCTGCCATAGCAGCACTTGCACCTACTACATTGGTATAATACAAAAGCAAAAACGCACTAATCGACGAATAAATCAGATTAGCAGAATAATCTCCCACTCCATATCCAATTCTTTCCAGCATCGATAATTTTGCATTTGATTTCATATCCATTTTAATTTTCCCCCTCATACTTTTCTTCTGTAAACCATCCTTCTGAAACACATTTTCCAAAATCCCATGCATCCCAGCCAATCCATCCGGCTTCACTCACCGTATCCAGCAGTAATTTATAGTTCCAGTAAAAATATCCACTTCCCTTTTTCCACGCTTTGAGCTGTGCCCGGGAAACTGCCTGATAAATATCCATTTTTTCTTCTTTCGACCAAACTTCTCCACAACTTCCTTCTACTCCGTTCAGTACAGACTGGCCGCCCTTCGTATCACATCCACATGCCTGCGAATTAAACAAGCACCATTCTCCGCAAATCACCGGAAAATATCTGCTCATTTCCTCAACTGCTTTTTCATAGTGTTCTTCAATATACTTCACATATGCCTCTTTTGTCTGGCTGCACCCATTAGCTTCTGCCATCATCAGATACTGATGTGTATCAAGTACAACATTTATGAATTTTTCTTCCTGCATAAAATCCTTCCAGTAATAAATATCAAAACCATCATGAAATACCACAGCTTTTTCTTCCGGAAGATATTTTCTCATTCTGTAATACGCTTCTGTGTAAAATTTTCTTAAAAACTCAAAACTGTTCGGCGCACTGTCTTTTGCCATTTCTGCATCAACCGGTTTGTATCTCTCCTGAATATTAAAAATATCCCATGCAGCCTCTGTGATCGGTTCATTTACGATTTCAATTCCCCATAACCCTTTTCTTTTTCCATACCGCTGTGACAGTTTTTCCAAAACCTTTAGAGTAAATTCTACACTTTCCGGCTGCTGTGACCATTTACACACCCCGGAAATCCCTCCATTATCAAAACCGTTCTGGCTCCCCGGAACCGTATGCAGATCGATCAGAATGAGCAGACTATATTTCTCAGCCCAGGAAAATGCACGATCCAGTTCCTATACACAACCAATAAATGGAGGACAATCTCCAAAGACAAAATAAGGCACGGGAATTCTCACACTATTCATTCCACAACTTTTAATAAACGCAAAGTCTCTTTCTGTGATATACTCACTTCTGTGCATCCGGATCCTATCCTTATAAATTTCCTCCGGAAGCTGCAAAGGAAGATAATATTCGTCCTCTGCCGTTGTTCCTGCAAATACTGAAGGGCTCATCCATTTTTCAAGGACAAGCCAATTTCCCAGATTTACCCCTTTTATATACATAGTTCCTACCTCCTGTTTTTTTGTTAATTACAGCATACCCTTCAAAAAAAAAATAATATATCACCTTTCACATACTTCTGTCACAATTATTAGAATTATGGTAGAATATCTATATTGAAGGGAGGTTTGCTTATGTTTAATCTACACGCTCTCATGGAACATGTTTCACGACATTTACATACAATTGTCCGCAGGTATTCTTCAACGGGTATGCTTCTTGATCGGGTATGCGAAAGGTCCGAACTGGACAATACTCACAGTGGTTTCTGGAACGACACTGCTTATTTAACTCCGAAAATGTTAAAAGAACTCCTTGTTCCTTCTGATACCGGCTGCCCGAAAGTATCTGCAGGCTCTGATTTTGTAGCATATGTTACCACAGTATTTAATGATTCTGTTTTTCTCACCGGTCCTGTGCTTCTCCCGGAAGAAAAAGGGTATCTCCATACTTTCCCCGAATGCTGTTATGATTCAAAATGGCTCCGTTCCCTGTATTCCTGCGATCTTATTGAATTAATAACGGAAACTCTTCCTCTTTATAATCTGTTCCATGAAAAAACATTTACTGCCATTGAAGTAGCTGCTTTAAATACCCTGTCTGATAAAGACGATTTTACCGTTCAAAAAAAATTTCATGATATCATTTTTCAGAATCAGGAAACCACCACCTGCCATAATCCTTATGATCAGGAAGTCCGTGAAGTTTCCAGTATCAGGAATGGTGATCTGAAACAGTTGGAGCAGAGTATTGCGGAAGACTATCCCGGAACAGTCGGAACCCTTGCGAAAACGCAGCTTCGAAGTTTTCAGAATCTTGCTATTGTGCTCATTACACTGGCAAGCCGCGCTGCCATCGAAGGTGGCGTTATGCCTGAGATTGCCTATACGTTAAGCGACAGTTACATTCAAAAGGTGGAAACATTACATATTCCTGAAGCTGCCATTCAACTGGCACGCAAAGCAGAATATCAATATGCCTCTATGGTTTATGAAATCAAGAGTTCTTCAAAATCAATAATAGCCGCAACGGAACATGACTCCCGCATTACTCAGTGTAAAAATTTCATATTTTCCCATCTCCACGGGAAACTTTCAACTGCTGATATCGCAAATGCTCTGCACATAAACCCTAACTATCTTTCCAATTTATTTAAGAAAGAGGAGGGAATTACAATAACAGAATATATTTTAAAGGAAAAAATCAAGCTGGTAAAAAACATGCTAATCTATTCCCACTACTCCTACAGTACAATTGCTGCATATTTAGGTTTTTCCTCGCAGAGCCATCTTGGAAAACAGTTCAAGCAAGTTACCGGAATGACTCTGCACAGCTACCGTGAAATGTATGGAAAAAAAGATTTTGACTTCTAATATCCGGATAGATAAATAATGCGCGGAATCTTCCATGAGTACTCCGCGCATTTAAATTATTTTGCTGCTTCTGACGCAGTAATCCTTGTAAAGACATGATTCAGAACAAAAGATTCTGCAAAAGCAATCAGGGAACTTCCGCCAAAAATCCACAATGTAATCATAAATGGAAAAACAGGTTCCCAAAATCCAGTAATCAGAATAGGCATTATCAATATAGCCGCCATTAAAAGGCTGTATGGGAGATACTGCATACTGCAAATCACAGAATTTTTCAGAATATTTCTGACGGAATTTTCAAACACCGCCTGTATTGGAAACAAATACAGTAATGCCAGAAATACCATAAAAAACAATGCTGCATTTGGAATACCTGCTATTTTTAGAATTCCCATTTTTCCTTTTATACAAATTCGCATAATAAACAGCAGCCAGACAAGTATCATTACAACGATCATCCAGAGTTTCGTTGCTTTCACAAAATTACTTCTGAATGCTTTTATGTAACCTTTTAAAATATATGGTTCCTCGTCCCTTACCATTTTTAGCGTAATAGTAAACAATGCAGTAGTTGATGCCCCTATTGTAAAAATTGGAAGACTGCAAACCACCCAAAGCACATGCAGAAGAACGAGATCATATATTCGCCCCATAAATCGCGCAAACGGACCGTCAAAGCTGAAAAACTTCATATCCGATATTTCCTCTCTACAAAATCAACCTTTTACAGCCCCCATTGCAACACCTTTTGTGATGTGTTTATTCAAAATAACATAAACAATAATGGCCGGTGCCGCAGAAAGAGCCATAACGGCAAACTGAACTGCATAATTGGATGAATACTGTCCTGTAAATTCCAATATACAGAATGGCAGTGTTTTCCACTTATCGCTGCTCAGATATGTTGTTGCCATCATAAACTCATTCCAGTTATTTAAATAAGTCATTATAGAAACTGTTGAAATAGAGGACTTCATTAGTGGAGTCACAATAATTGCTACAACACGGTAAATGCCACATCCATCAATCAGAGCAGCTTCTTCCAGTTCCCTTGGGATAGAATCCATGAAACTAGAAGTAAGAAAATAGCCTTGGGGTAACGAAAAAGCAATATAGGGTATCAGCAGTGCCCAGATCGTATCCGTAATACCAAGCCGATCATAAATCACGTAATTAGGAAGCAATGTTGCATGAATCGGAATCATCATTCCCATAACCATGAGAACAGCTACAACCCCTTTCAGTTTCCAAAACATTCTTGTACATGCAAAAGAAGCCATGATAGAAATGATAATTACAAGTACAACTGCAAGTGTATTGATTAATAAACTATTCTTCAAATAATGCAGAAAATTCCCATCCCTAAATGCAAGATAATAATTATTCCATTGAATCTTTTCCGGCCATACCAGAATACCACTGGTAAACATTTCATTGCTATTACACAGAGAAAAATCCAAAAGCCAGATTAGCGGGAATAATTGAATAAATGCTACAATAATAAATACAAAGATCAAAATTCTTCTCTTCATTTTTGAACTTTTTGATAAAACACTGTTCATTATCCCACCTCCTATGCTTCTTTTTCTTTAAATATTTTATTTAATGCAACAGTCGATATCAAGCATATAATAATGAACACAACACTGATTGCATTACCGTAACCATATTTGTAAGAGTTAAAAGCCTGCTTATACAGGTAGCTGGCCATAAACTGTGTCTCGTTTCCCGGTCCTCCGCCTGTAAGCAGATACACTGTTTCCATTTGTTTCAGTGCCGAAATAATTGCCATTGTCACATTTACCTGAATTACCGGTTTCATTAAGGGAAGTGTAATCCGGAAAAAAGTAGTCATCCCTGTTGCTCCATCGATTGCGGCTGCTTCATACATCACCGGGTCAATATTTTTAACCCCTGTATAATAGATCAGCATACCCCATCCAAATCCATGCCAGATCAAAACAACCAAAACAGCCCATATTGCAGTTCCTGTTCCAAGAAGATTTACCTGCCCCTTATATCCAAAGATATCCAGGCTCTTCTTAATCAACCCAAAATTAGGATTGTAAATAAATTTCCATAAATATGCAATAACGGCCACAGAAATAACATTGGGAATAAAATAAATGCAGCAAAAAATTCCTTCTGCTTTTCCCTGAAGTTTATCTAATTTTACAGCAACCAGCATTGCCAAAGGATGCTGTATGAAAATGAATCCAATTGCAAGCAATAGTGAATTTTTCAATGCGTTCCAGAATACCGGATCCTTTGCCAGATTCTTATAATTTTCCAATCCGATAAAAGAGGCTTTGCCCAATCCCGAATAATCTGTAAATCCATAATAGATACTAAGAATGATCGGCGCCAGAATTGCCACCAGGAAAATGAGAAGGCCCGGAGCAACAAGGCTGAAAATCACCTTTTTATTACTATACAGCTTTTTCATGTGCTCTCCTTTCTAAATATTAATTTGATACACATAACTATTCATGTTTCCATATAAAAAGGAGGCCCTTGCGGCGCCTCCCTTCACATTAACTATCTCACACCTGATAAGGTATTGAAGTAATCTTCCGGGGTGATACTTCCAATTGCCAGCTCAATAGAGGAATCTTCACAGACTGTCTTGAACTCACTGCTTCCCAGGTCATTGATAGTTACACCGCTTAAGCTTGTTGAGTTGTCTACAATCTCAACCCATTTTTTCTGGAGTTCTGTCTCTTCGCCGGTCAGATAATCAGCAAAATTCTGTGCGGACATACATACTCCATTTTCCCAGCAAAGTTTTGACCAGTTCTCTGGCTCAAACATGAAATTTAACAGTTTGACAGCTTCCTCTTTCACATCTGAATTAGCAGTTACCGCATAACCGCCGCCATTCCATGCACAGATATCTGTAGCAGCCCCTGCGCCGCCTTCCACTGCAGGCATAGTAAATACACTGATATTTGTTCTGATATCTTCCGGAATCTCCTCATTTGTTGCCATGGACATTTCCCAACTTCCCATGTAATACATCGCAGCCTGTCCGTTTGTAAAAAGATTTTTCGCTGTACCATAGTCTGTTGTTTCAAATCCCGCTTCAAAACCACCGGCTGCCGCCATATCAGCCAACATCTGAGCTGCAGTCTTCCACTCTTCTCCATATTCTCCGGAAGCAACCGCTTCTGCAGAATTTTTATAACTGTCAGCTCCGATCATCTTCTGATAAACATCCTGCATATAAATCGACAGCGGATATTTATCAGTACCATCCATGGAAATTGCAATATAGCCATTATCAGTAATTGTTTTTACGATTTCTGTCAGTTCTTCATATGTTTCAGGAACTTCTACACCGCATTCTTCAAAAATTGCTTTATTGTAATAGAATCCCATAACGTCTGTATTTCTAGCCAGGCCGTACAGTTTTCCATCACGCATAAATCCATCCAGAGAGCCTGTCAGGAAATTATAATCCGCATAATCTTCCTGATTGAGTTCCGCCAAAAGGCCTGCGTCAATAACCTCACTTAAGAAAGAAGGCTGTCCCCAGATATTCACCAGATCCGGCATATCGCTTCCTGATGCATATGCCTTAAACTTTGTTTTGTAGCTTGCATCATCAAGCGCTTCCACTTCGATCTTTACATTGGGATTTTCCTCCATATACCTGTCAATAAGTGTCTGTTCGATTAGCCCTTGCCCTGTTGTACGATCCGGCAGATTTGAAAAAAACTGAATTGTAACCTGGTCTTCTGCCATTACAGGCGCCGCCATTCCTACAGTTCCAATTGCCATAACTGCTGTCATGATTGCTGCTAAGCTCTTTCTCTTCATTTTATTTTCTCCTTTTATCCCGGCCTTCGTTCTCCGGTTTTTGATGAATTTATTGTATCCTTTTTCTATTTTTATTCGTACATACATTCTTAAGCAGAATGTTGAAATTTTTAATTTCAATTATATTTTAAATGCATATCAGGAACTATTTTCAGGATTTTCATCCGCAGTGTAATTTTTGTACCTGCACCGAGCTGACTCTGAATCTGCAGACCACAGTCTTTGCCAAATACAGCCTGTATCCGCCGGTTAACATTATAAACACCGATAGAAGTATGACCAGACTTATGCGAATGATAATCAATATTCATTAACGATTCTATTGCTTCCTGTGTCATACCGACCCCATCATCTTCTACAATTGCAAACAAATTATTATTTTCCTGATAAACCCTGATTTGGATGAAACTTTGTTCCAGCTTATCCTCTACTCCATGCACAATTGCATTTTCCAGAATAGGCTGGATCAATAATTTCGGAATATAATACTGTCGGACTGCATCATCCACTTGAAGTTCAATTGACATTTTATCTCCATATCTGACATTCTGTATTCCAATATAGTCTTTCAGGTTCTTTAGTTCCTCCTCTATCGTAACAAAATCTCTTTTAGACAGAGAATATCTCATCAGGTTTCCCAGGGCTGATGTCATTTCCCCGACTTCATCCACCCCACGCATCCTGGCCATCCAATTAATTGTATCCAACGTATTATACAGAAAATGCGGATTAATCTGCATCTGAAGAGATTTCATTTCCACTTCCTGCTTCATTCGTTCCTTTTCATAGACATTATCAATCAGCATCTTCATGTCCTGTACCATCTGGTTAAAGGTACGGCTGAGCATACCTATCTCATCAGAACGTTCTACAGGAATTACCACATTAAAGTTTCCCTGTCCCACATTTTCCATTGCTATTGTCAAATTATGTAAAGGTTTTGTAAGGCTTCTTCCAACAATAACAATAAGGCTTATTGCCACAAGACTGGTGATGGCAATCAGAGACATTGTAAAATACTGGAGAGTCCAGATATCTTGCATATAATAGGATTCCGGAAGCATGAGTACAAAGCGCCATCCATTATGTATTGCGTCTCCAACATAGATACTGCATACTTCTCCATTCAAATTGGTTCTGTAAAATCCTGTAGTTAATTGAGCCTCGGAATCCAGAAACTCATTTTCTATTTTCTGACCTGTTAAGGCCTGTTTCCATCCCGCAATAATATTGTGATCCTCATCTACAATAAATGCTTTGCTATCCGCCATATCAAAAATATCTTTAACAATATTATATATGATTGGTGATTCCAGTTCTGTTACCATATACCCCAATAGTTTCTGCGTTGGAAATTGATACAGATTTCTTTTCAGATAAATATGACCATCCAGGCATTTCCAATTGCTCTCCATATTCTGTAACTCATCCAGATGAGGGGACTGATTTTTTTTGGTATAACTAAACGTTCTTCCATCAACAGACTGTATGTAAATTGATGATATTTCATTCGAAAGCAGAACATAATATGACAATAAATCTTTTGCTTCACTATATTGCTGATATTCTACAGCCCTGTCTTTCCCCGAATCATCATCTGCAAGAATCATCTGCATTTTTTCATTGCCAGCAATGAAAAAAGAAATATCTTCCACATTTTGAATCGACATCTCTATTTTAGACATCGTGACAGATGCCAGGCCCTGAAGATAATCCCGCGTCTTTCCCTCCATGTTTTTTCTGGAATAGGAGTAAAAAACCAATGTACTGATTCCCAGTGGTACCAAAACCATAATAACGAAAATAATAATGATCTTATTTCTGAAGCTGATTCTGTCAAAAAGCTTTCTCATCTTTTTTCCTCTATAATACTGCGCAAAAATTCTTCCAGGCTTTCTTTCGGCTCCATATTTGATTTTCTGTATTCGTAAGGAGTAACTCCATATGTCTTTTTAAATACCTGACCAAAATATCTTTCGTCAGGTATTCCGATACGCATTCCAATCTCCCTGTTTTTCATTTTTGTCTCTTTTAACAGTTTTGCACCATGATACATTCTGACAGAAGTCAGAATTTCCAGAAATGTATGTCCTGTATATTTCTTGATATAACAGCTCATATATACTGTGCTGAAATAAAACTGTCCTGCAAGAGCTGACAGCGTCAGATTTTCAGCATGATGAGCATAGATATACTGAAGAATATCCTGAATGTCCGTACCTTTTTCCTGATTTTCCACTGCCTGCCTGGCTCCGATCACCCCCTCATAATCATCCAGCCTGTTTTTCAGTTCCTGAATAGAGTTTTTCTTCTCCTGCTCCATATGTATTTTCTCACAAGCACTCTTTACATACTCCATAATCTCCTTTGGTGTTGATGGTTTTAAAATATATCCGTAAACTCCAAGGGAAATTGCTTTTTGTGCATATTCAAACTCACCATAGCCGCTAAGAAGAATTACTTTCGTCGCAGGATTTGCCTCTTTCAGATACTGCACAAGTTCCAATCCGCCTATTCCCGGCATTTTAATGTCTGTCAGAAGGACATCAAATATCTGGCTGTCGATAATTTCCTCTGCCTCAACACCATTCTTTGCCACACCAACGACTTTCATTCCATTGGATTCCCAGTCAAGGCTTAAGAGTCCTTCACAAATCATTCTCTCGTCATCTGCAATGACTATTTTATACATTTTTCTTTCTCCCGCTATAAAATAGTATTTATTCTATATCTCTGCTTTCATCAACGATATATTCAAAAAAATCAAAATCTGCATAATGCGTATGCTTTACGCGGTCTGCACATGTAATACCTGCCATGGTTCCGGTAAATTCCCCAAACCTGCAGTATTCATCTGAAAAACGTGTTGTATCAAAAATCCTCCCTATTTTCTGATATTTCATCCCATCATAACTCCACTCAAACCAGGACTTTCTGCCTTCAACATATAGCCTCAAATAGATTGGACAATCTTCAACAGGAATTCTTGTATTTAAAAATTCCGTTTTTTCTCCATTTTCCAGATGAATAATAGACAATGCACTCTGCCCAAGGGTCTCGCTGTAATATTTTCTCAGATTGATATAATTCATATTGTCATAGTAGAGAATTAATCCTGCACTATGCTGATGAACTTGCGGAATAAACTCCATTTTTGTTGTAATCCGGGCATAAACACTTGTCAATTTTCGTGCCAGAATACTGACTTTATTTAAAGAAGTTCGGGATTCCTGTCCACGAAGACGCACATATCCCGGCCTTACTGTCACATCAGCAAATCTCTGCGGCATAATACGTGGCGCATAATAACATTTTCGAAGTACAGGATCATCAAAATCATCAAAATCGGGGATTTTTTCAACCGGTGATTTCGGAAGACTGCTTTCCGGTACTTCTTTTTTCGCAAAATTACTTCCATCAGCCATTCTTAACCATCCATCTTCTGTCCATACCATTTTCTGAATAGCTGTTTCTCTGCCTAAGGTGCATCGAAGCTCCGGAACAAAAGGTCTTGCTGTAAGATGTACCAGATAGACCTCTCCATTTGGTAAATCAACATAACTTCCATGCCCTGATTTTTGAAGAACAGACTCTGGATTATAATATTTCAGTTTCAGATGATCCGGATCATGTCGTTCAAAAGACTCGCCCGGTGTAGATGTAACAATCGGATTTTTCGGGTCTCTCTCATAGGGTCCCCATATGTTTCTGGATCGCCCCATTGTCACACAATGATTATAACCTGTACCACCTTCGGCACACATAATGTAATAATATCCATTCCTTTTTGTAAGATGCGGTGCCTCAATGCAGCCACGGTCTGTGCCGCCATTCCATATTCTTCTGGGATATCCTTTTATTTCTTTCTTTTCTGAGTCATATTCCACCATACAGATAGCCCCTGGCTTTTCATATCCTGCACGGGTTTCCCATTCCAGAGATACCACATACTTCCTGCCATTGCTGTCATGTAAAATAGAGGCATCAAATCCACTTTCTGATCATCTGTCAAAACATGCGTATAAAGTTCCCAGTTCTTTAGATCCCTTGAATGGTACACCGGAATTACAGGAAACCACTCAAAAGTAGAGACTGCAAGATAATAGTCATCTCTTTTTCTGCAAATACATGGATCCGGGTTAAATCCCGGTAAAATTGGATTTTTAATCATATTATTTTCTCCTTTTTAATTACTCCACTTATAATTTCACCTAGAGCGTGTTCAATAATTGCTTTCTGCAAGATGTATTCCACATTTGTGGGAGATATCCTGCCATTCCTTATGTATCTTTCCATTCAGTTTATCTTATTTCAACGTTCCTTTATATCACCATTTACAGTTCTATATCACTTTTCACATTGAATTTCTTCCAGTTCAATATTCTCCATAAGTTCCTTTGCAAGTTCATCTTCGGAAAAAACACATTTCCCTTGTTCTTCAATTACTTCTGTAACAATACACTGTACCGCTAATGTATCTTTATCATCAATGATCATAAAGAAATTCCTTATGCTTCCACTTATATTTTCTTTTTTATCGGTATATGTAATTTTATCTGCTATTACATTATGATTATCTACTTTATATTTCTGCAATGCATTTGAACGTTCCACATCCCATTCACTATTTTCGCATAAATTTTCGTAATCATACTCCAATTCCCCTGCCAGTTCGTCCAAACCATATTCCTCATTTAAAGGCATTAAATAATATGTTCCAAAGTATTCACTTTCACCATTTTCATAGGAAAAATAAAGCCAACCGCTCCCTGCCCCATCTTCCTGAATTGAAATCCTTTTTCTCGGTTCTATTTTGACTGTGTAATTGTTGTAGTAAAAATCGCTAAGGAAATAATTTCCATCTTCATCTTTTTTCAAAGCATAATAATCCTGCTGGATTGTATTATAAATTTCCTGAAGATCTTTTTCTGTCTCATCAGCTCCAAATACAGTCAACGAGATTTGCAGGCTGCAAAACAGAAGTGCTGTTCCCATAATTAAACTTTTTTTACTAAAATTTTTTTTCATAGTTAAAACCTCCCTAAGACTTATTATTCTCAGTTTAGTACAATTTCATAAAATGAAAACCACTTTACCTGATCTGATTAAAATATTCCACAAAAGTATTAAAAACACCGCCAAAAACAAAAGTAATTTTGTATTATACTAACCCTACCGAGCAAAGCTTTGATTGCTCAGCAAACTAATCAATGAAAGGAGCTTAAAAATGAAAAGAAAAAGTGTGAGAACACGGCAAACCATAGCGTCTTCTTTGTTGGCCGCCGCTATGGTTACGACATCTGTTGTATCCCCCATCACCGCTTATGCAACTGACAATCAGTTGGAATTTAAAATCGCCGGTGAGGAATCCATCTACAAGGGAATGCCTTTATTCGATGGTGTTCCGGAACATCTTGACGCTTATCTGGATGTTTTATGCGATTACCTTGGAACAGAACTATAAATGAGCAAATTTAAAAAACTGCACAATGTGTCTATGCTACTAAAGCC
>JAUNGB010000109.1 GCA_030524715.1 Eubacteriales bacterium | reverse complement strand
TTTTATTGATATAATCAGTACGGATATTGTCTATCCTATGATAAAGTTTCTGTACCCTAAGCTTTTGTTTTTGTATATTTTTCCTTTGAGTGGGCTCTCCTTTCTTTAAGTTTTCATATTTGCGGGAAAGACTTCTCTGTTCCCGAATAAGTTGTTTCTCAAGCTTCTTTACTCTTGCTGATTTATTAATGTTCTTGTAAGTCTTGCCATTTGAAACAATAGCAAAATCCTTTAATCCAAGGTCAATACCGATTCCTTCATTAAATTTATTGGCTTGCTTATTGTCAGGAACCTCTACGAGAACTGAAACATAAAATCTGCCAGCTTTCATTGAAACCGAGCCGCTTTTAATTACATATCCATCTTTTGTAGTAGGAATGTATCCTTTTTCTTTCATACGGACCCATCCAAGCGATGGGATATTGATTCTGTGTCTTTCGCATCCACAATCCTTCGGGTTATTCTTTACGAAATACATCTTCACGTCAGATCTGCCTTTCTTTTTGAAATTAGGAAAAGCACTTTTTCGTTCAAAAAATCTTTTAAATGCGGTTTCTCCATGATTCACTGACTGTGTTACTGCTTTTGAATATGCTTCTTTAATCCAGGAATACTCCGGATGATTTGGAATATATTCATGATTAAGCCAGACTCTAAATTTATGACTGCTTATAAACTTTTTACCGTTTTCATAGAGTTCTTTATTGTGAGCAAGATAAAAGTTATACATAAATCTACAAGTTCCAATTGTCTTACGGATCTTGACTTTCTGTTTCTCTGACGGATTGATTTCTGTCTTGAAGCTCCTTAGCAATTTCCTCATCCCTTTCTATTTGCTTTTTATACTTACGAAGTCCATACAATCTACAAGAGAACACATGAAGTATTGAAACAATATCCTGCACGAGTTCTTCTTGTGGTGACAGCTCTTCGTTATTTACTACCACTATGGTTGTGTTGAACTTCATACAGAATTTTTCAAACCAGTCATAACCAAAGCGGATAAATCGGTCTTTATGGGTTACGATTATGGTTTTAATTTTCTGCTCCATTACTTCATCTAATAATTCGTTCCACTTTTTGCGATTGTAATCAAGGCCGCTTCCATAATCTTCAATACATTGGTCAACAATAATTCCTTTCGCATTACAAAACTGTCGTAAAAATGCAATCTGATTTTGTAAATCATCTTTTTGGTTTCTTGTTGAAACTCTGGCATAAATAACTACCTGACGTTGATCATTTTCGGTATTTATGCCTTTAAATTGAAGATATTGGTCATAAGTGTAATAACGCCTATCAGTTAGAGTTCGGTTTGCCTTTAGAGTTCCTTCTCTATCCCAACGCTGTAAAGTCTTAACAGACACGCCTAACAGTTCAGCAAAATCTTTTGGCTTATAATTTGTGATGTTTGATGTGTTCATAACATTTTACTCCTTTAAGTATATTTAAACACATTTAATCACCTTTGTTAACTTATTTATTTACATAAGTTTTTCTCCTATTCTACTGCAATGTTGTCTTTTATCTTCTCAAAGGTACCTTCTTTAATCCCCTGTACATTCATAATCTCTTCTATGGAAGAAAAGCCTCCATGCTCCGCCCTGTAGGCCAGGATCGCATCCGCCCTTGTGGCCCCAATACCCTTAAGGGTCATAAGCTCCTCCGCGTCCGCCGTATTCAGATTGACCTTGCCTCCTGTTTCTGAAGCGGAAGCAGCTTCCTGCTTCTCCGGCTGTGGAGCAGTTATCAGAAGATCTCCTGTCTCCGCCTCTTCCCGCGTAGGAATATAGACCTGTTCCCCGTCAGTCAGCCCCTTTGCACGGTTTACGTACTCAGCGGCGGCCTCTGGAAGCAATCCCCCGGCAAGCTCAATGGCCTGAAAAACCCTGCTTCCGGGCTTCAGGGAATATACGCCCGGCTCAGCCACAGCGCCGCAGACATCCACATAGATCTCTGCCTCAGTCTCAGCAGAAGTTGCAGCAGAGTTCTGCGTTTCTCCTTCGGCAGAAGCTCCGGCAGGCTCCTGCGTCTCTCCCTCAGCAGAAGATGCGGCAGACCCCTCTGTCTCTCCCTCAACAGAAGATGCGGCAGGCTTTTCTGCCTCTCCCTCACGTATAGCGGAGGTTTGCGGGGTCAGGGCCGGTATCTGCGCTGATTCTTCCTGCATATTGGAAGCGTCACCCTGCATCTCGGAAATAAGGAACTCCGCTTCTTTCCTTCCGCAGCCGGATGAAAATGTACACAAATTCAGCAGGCAGAGCGCCAGAACACACAGCTTCTTTATCCTGTTTTGATGATTTCTTTTCTTCATGGTTATCGGTTCACTCCTTTGCCGTTTATTAACGGCAGTTTCCCCGAATCTCATACCTAACCATGATTTATTGTAACGAATTTATTCGGATTTTACAATAGCAATCTCTCATTTTTGCCATTTAATCTTGCAATTGTCAGTTCCCTGCGTTCACAGCAGTTAAGCAAAAATCTATTCCGTATTGTCTGCAGCAACAGAATTTGGGCTCATATATAGACTCGTATATCCCAAAAGAGACTGGTATCTTTAAAATACCAGTCTCTTTTGTACCTTTTCCAGATGGAGAGATATGAAACGGCGCCTGAAACGCGGAATACTAGAGTGTATTCAATTTATCAAGCAGAGAATACCCCACAGTTCCCTCCGGCATCTCTACACCGAAGTTTGCTGTCACCGTGGCTCCGATCACGGCAAAGGTGTCTGTCTCCGGAAGTTCTCCGCCGCCTTCCATTGAGGGGGACCAGGCAAGAAACGGAACCTTTTCTCTTGTATGGTCAGTTCCCGTATAGGTGGGGTCATTGCCGTGGTCTGCGGTGATGACCAGAAGATCATCGTCTTTCAGAAGTTCCAGCAGCTTTCCAAGATTTACGTCAAATTTTTCGATTTCCTGTGCGTAGCCCTGCGGATCTCTCCGATGTCCCCAAAGAGCGTCAAAATCCACCAGATTCACAAAGCACAGCCCATGAAAGTCCCGCTGGGCAAGGGCAATGGTCTGCTCCATGCCATGAACAGAGCTTTTAGATTTAAGCGCTTCTGTAATACCCTCGCCATCGAAAATATCCTTGATTTTTCCTACAGAAATCACATCCAGCCCTGCTGCTTTCATGGCATCCAGCGCAGTTTTGCCGAAGGGCTTCAGTGCATAATCATGGCGATTGCTGGTTCTCTTAAATTCCCCTTTCTTTTTACCCACATAGGGCCTGGCGATCACTCGTCCCACCTTCCACTCGTCCTTCATGGTAATCTCACGGGCAATCTCACAGCAACGGTACAGTTCATCAAGACCGAAGGTTTCTTCGTTGCCACAGATCTGAAGCACAGAATCGGCCGAGGTATACACGATCATATGTCCTGTGGCGATTTCTTCCTCTGCCAGTTCCTCCAGGATCTCCGTTCCGCTGGCGCTTTTATTGCCTATGACTGTCTTTCCGGTGCGCTCTTCCAGCTCCCGGATCAATTCCGGCGGAAAGCCGGTTTCCGTAAAAGTTTTAAAGGGTGTTTTCACCTCCAGGCCCATCATTTCCCAATGTCCTGTCATGGTATCCTTCCCCTTGCTCTTTTCGTTCAGCTTTCCATAATATCCTTTTGTAATTTCAATGGGCTCCACCTGCTTCAGCGGAGTCAGGTTTGCCATGCCAAGCTTTTGCAGGTTGGGAATCGTAAAGGTATCTACCGATTCTGAAATATGTCCCAAAGTGTTGACGCCCACATCTCCGAATTCCGGGGAATCATCCATTGCTCCCACTCCCAGAGAATCCATCACGATCACAAATATTCGTTTATATTTTTCCATTACCAAAACTTCCTTTCATTATAAAATCTCCCAAAAGGGAGACAAAAGCTCCCGCAAAGCCCGATTGGCATCTACCTCCAATGCAAACCGGATGTCGCCGCCTGCAATGGGATGCTCCCGCAGGTCTGTCACGATCATTCCCCTGCAGTAGGTACCGCCGCATTCCACACGCGCCCTTCTTACCTGTGTACGCACAAGGCCGGGCGTACCGGCGCACATCACTGCCAGAGGATCATGCACCGGGCAGTCTCCGATACAGTAATTTTGCACCTGATTTCCATGCCAGTAATGCTGCAGCGCTTTATTCAGAAACGAAACGGCCTTTTTGGCTCTTGGGCTGCAATTCTCCGTCAGCCAGTCCATATGCTCCCTTTTCAGGCGCACCTGCATGGTCACGTCCAGCCCTACGGCAGTGATATCCATGCCGGAGAGAAAAACGGCGTCGCAGGCCTCCGGATCGCAGACAACATTTGCCTCTCCCACCGGGGACACGTTGCCTCTGGCGGAAATCGTCCCGCCCATCATAATCATCTTTTTGATCTTTTTTGCGAAATCAGGATACTTTTTCAGTGTCAGCGCCACGTTGGTAAGAGGCCCTAGCGTAACCAGGACAATCTCGCCTTCATACTGCTGCGCAAGGCGTATATGAAAGTCCGCCGCATCCTCTTCATGGAGCTTCCGTCTGCTTTTGGGAAGCTCTGCGTTTCCTATACCGTTGTCGCCATGAATGGTACGGACCCTGCCCTCCCAACGCCCGCTTAAGGGAGCGGAAGCTCCCACCACAACGGGAATATCCGGCGCATCAACCAGATCAAGGATTTTCAGGGTATTTTCTGCGGCAAGGGAAGACTCCACATTGCCGCATACAGTCGTAATTCCAACAATTTCATATTGGGGCTTCAGTGCAGCGTAGAGAATCGAAAACGCGTCGTCCACCCCTGTGTCAACATCCAATAGAATTTTCATATTGCCTCCTGTCCTCATGTGATGCCTCTGCCAGTCTCTTTGGCGGCATATGTTTCATTCCTTGTAAAGCGGACATTTGCATGCCGCTTTGCTCCATGCCTGTCTGCATTCAGATCGCTGCCAGTTCCAGCGCACATCGGATCATCATATCCAGACTCCGCTCACGCTGCTCGTTGGAAAGCGCCTCGCTGCTATGGATACTGCTTCCTGCAGTGAGCATACTTAAGGCATGTTTGCCTGCCCTTGCTGCAGTGCAGTAGAGAGACAGGGTTTCCATTTCCTGAACTAAAACGCCCATTTTGGCCCATGTTCCTTTTTCGCCGCACTGATCCTCATAAAAGACATCGGAGCTGAATACGTTGCCTACATGGAAGCGGACATTATCCTTCCTTGCCTGACCTGCGGCAGCCTCCAAAAGCTTAAAATCCGCAATTGGCGCAAAGGTACCGGACAAATGATACTGTGCCGGAAAGTTGGAATTTGTACAGCACCCCATAGCGAGGATCAGATCCCCCACAGCCACATCTTTATGAATAGCGCCTGCAGTACCGATTCGGATGATGTTGTCCACATCGTAGTTGTGAAAAAGCTCATATGCATAGATTCCCATGGAAGGAATCCCCATGCCGCTGCCCTGTACGGATACGCGCTGTCCTTTATAGTATCCTGTGTAGCCGTTCATGCCTCTGACTCGATTGTAGCAGAAGGCATCCTCCAGATAATTTTCTGCTATATATTTTGCGCGAAGCGGATCGCCCGGCATTAAAACGGTTTTCCCGATTTGTCCTGATTCAGCTTCATTATGAAATGTCTTCATAGTTTATCTCCAATTCTTATCATTTTATCATCGATTTTTCCTCCTCAGACTAATCTCATAAAGATCGGCACCCATATACAGCTTTTGGGATAATACCGGAATATCGTATTCTGTATAAAGCTCTTCCTCCAGAATCAGAATGGTTTCTTCCTCCGGAATATGCAAAATATTGGCAAGACGCTCTCTCGCCTTTCTCATACGGAGCTTCGTGTTGCTGTACAGCCCGCCTGAAGACAGTACCTTCATGTAAAATTCATAGACACTGTCCGTATTTTCCAAATCCACGTTTCCTTTATCCAGAATCTCATAGGGCATGTACACCATGGCAAATCCCACAGGCTGCTCCTGACTGTAATAGGTAATGTCGATCACAGCAACAATGCTGGATGGTCTGAGTTTTAGTACTTCCTGATGCTTCTGGGTAGCCGGCTGAAAGCCGATGGTGGTTACTACCCTGTCTATAGGCTGGAGGCAGAAATCCACAATGGGATTCCCCACCTTTTCCAGCCCGTTTGCCGTGATGTCCTGATTGGAAAGGACAATATTACCCTTTCCCTGCTGGTTACTGATCAGGCCATCCTCCTGAAGGAGCAGCATTGCCTGCCGTAAGGTTCCCCTGCTGACCTGAAACTGTTCTGCCAGGATATTCTCTCCGGGCAGCCTGTCTCCGGGCTTGTATTTGCCCTCTCTCAGCCATTGGGTGATCGTCTCGTATACGGTTACATATAATGGTATTTTTACGTTTTTTTCTCTAATGATGTTATCCATTCAGGTTATGCTCTCCTTCCGCCGGAGCCTGTCTGACGGATGAGCTTATGCAGGCAGGCTCCTGTTTTTAATTGGTGTTTTTGTCTTTACTATTTAGTATACTTCTAATCCACCAATTTGCCAACTGCTTCCGGTCCCTTTACCCGCTTTCCTACAAATAAAAGAATGAGCAATGTGATCACATAAGGCAGCATCTGCACGATCTGAGAGGGAATTTCAAACTCCGTGAGATAAAATCTTGCTGCCTGGGCAACCGCAAATACCATGCCTGCCCCAAGGGAGCCAAGAGGCTGCCAGCCGCCGAAAATGTTTGCCGCAAGTCCCATAAATCCCCGGCCTGCCGTCATGTCTGTAACAAACAGGTTATTCTGGGAAAGAGACAGGTAGGAGCCTGCCAATCCTGCAATAGCGCCTGCAGACATCATAGCAATGTATCGGTAACGGTTTACCGGAACGCCCGCTGTCTGAACCGCATGGGGCTGGTCGCCGATAGCACGGTAACGGAGACCGAACTTCGTCTTATAAAACAACACCCATACAGCCGCCACGATCAGAAGCATCACATACAGATAAGGTGATTGATTTTTAAACAGCGCGCCTACGATCGGAATATCCGAGAGCACCGGAACAGTCAGGCTGGAAATGGCGTCCACAGGATCAGACATCCCCTCTGTGTGCCAGATAGCTTTCAGCAAAACCGCTGTAATGCCGCTGGCAAAAAGGTTGATTCCGACGCCCACAACGGACTGATGCGCCTTCCATTTCAGACAGAACAGTGCATAAATCCAGCCGAACAGCGCACCCACGATTATAGACAGCAGCACGCCTGCAAAAGCGGAGCCGGTAAAGAAAGAGCCGGCAACTCCCGCAAAGGCTCCCAGAAGCATCAGCCCTTCCACACCGAGCATGATGACGCCGCCCCGTTCTGCAATAGTACCGCAGAGGGCTCCAAGGACGATAGGAACAGATAGTTGAAGCATCAGTGCCAAAAAGTTATTTATACCCGCCATAAGATTATCCTCTCTTTCTGTTTTTATTCCACTTGATCAGTTCCGGAGCCGCCACAAGAAGAATGACTAAGCTCTGAACAACAGTTACCATGTTGGTGGATACGTTTGTCACGCGCGCCATACGCAGAGATCCCATATCCATAATGCCGAACAAAAGCGATGTGAGCAGAACGCCTGCAGGATGGTTTCTTCCAAGGATTGCCACAGCGATTCCTGTAAATCCAAAGGAAGGGGAAAAGCCTTCAATAAATCTATGGTATTTTCCGAATACCTCTGTAACACCTGCAAGGGCAGCCAGACCGCCGCTTAATACCATAGATGCCACCAGAAAAGTATTGACTTTGATTCCGGCGGTACCTGCCGCGGAAGGATTTGCGCCTACTGCGCGGAGCTGGTAGCCAAGAGATGTTTTCCAGAGGAAAATATACATAACCACCGCAATTGCCAGAAGCAGGAACACGGCTGTGGTAAGCTGTGTCTGCGGGATCAGCCTGCCGAACCAGACGCTTTCTGGCGCCACCTGTGTCTGTGCGGCTGAGCCTGCCGCTTTCACCGGACCGTTTACCAGCCAGGAGGTAAACAAAGTACAGATATAATTCAGCATGATCGCCACGATTACTTCGCTGGTGTTCAGCTTTGCCTTAAAAATGCCGGGAATGCTTCCTACTACCATACCGGCCAGCACGCCTGCCAGAATACTGATCACCATCAGGACTGGGCCGGGAAGGGAGGAAAGCGCAAGGGAGGTCAGTACGGCGGCCATTGCCCCTGCGTGGAGCTGTCCCTCAGCTCCGATGTTTAACATACCGCAGCGGGATCCAAGCGCTACTGCCAGACCTGTAAAGGCCAGCGGAATGCTTTTGCTTATGGTATTTGCGATAGATTTCGGACTTCCGAGGGCTCCTTTCAGCAGTGCCCCGTAGGCTTCTATGGGGGATTCTCCCGACAGGAGGACAAAAAGTGCGCCTACCACAAGGGCAATCCCGATCGCTGCCAGAGATTTTCCCAATTCACCGATGTTTTTCGTGTTTTTCATGCGTTTTTACCTCCCGCTCTTTTTCCTGTCATGAACAGTCCAATTTCTTCTTTTGTGTATTCTCCGTTTTGGAACTGAGCGCTGACCTCGCCCTCGTACAAAACTGCGATCCTGTCGCTGAGATTCATGATCTCTGAAAGTTCTGCTGAAATAAGGAGGATCGCCTTGCCTTGTTCCTTCAGTTCCAACAGTGTTTTATGTACCTTTTCAATTGCTCCGATATCAAGGCCGCGGATAGGCTGTGCTACCAGCATAAATTCCGGGTTGTGGCTGGTTTCTCTTCCGAAAATAACCTTCTGCTGGTTGCCGCCGGACAACTGGCCGATCTGCTGATCCAGTCCCGCAAGCTTTGTCTCAAAAAGCTCCGTCTGCTTTTTGGCGTCTTTTTTCAGGTTTTCAAACTGGATAAAGCCGTTTTTGCAATATTCGGGATTTTCCTGATAGCCAAGGAGGAAATTTTCTGTAATGGAAAATCCTGCGATCATTGCATTACGGTGACGATCTGAGGGAATATAGCCAAGACCCAGTTTTTTACGCTCTTTTACAGACATTTTTTCTACCGGGGTGCCGCCTATCAGAATACTTCCCTCTTTTACCCTCTGGTTGCCTACGATCATAGCTTCCAGTTCCTGCTGTCCGTTGCCGTCTACTCCGGCAATTCCCAGAATTTCTCCTGCATGGACAGTCAGGCTTACGGTGTCCTCCGCCTTATCCTGAAGCCGTACATTCTTCAGTTCCAGAACGGCTTTTCCCACTCTGGAGCCTTTTTTTGCCACAACAGTTTCCACCGATCTGCCCACCATCTGGGTAGCCAGTTCTTTTTCATTGGTATCTGCGGTGCTGCACTCAAATACTACCCTGCCCTTTCGGATAACCGTAATACGGTCTGACAGAGCCATAGTTTCGTTCAGCTTGTGCGTGATAAATACGATGGTCTTGCCCTCTTTTTTCAGTTGTCTCAGAATCTTGAACAGTTCATCAACCTCCTGAGGCGTAAGCACGGCGGTAGGCTCATCTAAAATAATAATATCCGCGCCTCTGTACAGAGTTTTCAGGATTTCCACACGCTGCCGCATTCCTACAGAAAGGTTTACTACTTTTTCATGAAGGTCAATTTTGAAGCCAAAACGCTCTACCAGCTCTGCAACCTTTTTTTCGTTCTTTTTCATATCCAGGAACAGACCGCCCTGTTCTTTTCCGATAATGATATTTTCCAGAACAGTGAGCTGATTGATAAGCATAAAATGCTGATGAACCATACCGATTCCAAGTGCATTCGCGTCATTTGGATTTGCAATGACAGCCTTTTTTTCATTGATGTAGATTTCCCCCTCATCCTGATGATACAAGCCAAAAAGAATGTTCATCAGCGTGCTTTTTCCTGTTCCGTTTTCTCCGAGCAGACAATGGATTTCCTGCTGCTTTACTGTGAAGTCTATCCCGTCATTAGCCCGCACCGGCCCGAAGCATTTTACAATTCCCTTCATTCTAATTGCGTCCATACCTGTCTCCTTTCCTTTGTATGATCATGACAGTTCGTTGGGAACTTCTATTTCACCAGTAACAATGCCCTCTCTGATTTCTTCCAGTTTCTGAAGAACACTGTCAGGAACATTGATATTGCTTCCCTCTACTGTAAAATCCACGCCGCCGTCTCCAAGCCCGAGAAGCTGATTCTCACCTGTATAGGTATCCTCCACAATACTTGTGATGGCATGATATGCGCAGGTATCCAGCTTTTTCAGCATACTTGCCATGATGTAGTCCGGCGCAATGCTGTTCTGGTTCAGGTTGACTCCGATGCTTATAAAGTCTTTTTCCTCTGCTGACTGGAACAACCCCATACCGGATGCCCCTGCCGCATGGAAAATGATGTCCGCACCCTTTTCGTTGAAGGTGTTGGCTATGGTTCTGGCCGTGGTGGGATCATTAAAACCGCCTGCATAGTCTATGAGTACGTTCATGTCCGGATTTACATAGAGGGCTCCTGCCTCGTAGCCTGCTGCAAACTGATTGATCAGCGGGTTGTCCACTCCGCCAATAAATCCGATCGTGTCATTGTCGGTCAGTCTGCTGTCAATCTGCTCCTGCTTGGCAAGGGCAGCCAGAGCGCCTACCATAAAGCATCCCTCCTGCGCCTTACAGGAATAGGATGCTACATTGTCAAGATCCAGAGTTGCATCCAACAAGGCGAATCTCTGGTCTGTATAGACAGACGCTACATTACTCAGAGCATCGATCTGCTCTTCTCCTACGCAGATGATCAGATCGTATTCCTCGGATGAGGCCATTTCGTCCTGAATGATTTCCTCGTCTGCTACGGATTTCGGCTCTACCTGATCGAATGTAATGCCGTAATCCTCTGCCGCGCGCTTTACTCCTTCCAGAGCGAGATCGTTGAACGAATTTCCGCCCAGTCCGGCCTGTGTGAAAACGATACCGATGTGAGGGTTTTCCCCGCCTGCCGAGGCTTCTTTACTTTCAGCAGAACCGCAGCCCGCCAGTGCGGCGGTCATTCCGACTGCAATAAAAAGCGCCCTCAGCCTTTCCCTTCGTTTCTTCATGTTTTTCCTCCTTTTCATGTGTTGCACATCTTTCTCAACTTGTTCAACAAGCTTATATCATATATAGCACATGTTATAAAATTTGTAAAGCATTAATAGCATTCTATATGCAAGTTTGTGAAATATAGACAGTTTTTCAATTTCTATTTTGTGCAAAAAGCACAGAAAACTCCGGCCGCCTTCCCCTGAATAGCGGTGTTTTTTACTGCAATGCCAAAAACGGCGCAGCCCAATATTTTAGGGCTGCGCCGTTTTTGGTACTAACTCAAGATGTAATGAGTTAAGCTTATTCATATTTTACAATAGCAATCTCTCATTTCTGCCATTTAAATATTACGATTCCGACAATGGCAATTGCCATCCCCAGAATTTTCCTCCACTCAAAGGGCTGCTTATCCACGCCGAACATTCCGAACAGTTCAATGATATATGCCACCGCAAGCTGTGCGATGACAATCAGCATGGCCGCCTTTGCCGGGCCCAGGGCGCCCATGCTCTGGATAACCGTGATGGTAATAAACGCCCCGATGACGCCTCCGAGAAGCGTATACTTATTTTCTACCTGCCACAGAACGGATATACTGTCCCTGCCTGTAAAGATCCATGCCAGGATACAGACCAGAAAGGCGGAAAGCTGCACCCATCCGGTGGAGACCCACAGGCTTGTCTGCTTGGTGACCTCCGTATTAAAGACGCCCTGAATACTCATCAAAGCGCCGGAAATCAACGCCACTAAAATACCCCACATAACTCTTTCCTCCGTATTTTTTCTATTATAATACACAGATTCAGAGTTTTTATACCTGCGTCCTGTTTTCCCGATGTCCCTTATTCCTGGCGGAGATTTTTCAAAGCTTTTGTAATTTTAATGGGATTGCCGTAATGCAGGGTTCCGAAGCGGAACAATTTCGCCGCGAGGATTCCTGCCGCGATACAGCACGCCACCAGAAGCACACCGGAAAGCACGATCTCCCAGACCGCCACGCTTCCCATGGAAACACGGATAAACATAGCGTTTCCCGAGGTAAAGGGAATAAACGAAGCGACTGTCATCAACAGACTGTCGCTGTCCGTCATTCCAAACATAGCGATCAGGAAGGAAGCGACATAGATCAGGGTTACAGGGGTAGCGCTTTTGCTGATATCCTCTGTCTTGGAAACCATAGCTCCCAGAGTTCCGAAAATAAAAGCATAAAGAAGATAGCTCAAAAGTCCGAATACCGCATAGGCCGCAAGAACCCTTGCCGGAATCTGGAACAGGAAATCCAGATTTCCGCCCCAGGCATCCCTGACTGCATAATAAGCCCCAAAGCCGCTGCCTGCGATCAGCACCATCTGAAGGATTCCCGCAATGGCTCCTGCCAGAACCTTACCGAAAATCAGACTGTTGGGATTTACGCTTGTCACCAGAATTTCTATGGCACGGTTGCTTTTTTCTGTTGTGACGGAAACAGCGATCATCTGGCCGTAGAAAATGATCAGGATGTAAATGATAAACACCAGCGCATAGGTATAGCCATAATTTCTCACACTGTTTTTGCCCAGAATCTCCGGCGTCACATGCACCGCAAAGCTCTCCGCCTCCGCCGCCTCTGCAGGGGTAAGTCCCTTTTCCATAAGATAAAGCTGCTTCTGATACTGTCCGAGCGCATTCTCAAACTGTTCTGAATATGTATCATGCATAGAAAGGTTATTCACCACATAGGTCACTGAGTTTAAACTGTCCATAATAAATCCGGCTTCAATCTCCCCGGCTTCCACAGCCTGCTTCATGGCGTCGCCGGAGTCAAAGCTGCGCCACTTTGCCGGAATCATGGAAAGCAGAGGTTCCGGATCCTCTATTTCCGTCGTATTCAGATAAAATCCCAGAGTATCCTGTACTTCTTCCTCTGCTTCCTGCGTCTCCTTACTTTCCGAATCTCCATTTAAAAGACCGGGGATAAACGTAGGAACCACAAGGATTCCCACCACAAGGACAGCCAGAAGAAGAGTCGTAAGCATAAAGCTTTTGTTCTTAAAGTAATTGTTTAACTCAAATTTCAGTACGGTTATAAATTGTTTCATGCCTCGTCACCTGCCCTCTCCACAAAAATATCATTCAGTGATGGTTCATATAGTCCAAAAAATTCCAGATCCACATCCTGTTCTAACAGGCGTTTCAGGATCAGCGGCTTGTTATGCGGATTCTTTTTGCGGACGATCACACGGTCACGCCGGATCTTTTCCACTTCCAGAAGGTCTGAAAAGGTATCCTTCAGACGCCTGCCCAGTTCCTCCGGATCTTCCTCAAGGCTTGCCAGTACCAGACGGTCCTGTCCGAACTCCCGTTTAATCTCCCTTAAATCACCGGAAAGGACAACCTCGCCGTGGTTCAGAATAGCGATTTCTTCACAGAATTCCTCCACATAGCTCATCTGGTGGCTGGAAAAGATCACCAGCTTTCCGGCCTGGATCTGCTCCTGGATAACGTCCTTTAAGATCTGGGAATTGACAGGGTCAAGACCGGAAAAAGGTTCGTCAAGGATGATAATTTCCGGGTCGCACAAAAGAGTCTGGGCAAGCTGTACCTTCTGCTGGTTTCCCTTGGAGAGTGTTTCCAGCTTACGGTTTTCATACTCGGAAATCTCCATGCGTTCCAGCCATTTTTTCATGCTTTGCCTGGCAGCTTTTGTACTTAAACCGCGCAGGACGCCCAGATAAATAAGCTGTTCACTGACCGTTTTTTTAGGGTAAAGCCCTCTCTCTTCCGGAAGATATCCGATCTGATGCTCAGACGGCTTAAAGGGCCTGCCGTCCAGAAGAATACTTCCTCCGGCGCTTTTAAACACATCCATAAGTATACGGATGGTTGTTGTTTTTCCGGCGCCGTTCGGGGCAAGTATTTATAGACAACCACCGCAACACCGCATAAATCAAGACTTTTTTGAAACACGAAAACTAAACTTAAAGCCCTATAATCACATGGTAAACGCCTTTTCCACACGGAACGGGCGTTTTTCATTGTCCGGGCAAATGAAAGGAGCTGATAACGTGGCAGTATTCCGAGTGGAAAAAAGCAGGGACTACACCGTTATGTCAAACCACCACCTACGCAATACTGACTTATCCCTAAAATCAAAGGGGCTGCTTTCACAAATGCTATCGTTGCCCGAAGAATGGGACTATACCCTAAAGGGACTTTCCCAAATCAACCGTGAGGGCATAGACGCTATCCGGGAAGCAATACGGGAACTGGAACGGGCGGGATATGTGACCCGTACAAGGGTACGGAACGAAAAAGGACAGTTGGGGGCGGCTGATTATGTGATACATGAATTTCCAGTACCGCCCAAGCCTACATTGGAAAATCCAACACAGGACAAGCCTATATCGGAAAATCCAACATTGGAAAACCCTATGCAGGAAAATCCAACGCAATTAAATAAAGAACTATTAAGTAAAGAATTATCAAATACGGATTTATTAAATACCCATTCCATTCCTATCCTTTCCACTCCCTTAACAGAGGGAACGGCTACGCCGCAGGAACGGAAAGGAAACGGCTACACCAACATGGACGCAGTACGGGCCTATGAGGAAGTCATAAAGGACAATATCGAGTACGCCTATCTGACACAGGACAGGAACATTGACCGGGGTATGCTTGATGAAATCGTGGCTCTCATGCTTGAAACCGTCTGCAACCGCCGCAAGGTGGTATGCATTGCCGGGGACGACTACCCGGCTGAACTTGTTAAGTCAAAATTTATGAAGCTCAACAGCAGCCATATCCAGTTTGTGATTGACTGTATGCACCAGAACACCACCAAGATACGCAACATCAAGAAATACCTGCTTGCGGTTCTTTTCAACGCACCAAACACCATTGACAGCTATTACACCGCCCTTGTCGCTCACGATATGGCAAGCGGCGTATTTTTATCACAGGACAAGGAGGACAACACACTATGAAACAGGGAGCTTTGATTTATGACCGGGAAAGCGGACGCTATGACATTCGCTTTGGACTGGACGACTATAACGGCGGCTTGCATTGCGGCGAGTGCTTTGACGTATTCGCAGGCGGCAAGTGGAAGCCTACCCGCATTGAAATGAGTATCGAACAGAAATGGTATCTTGTCGGTGTCAAAACGGACGTACTGGACGGCTTGCGTGTACGGGTACATAACAGATAACCGGGCGGCTGCCCTGCACTACCCCAAGAAAGGAGGA
>JAUNGB010000108.1 GCA_030524715.1 Eubacteriales bacterium | reverse complement strand
AAGGAACTAAAAAAGGGCGGAAATTCGGGCTTTAAGAGTTTCCGAGACCGCTCTTGATAAGTATTGGAGGAAGAGCATGCGTTATTCAGACGATATCATTGAAGAAGTGCGTATGAAAAATGATATTGTAGATGTGATATCCCAATATGTGAAGCTGAACAGGAAGGGCGCTTCTTATTTCGGGCTGTGCCCCTTCCATAACGAGAAAACCCCGTCCTTTTCCGTGACGCCCTCCAAGCAGATGTATTACTGCTTCGGGTGCGGGGCAGGGGGGAATGTCTTTAATTTTATTATGGAGTATGAGAATTATACCTTCGGGGAAGCGCTGAAGTACCTGGCGGACCGTTCGGGCGTGGAGCTTCCGAAGATAGAATACTCCAAAGAGGCAAAGGAGAAGGCAGAGCAAAGAGCCGCCCTTATGGAGATCAACAAACAGGCCGCCAAATATTTTTATTACCAGCTCCGCGGGGAGAGCGGCGCAAGGGCGTATCAGTATCTGACGGAGAGGGGGCTGAGCGCGGAGACGATCCATAAGTTTGGCCTGGGCTATTCAGACAAGCACAGCGGCAGTCTGTACCGTTATTTAAAAAGCAAAAATTACAGCGACGGGCTCCTGCGGGAGTCAGGGCTGTTCAATGTAGATGAGCGGCACGGAATGTATGATAAATTCTGGAACCGGGTGATTTTTCCCATTATGGACGTCAACAGCCGGGTGATCGGATTCGGAGGAAGGGTCATGGGAGACGCCAAGCCCAAGTATCTGAATTCGCCGGAAACAAAGATTTTTGACAAAAGCCGCAACCTGTACGGACTGAATGTGGCAAGAACCACCAGAAAGAATTATCTGATCCTCTGTGAAGGATATATGGATGTGATCGCCATGCATCAGGCGGGCTTTACCAATGCGGTGGCCTCACTTGGAACAGCCCTTACCTCAGGCCATGCCAGCCTTTTGAAACGCTATACCAAGGAGGTATTGCTTTTATACGACAGCGACGAGGCGGGGGTGCGGGCTGCGCTTCGGGGGATTCCCATTTTGCGGGAGGCCGGGATCAATTCCAGGGTAGTAAACCTGAAACCCTATAAGGATCCGGATGAATTTATTAAGAATCTGGGGCCAGAGGCCTTTGAAGAGCGCCTGGGACAGGCGATGGACAGCTTTATGTTCCGGGTGAGTATAGCAGAGAGCGAGTACCCCATGGGAGAACCCCAGGGACAGAACCGTTTCTTTGAAAGATGCGCCGCAATGCTGCTGGAGATGCGGGACGAGCTGGAGAGGAATCTTTATATTGAGGCCATCGTAAAGAAATATCATGCAGCCTATGGCATCAGTAAAGAGGATTTGCGAAAACGGGTCAACCAGCTTGCTTTAAAGGGAACTCCAGCGGAAAGCAGGGTTCCGCCTAAAAATACCAGCCCCGAAAAAAAGAAGCGGGAATCTGCAGCCCAAAAGGCGCAGAAGCTGATGCTTACCTGGTTGGTTACATATCCCGGGATTTTTGAAACCGTGGAAAAATATCTGTCGCCGTCGGATTTTGTCGTCCCCCTTTACCGGGAGGTGGCGGACATGCTCTATCGGCAGCACAGGGAAGGCGAGGTAAACCCGGCCCGTCTTTTAAATGCATTTACTGACAGCGAGGAACAGAGGGAGGTTGCTTCCCTGTTTAATGCGACCATCCATCTGGAAAATGAGCAGGAACAGAACAGGGCCTTTGCCGATACTCTGATTCGTATCAAAGAGGAAAGCCTCGCAGAGAGAAACCGTACCTGGGACCCGACGGATATCGCCGGGCTTCAGGAAATCGTCAAAGCAAAAAAAGAATTGGAGGAACTTGGCCGAAAACGCCAGGAACTGCATATTTCTTTTGAATAAGGATAGAATATAAACACTAATGGAGGGAACGTGTACCTATGGAAATGAACATGGCCAAATTCAGTGAAAAACTGGTAGAACTTCTGGAGCTTGCAAAAAAGAAGAAAAACGTATTGGAATACCAGGAGATCAACGACTTTTTTAAAGACCAGCCCCTTGCGGTGGAGCAGATGGAAAAGGTGTTTGACTTTCTGGAGGCCAGCGGAGTGGATGTGCTCCGAATTTCAGAAAATGTAGATGAAATGATTCTGGACGACGATCTGGATCTTGAGAAGCTGGACGACGAAGAGGATGTGGAACTGGATAAGATCGACCTGTCTGTTCCGGAAGGGGTCAGCATTGAAGATCCTGTCCGCATGTATCTTAAGGAAATCGGTAAGGTAAGCCTTCTGACCGCAGAGGAAGAGATTGAGCTTGCCAAGAGAATGGAGGAAGGCGATGAAGAGGCCAAAAAGCGTTTGGCGGAAGCTAACCTGCGTCTTGTCGTCAGCATTGCCAAGCGTTATGTGGGCAGAGGAATGCTGTTTCTGGATCTGATCCAGGAAGGAAACCTGGGCCTTATTAAGGCTGTAGAAAAGTTTGATTACCGTAAGGGCTATAAATTCAGTACCTATGCAACCTGGTGGATCCGTCAGGCAATTACCAGAGCCATTGCCGATCAGGCGCGTACGATCCGTATTCCGGTGCATATGGTGGAGACCATCAACAAGTTGATCCGGGTTTCCCGTCAGTTACTGCAGGAGCTTGGGCGTGAACCTACTCCGGAGGAAATTGCAGAGGAAATGGATATGTCTGTAGACCGTGTACGTGAGATCCTGAAAATTTCCCAGGAGCCGGTATCTCTGGAAACACCTATCGGTGAAGAAGAGGACAGCCACCTTGGGGATTTCATTCAGGACGACAATGTTCCGGTTCCGGCGGACGCCGCTGCGTTTACCCTTTTAAAGGAGCAGTTGATCGAGGTGCTGGGAACTCTGACAGAAAGAGAACAGAAGGTTCTGCGCCTCCGTTTCGGCCTGGACGACGGACGCGCCCGTACCCTGGAAGAGGTGGGGAAGGAATTTAACGTTACCAGAGAGCGAATCCGCCAGATCGAGGCAAAGGCTCTCCGCAAGCTGCGCCATCCCAGCCGCAGCCGCAAATTAAAGGATTATTTGGATTAAGGGGCCGGTTATGCAGTTATCTCTGAGACTATCCGCCATTGCGGACATGGTGACGGAGGGGAACAGGCTGGTGGACGTGGGCTGTGACCACGGATATCTTCCGGTATATCTGGTCCTGAATCATAAAATCCCGGGCGCCATAGCCATGGATGTGCGAAAAGGCCCTCTTTCCCGGGCGCAGGAGCACATAGCGCAGTATGGCCTGACGGGCTACATAGAAACCCGGCTTTCGGACGGCCTTGCCGCATTGGCTCCGGGAGAAGGGGATACGCTTGTGATCGCGGGAATGGGGGGCCCTTTGATGGAACGGATCCTGACAGAGGGGGAATCTGTTCTCGGGGGCTTTCAGGAACTGATTCTGCAGCCTCAGTCAGATATCCCTCATTTCCGCAGATTTATCCGGGAAGCAGGATGGGAGATCGTCTGCGAGGATATGGTCCTGGAGGACGGGAAATTTTATACCATGATGAGGGCTGTGCCGGGAAATAAGGAGGAAATGGAGCCTTATACAAAGGAGCAGGAGCAGTTTGGCAGGCTTCTTGTCAGACAGCGCCATCCGGTTCTGGGACAGTATCTGAAAAGGGAACTCAGGCTTCGGGAGGAAATCCTGAAAAAGCTTGAAAGCGCCCCGGGTGAGGCTGCCGGGAAGCGAATTGCAGAAATAGAGGAGGAACGGCGGCTGATTCTGGCCGCCTTAAAGGAATATGAAGGTTAAAGAACTGACCGGATGGCTGGAAGAGCGTTATCCGGCAAAGGCTGCGGAGGACTGGGACAATGTGGGTTTTCTGGTAGGAGAAGACGACAAGGAAGTTTCCCATGTGTTTCTTTCGCTTGATCTGACAAATGAGGCCCTTGAAGAGGCGATCGATGCAGGAGCGGATATGATCGTGACACATCATCCCATGATTTTTTCAGGCATGAAAAAGATCAATTGCCATGATTTTACCGGAAGAAAGATTATATCCCTGATCCAGCACGGGATCCAGTATTATGCCATGCACACCAACTATGATGTGCTTGGAATGGCGGAGCTGAGCGCGGACTATCTGCAGTTGAAGGATACGCAGGTATTGTCTGTGACAGAAAAAGATGGGGAAAAAGAGCAGGGCATCGGCCGTGTGGGAACCCTTCCCCGGAAGATGACCCTTAAGGAATGCGCCCTGTTTGTAAAGGATGCCCTGAAGCTTGGGGATGTGAAGGTTTACGGCGACCTTTCCCGGCAGGTGGAGCGCGCCGCCGTCTGCACAGGGGGCGGAAAGAGCTTTGTGGAAGACGCCATAGCTTCCGGCGTGCAGGTGTATGTGACCGGAGATATCGATCATCATACCGGAATTGATGCGGTGGATAAGGGGCTTTGTATGATAGACGCCGGACATTATGGGACGGAGTATATTTTTATGAAGGCTGTGAAGCAGGAACTCGCAAAAGCGTTTCCCGGGCTTAAGATCACATGCGCAAAGGTAAGAACGCCATATACTATTATTGTGTAAATGAACAAGTCGCGCAGCGGCCTGCGTTTCCGGGCATGTAGCAAAGCGGAATGCGAACGAACGCTTTACTATGCTCCCGGGTCATATTTGTCATGCACCCGCCATGCATTTGCCATGGATGCATGATGCTGTTTTGCAATGATGTATCAAGTACAAGGAGGGTATTGCATGGAACAGAAAATGATAAACGTAACTGTTTCGGGAGAAACAAAGGAATACCCGAAGGGAATCACATATGCGGAGATCGTAAAGGATTACGAGGGAACTACAGACGCTCCTGTTATTCTTGTAACCGTCAACGGAAAGCTGAGGGAACTTCATAAGCGCCTGAAGGAAGACTGCAGGCTCACTCTGGTAACCACCAGGGAGGATATCGGGCATAAAACCTATAAACGGAGCGCCTGCCTGATCCTTCTCAAGGCAGTCTATGACGTTGCCGGCAGGGAGGCCGTCCGGAAGGTGGTGATCCACTATTCCATTGGTTCCGGCTATTATTTTACCATGGAAGGCAGCCGGATCCTGAATCAGGAGTTCCTTGATCAGGTAAAAGCAAGAATGAAGAGCATTGTGGATGAACAGATTCCCATTGTCAAACGGAGTGTGGGAACGGATGAAGCGATCGCCCTGTTTCATAAGCATCATATGTATGATAAAGAAAAGCTGTTCCGTTACCGCAGGGTTTCCAGAGTGAATTTGTACAGTATTGAGAATTTCGAGGATTATTTTTATGGATTTATGGCACATCATACGGGGTACATCCGGTATTTTGACCTGAAGCTGTATGATGAAGGCTTTGTGCTGCTGCTGCCGGAGGTCGGTGAGCCGGAGGTGATTCCGCCCTTTGCCCCGGAAGAAAAGATCTTTCATGTGCAGAAGGAATCTCAGGAGTGGGGAGAAAAGATGGAGATCGCCACAGTGGGCGACCTGAATGACAGAATCACGCGGGTAGGTATCCGTGAGGTGATCTTTGTTCAGGAGGCCCTGCAGGAGGCAAAAATTTCCAGGATCGCCGAACAGATCGTTCAGGCGGGAAAAAAGAAGTTTATTATGATCGCAGGTCCCTCTTCGTCAGGAAAAACAACTTTTTCGCACAGGCTTTCCATTCAGCTTTCCGCCCATGGAATGCGGCCTCATCCCATCGCCCTGGACAATTACTTTGTCAACCGTGAGGATACGCCTCTGGATCGCTTCGGGGAAAAGAACTATGAATGTCTGGAAGCTATTGACGTACGGCAGTTTAATCAGGATATGCTCGCCCTGCTTCGTGGGGAACGGGTGGAACTTCCCGTCTATAATTTTGTTACAGGCCATAGGGAGTACCGTGGGGATTACCTGAAGCTGGGAAAAGAGGATGTGCTGGTCATTGAGGGAATCCATGGTTTAAATGACGAACTGAGCTATGCGCTTCCCGGAGAAAGCAAATTTAAGATCTATATCAGCGCCCTGACGCAGCTTAACGTGGATGAGCACAACAGGATCCCCACCACGGACGGGCGGCTGATCCGCCGGATTGTGCGGGACGCCCGTACAAGAGGAACTTCGGCAAAGTCCACTATTGCCCGCTGGCCGTCAGTAAGGCGCGGTGAAGAGGAAAATATTTTTCCTTTCCAGGAAGAGGCGGACGTGATGTTTAATTCTGCGCTGATCTATGAGCTTGCATGCCTGAAGCTGTATGCGGAGCCGCTGCTGTTCGGAATCGATAAAAGCGAGCCGGAATATGTAGAGGCCAAACGGCTGCTGAAGTTTTTTGACTACTTTGTGGCAGTCCCCAGTGAAGAGGTGCCCAATAATTCTATTTTGAGGGAATTTATCGGAGGCTCCTGCTTTAACGTATGAAATGTGCTTTAACGTATAAATTGATACCGGGCTCGAAAGGTTATCATAAAATCAAGTAAAGAAAAATCCCCCAAAATGGCGGGGATTTTTCTTTACTTCAGGGAAAATACGTGTTAGAATAACAGTTGCGCAAGCAGGCCAGGTAATCGCGGCTGTACAGACGAAAGGGTGCAGACGAGGAAAGTCCGGGCTTCACAGGGCAGGATGCCGGATAACGTCCGGTGGAGGTGACTCCCAGACCAGTGCAACAGAAATAAACCGCCTTTTTTGTGAATCCGTTCACAGGAAGGGTAAGGGTGGAAAGGCAGTGTAAGAGACTACCGCCTTTCTGGTAACAGGAAGGGCACATGTAAACTCCATCTGAAGCAAGACCGAATAGAAAGCGATACGGCGGCCCGTCGTGCTTTCAGGTGGGTCGCTTGAGCCGTTTGGCAACAAACGGCCTAGATAGATGATTACCCAACGACATAACCCGGCTTATAAGTCGGCTTGCGCATAATTTGTATAAAGCCCAGAATAGAAATATTCTGCTATGCGGATAAGGAGCGTCCGTCATCGGGTAGTGTAGCCGATGTTAAAAAATTTCGTGAAATATCATACAGACGAAGGGGCTGTAATCATCTGTTGGGACAGATGTAAATTTTATCCTTCTATCAATTGGATAGATAGCTGGCGGACAGCGAAATAACTACACTTTTATTTATTGTGAGAAGAGTTATCCGGATAGGATAGCTTTTTTCATGCTTTAATATGAGATGAATCAGTTATAGATGCAAAAAAAGTGGCGTCAGGAAATTCCCCGATACCACTTTTTTTATAGCCGCAATGTTTATTCGTCCTTATGTAGGTTTTTGAATGCGGTGGAGAGCATCAGCTTGATACGGTTAAGCTGGTTAACCTCGCTGGCTCCCGGATCGTAGTCAATGGCCACAATGTTCGCCTCCGGGTTGGTGCGGCGGATCTCCTTGATGACGCCCTTGCCCACAATGTGGTTCGGCAGGCAGGCAAAAGGCTGAATACATACGATATTCGGCACGCCGCCGTGGATCAGCTCCATCATTTCTCCGGTCAGGAACCAGCCCTCTCCGGTCTGGTTGCCCGGGGAGACGATGGGCTCCGCCATTTTTGCCAGCTCGCGGATGTCTGCGGAGGGGTTGAAATGGCGGCTTTCCCGAAGTGCGTCGTTAGCCGCCTTCCTTACCCAGTCAACCCCCTTGATCCCCCAGTTCGCGATGGTGGCTTTTGATTTCTTAAAGCCCAGGTACTGGGCCTTGAAGTTCTGGTTGAAGAAGCAGTAATTGATAAAGTCGATCAGGTCCGGGCAGACTGCTTCCGCGCCCTCTGCCTCCAAAAGCTCCGCTAAGTGGTTGTTGGCGGCAGGAAGGAATTTTACAAGAATTTCTCCTACGATTCCCACACGGGGCTTGCGCTCGTCGCTTATAGGGATCGTGTCAAATTCGTGCACCATTTCTTTGCACATGGATTTGAAATGGCTGTGGCTGACGCTTCCTCCCTGAAGGAAGGCAATGGCGCGCTGTTCCCATATCTTATGCTTCCGGTTGACGATTCCCGGCTCCAGCTCGTAAGGACGCATGCGGTAAACGCATTTCATGAGGATATCCCCGAAAACCGCGCCGTAGACGACACGCTTGATCAGCGGCAAGGTCAGCTTAAAGCCCGGATTGCTTTCCAGACCGCTTAAATTAACGGAGATCACAGGAACCTGTTCCATGCCTGCTTTCTTTAAAGCGCGGCGGATAAAGGCGATGTAGTTGGAAGCACGGCAGCCCCCTCCGGTCTGCGACATGACGACCGCTGTTTTGTTTAAATCGTATTTGCCGGAAAGCAGCGCATCCATGATCTGTCCTACTACAATAAGGGAAGGGTAGCAGGCGTCGTTGTTTACATATTTCAGTCCCACATCCACAGCGGCCTTATTGTCGTTGGGAAGCACCTCCAGATGGTAGCCGCAGGTATTAAAGGCGGCCTGAAGGATGCCAAAGTGGAACGGGGACATCTGCGGGCAAAGGATGGTGTAATCCTTGCGCATTTCTTTGGTAAATACAACCCTTTCGATGGAGGCGGGCTGGATAGTCCGCGTTTTATCCTGCGCTTCCTTGGCGCGGATAGCCGCCAGAAGGGAACGCACACGGATACGTGCGGCGCCCAGATTATTTACCTCGTCAATTTTCAGGCAGGTGTAGATTTTTCCGCTGCCCTCCAGAATCTCGTAGACCTCGTCGGTGGTTACCGCATCCAGCCCGCAGCCGAAGGAATTTAACTGGATCAAATCCAGATCATCCCTGGTTTTTACAAAGTTTGCGGCCGCATACAGACGGGAATGGTACATCCACTGGTCGTTGACGCGGATGGGACGCTCCACAGGCTTTAAGTGGGAGACGGAATCCTCGGTAAGAACAGCAATACCGTAGCTGTTGATCAGATCCGGGATACCATGGTGGATCTCAGGGTCAATATGGTAAGGGCGTCCTGCAAGGACAATGCCCCGGTGTCCGGTCTTCTCCAGATAGGCAAGGGTTTCCTCGCCCTTTTTCTGCACATCCAGATGAACCTGATTTAATTCCTCCCACGCCTTATGGGCGGCAGCCCTGACTTCCTCTGCCGGGATATCTTTAAAGATATCCACCAGACGGTCGGTTACGATCCCCTCTGAGGTGAAGGCAAGGAACGGATTGCGGAAATCTACGGAAGGGTCGTTCAGCTCGTCTACGTTGTTTTTGATGTTTTCCGCATAAGAGGTAACGATAGGGCAGTTATAATGGTTGACTGCGTCCGGGAATTCGTTGCGCTCATATGGGATACAGGGGTAAAAGATGAATTTTACACCCTTTTTCAAAAGCCAGCTTACATGGCCGTGGGCCAGCTTGGCGGGATAGCATTCGGATTCGCTTGGGATGGACTCAATACCAAGCTCATAAATCTTTCTGGTGGAGGTAGGAGAAAGCACTACCTCATATTTCAGCTCCGTAAAGAAGGTAAACCAGAAGGGATAATTCTCAAACATGTTCAGGACCCGGGGAATGCCCACCTTTCCTCTGGTCGCCTTGTCCGCGGTCAGCGGGGTATAGGAAAACAGCCGTTTATATTTGTATTCATAAAGGTTGGGCACATGATCCTTGTTCTTTTCTTTGCCGATGCCCCGCTCACAGCGGTTGCCGCTGATAAATTGGCGGCCGCCTGTAAACTTATTGATGGTCAGACGGCAGTTGTTGGTACAGCCCCGGCAGTTCGCCATGGAGGTGGTATATTTCAGGCTGTTGATCTTATCAATAGAAAGCATGGTGGTTTCCTTGCCTTCTTCAAAGCGCTCCCTTGCGATCAGGGCCGCGCCGAAAGCGCCCATGATGCCTGCGATATCCGGCCGGATGGCTTCACAGTCCGCGATTTTTTCGAAGCTGCGCAAAACCGCGTCATTGTAAAAGGTACCGCCTTGCACTACGATATGCTTGCCAAGCTCAGAGGCGTCAGATACCTTGATTACCTTGTAAAGGGCGTTTTTGATAACAGAATAAGCAAGGCCGGCGGAAATATCGGATACCTCCGCGCCCTCCTTCTGCGCCTGCTTTACTTTGGAATTCATAAATACGGTACAGCGGGTTCCCAGATCAATGGGATGTTCGGCAAAAAGAGCGGCTTTTGCGAAATCCTGTACGCTGTAATTCAGGGATTTTGCAAAGGTTTCGATAAAGGAGCCGCAGCCGGAAGAGCAGGCTTCGTTTAACTGTACGCTGTCTACGGTCTGGTTTTTGATCTTAATACATTTCATATCCTGCCCGCCGATATCCAGGATACAATCCACTTCCGGATCAAAGAATGCCGCCGCATAATAATGGGAAACCGTTTCAACCTCCCCTTCATCCAGAAGAAGGGCGGCCTTTACAAGGGCTTCTCCATATCCGGTGGAGCAGGAGTAGGCGATCCTGGCATCCTTTGGAAGTAACGTATAAATTTCCTGGATAGAACGGATCGCCGTATTTAAGGGGCTTCCGTTATTGTTGCTGTAAAAGGAGTAAAGAAGGCTTCCGTCTTCGCCCACAAGCGCCGTCTTGGTGGTGGTGGAGCCTGCGTCGATGCCCAGGAAGCAGCTGCCTTTATAAGAGGCAAGGTCCCCGGTAGTTACCCGGTAAGCGTTCTGGCGTTCATGGAATGCGTCGTAATCCTCCTGGGAAGCGAACAGCGGTTCCATACGTTCCACCTCAAAATCAAGCCGGATGGATTTGCGCAGACGGTCCTTCAGATCCGTAAGGGAAATGAAGGTTTCCTTTTTGGAGTTTAAAGCAGAGCCGATGGCTGCAAACAGGTGGGAATTCTCCGGGATGATAGTATGTTCCTCGTCAAGCTTCAATGTGCGGATAAAGGCTTCCCGAAGCTCGGAAAGGAAGTGCAGCGGTCCTCCGAGGAATGCTACATGGCCGCGGATAGGCTTGCCGCAGGCAAGGCCGGAGATCGTCTGGTTGACGACTGCCTGGAAAATCGAAGCGGATAAGTCCTCCTTGGTCGCGCCCTCATTAATTAAAGGCTGAATATCCGTTTTGGCAAAGACGCCGCATCGCGCGGCAATGGGATACAAAGCCTTATAGTGTTTGGCATATTCGTTGAGTCCGGCTGCATCGCTCTGCAAAAGGGACGCCATCTGGTCGATGAAGGAACCGGTTCCTCCGGCACAGATGCCGTTCATTCTCTGTTCGATGTTGCCGCCCTCAAAATAAATGATTTTAGCGTCCTCACCGCCAAGCTCAATGGCAACGTCAGTTTTGGGAGCCATTTTCTGGAGGGAGGTAGAGACGGCGATGACCTCCTGGACAAAGGGTATTTCCAGATGATTGGCAAGAGTGAGCCCGCCGGATCCGGTGATCACCGGAGAAAGGGACATCTCCCCAAGCTTGTCATAGGCTTTTTGTAAAAGGTCTGCCAGAGTCTCCTGAATATTGGCGAAATGTCTCTCGTAATCTGCAAACAGTAAAGCTTCGTTCTCGTCAAGGATTGCGATTTTTACTGTTGTGGAGCCGATATCAATTCCCAACGTGTAATTCTTCATATAACTTAATCGAGCCTCCTCATTTTATATTGATTTTTGGATAACCGTCCTGTTTCGGCTTTTATTCTCACGGGCAATCAGCCAGGTGGAATACGAACCTGCCGCAAAGGTAAGATACCCTGCAGTTCTGCCCAAAAAGGTACGGTGAAAGTTCTTTCCTATTAAAAAGCGAGTTAACAGATTCCGTAACATTATACGACAATCTTCGCAAAAAGACAATGCCAAAGTTTAACAATGATTCTGCCGTTTGCAGTTGAAATTTAGCTGATTTCAGGCTATACTTGTCAGCAGAGTAAACTATCCGTGCAAGAAAGCGGGCAGAAGCTGGTAGTTATAAGTTACCGGGCCAGTGCGAGGTCTGGAAATGAACGGTAACAGGAAGATTGCCTGAAAAAATGCAGGCAGACGATAAAAATGCGATAAAAATAAATGAGAAAAAGGAGCATACAATGGCAGAATATAAACTGATTAAAACGGAAGGCCGCGCCAAACGTGCGGAATTTCATACGGTACACGGCACCATCCAGACGCCGGTTTTTATGAATGTAGGAACGGTCGCGGCCATTAAAGGGGCGGTTTCGACGATGGATCTTAAGGAGATCGGTACGCAGGTGGAGCTTTCCAATACTTACCATCTCCATGTGCGTCCGGGCGACCAGGTGGTAAAGCAGCTTGGAGGGCTTCACAAATTTATGGTATGGGACAGGCCGATATTGACGGATTCCGGCGGCTTTCAGGTGTTTTCTCTTGCGGGGCTGCGCAAGATCAAGGAAGAGGGCGTTTATTTCAATTCCCATATTGACGGGCATAAGATTTTTATGGGTCCTGAGGAAAGTATGCAGATTCAGTCTAATCTGGCGTCTACCATTGCCATGGCATTTGACGAATGTCCGAGCAGTGTGGCGGACAGAGATTACGTGCAGAAATCCGTGGAGCGTACTACCCGCTGGCTGGCCCGCTGTAAGGCTGAGATGGCAAGATTAAACAGTCTTCCGGATACCATTAACAAGGAACAGCTTTTGTTTGGAATCAATCAGGGCGCTGTTTATGAAGATATCCGTATTGCCCATGCACAGGCGATTTCTGAGATGAATCTGGACGGTTATGCCATAGGCGGCCTGGCCGTGGGGGAATCCCATGCGGAAATGTACCGGATCCTGGACGAGGTAGTGCCTTATCTTCCGCAGAATAAGCCTACTTACCTGATGGGTGTGGGAACTCCTGCCAATATCCTGGAAAGCGTGGAGCGCGGCGTGGACTTTTTCGACTGTGTTTATCCCAGCAGGAACGGGCGCCATGGGCATGTATATACCAACCATGGCAAAATGAATCTGTTTAATTCCAAATATGAGCTGGATCCCCGTCCTATCGAGGAAGGCTGCCAGTGTCCGGCGTGCCGCCATTACAGCAGGGCTTATATCCGGCACCTTCTGAAAGCAAAGGAAATGCTCGGCATGCGGTTATGTGTCCTTCATAATCTGTATTTCTATAATCATATGATGGAAGAAATCAGAGATGCCCTGGACGCGGGCAATTTCGCGGAATATAAAAAGATGCGCCTGGAAGGCTTTGAGGAAGGGAAGATCAACAGCAAACGATGAAAAAGACAGCCTGGGCCGGCGGCCCGGCTGTCTTTTTGAAAGTGTAGTAAAAACAATATTTTTTTCTTTTCTATGTATCCAAAATGTGATAAGATTATTTTAAAGTGTGAACGGCAATTTCAAGCGCACTTCAGATAATGAAAGGAGTCAGAGTAAAACATGAAAAGAAAATGGATCAACAGATATCTGGGGCTTGCTGCCATTGCAGTAATGGGGATATCTGCTCCGGTTATGGCAGCGGAGACTGCAGATACAGCCGTTGAAGCAGAGACAGGAAGCGACGAGGCAGAAGCAGAAGAAACGGAAGCAGCGGAGGATGTGAAGCTGGATCTTAACGGAACAGAGATTATTCTTGTCAATGAGACAGATATTAAGATCAGTGCGGCAAAGGCTGAGAAAGCAGCAGAAGAAGGCGTTTATACCGTAATTGTGACTACGGAAGAGGGAGATCATAAGTTTGAGAATACAACTCCTGATAAATGGACGGATCCTAAGATAGTTGAAGAGCATGGCTTTTTATATATCAGATATACGGATGCAGAAGGAAACAGCAAAGAGGCTTTAGAGACAGCGGATGCGGTGACTCCGGATGAAGAATTGACCGTGTGGGCTGTTACCAGTGTAAATATGCGCGAGGAGGCTTCCGCCGATTCCAAGGTGCTCACAGTGGTGGGCCTGGGGGATGAATGCAAGGTAGTGGGAATCCTTCCGGGGTGGTATCAGGTAGAGTACAACGGACAAACCGGTTTTATCAACCATAAATTTCTTACTGATGACAAGACGGCGGCAGATGCTGCCGTAGAACAGGAAAACGCAGCGCAGGCGGCAGCGGCAGCAGCGGCGGCGTCGTCGGCTGCGCAGGAAACATATAGTTACAGTTATTCGTATTCAGGTTCCGGCTCCGGGTCTGGCGGCGGTTCCGGTTCCGGCCTTGGTTCAGGTTCCGGCGGCAGCGGCGGCGGGAGCCCCGATGAATGCCTGACAAACGGATTGCTGAATTAAAGACAGGCTTTGAACCTGGTACATCATTGCACTCTGGAGTGAAAATGCAGATTGCAGGAATGAATTTTCAAGCACGCTCCAGTGCAGCGATGTACTGGTCAGGAATTTTGTGAGGTCAGGTATGGAAAATAAAAAAATAATCTCAGGGATAAAGAAATTCATGATATTTATGCTGTGTCTGGTTTTGGCACAGGGTGTTTTTACATATTCCCATAGTGCGGCCGATGTGCAGGCGGCAGCAGTGAAAAACGGGCTGAAAAAAGAAGGCTCTTATTACTATTATTATAGCAACAATAAAAAGGCGAAGAATACCTGGAAGACAGTAAAGGTTACATCCAATGGAAAGACCGTTTCCTACAGGTATTACTTCGGGAGCAACGGAAGAGCTTATGCGGCAAAGAATCTGAAAAAGTCTGATAACTATTCCAAAAATGTAGTGGTGAAAAAGATCGGCAGCTATTATTACGGCTTTGACAGTAAGGGACGCATGGTAAAGTCAGGGTATTACAATAATCCTTTGAAGCTGGACAGTAACGGAGACTCCTACACCTATTATTTTGATAAAAACGGCCGCTATAATGCCTCCAAGTCGAAAGCGATCCGCAAGGCGGGGGCATATGGCGCAAATGCCGCTTCGCTCCGAAAGATTCTCGGCAAACCGAAATCAACCAAGAAGCTGAACAGTTGTTTCGGAGAACCGGGAGACGACTACCGGCTGAATTATGCCAATATTTACGTGATCCTTCACAGATATCCGGACGGACGGGAGATGGTATTTGGAATCTTCCCTATGTAAAGGGTACGGGTAATATCATGAATACGAAAAATTTAATGAACAGGAGGTATCCCTATGAAAAAGAAAAATCGTAACCTGCTGGCTGCAATGGTGCTGGGCCTGCTGCTGGTTATTTGTTTTTCGGCTACGGTATCCGCCGCAACGTACAAAAACAAGATCGTTACCAGGGACGGGAAGCAATATTACTATAACAGCCAGGGAAAGCTGGTGAAGGGAAAATACGGCTATAAGATCGGCAGCTCCTATTATAAGATCAGCAGCGCCGGAGTGCTGACCAAAGTCAGCAAGGCCGAGGGACTGGCAGGGATTCGGTTGAATTCCTATTACGGAAAATCAAAATCCCAGGCTTTGTGGCAGGCTTTCCAGTGGTCCGCGAATCTGAAATATTGGCGTGTTTCAAATTTTGTTGACAAAAATAGACAACCTCCGTTTTGTACGTTATA
>JAUNGB010000107.1 GCA_030524715.1 Eubacteriales bacterium | reverse complement strand
TCTACTTTTTTTGATGCCATTTTCAGAGTGGAATTTAACTTTTCACTTCAGCAAAGTTTTAAAACGTTAATGCATTAAATTCGATTTATGACGTTGCAAAAGTCCGGGCAAAACTCTTCTTCTGCCAACTTCTCCTGCAGCTTTTGACTTTTAATGTGAGCACATAATGCATAATCAATCTCTATCACAAAATTGTAATAACTGTTTTCCACCTCTTCTCTCACCGTTCCCATTTTGGCATGCTCTGTAACAAAGTCGATCATTCTTCTGTATGCTCTGTCCATGTTCATCTCACAGGCAAACTCGCTGCTAAACTGAAGTCCGCCCCACATCCTTCCTGCTCTCAAAAGGTTTTCAAGCACCTGATTATACAAAGTCTTTCCATCCGGACCGCTTTCGTTTCCACTAGAAGTCCTTCCTTCTCTTCCCTCTTCTGCAAGATTTCCATGTTCCCGAATACTCTTCATAAATTCGAGGCACTCTTTGCAGTCATTTTCTTTCAATTTCTTAGTAAACTCAGATTCTTGATCAGGCTTAAGGGAATCCGTATCAGTCCTTTTTTTCAAAATCCTTTTTCTCAAATCCCTCTGAATGATCTGCCAAAACCTGTTTTCTGCCAAAGACATATCAACCTGCTCGTTTTCTCCGTCTTCCTGAACGCTTAATGCATTCAAATTGTTGGAGAGATAGTCTCTTAGAGGTTTTACTGCCATCTTATTAACTGAGCTGATCTCCTTAAGGATATCCTCCACCTTTTGTTCAATTGCTTTTTTCATGTCTTCGATATTTTTTACAGTTAATGGAAAGATCATTTCCATACATCCAATATCTGACAGCATTCCTCTGGTTATGGTCTGAATGCTTTGGCGCTTCTCCTTTACTACTAAATTCCTGTACCCGCTCCAGGCTACAATGCTCATTCGTTCGATTGTTTTCTTTGTATTTGTCTCCAACATCCGGTTGACGATCAGATACCGCATATTATTGTCAAAGTAAACAGTATCGCACACTTCCTTATCAAGAATATTCAAACGTTTATTTCCGGATTCATCAGAAAAAAGAGCCATCGTGGGAATATTTTTCAGCAGCCATCTAATGATCACCATCTGTTTCCTCACTGCCGAAACAGTATATGCGGCGCCGCCTTGATGATCTTGTTCCTCATAATGCGATCTCATCATTCCGCGGACACACTTATCAAGCTCCATCATATATCCTTTTCTTTCCTCCATATTCCTGCTGATATGAAGCTTTGCAATTATTTTTTTCATTTTTTTATGCAGTTTTGGTTCAATATGGATTACATAGCCGTGCCAAAAATTACTCGTCTCTTCACGAATGGACATAATAGCATATTTCTCATCACTGTCAATAATCTCTAATATCGAGCCCTCATTCTGGCTTACGCTGCCGGCATCAAGTTCCCATATCGGAAGATGAAATAATGTGGAATTTTTCCATACCATATTCATAACTTCTCTTTCCTGGTAATCATCGGAGTTCCGCAGTTTTATAATTCTCTTGATCAACTCATTCCATGCATTTTCATCCGGCTCTTCCGATCCGCTTCCTGGCGCACAATCCATAAATTTTCCATCCTTCTCATGCACCATAGCCCAAAATGCCAGTGCTGTAATAGAAAGAATCTGTTCCCGAACTTCTTCAATCTTTTCCGGAGTTATTTCATCCGGTATCTGAGAGTTCTCTTCCGACACTGAATGGATGGATTGCAGGAATCCTTTCTCGATCAGATCGATCAACGTATCCTCTGACCTTCCAGGCTCATTAAGCGCATTCCTTTTCTTCTCTTCAATATTCTCAAGCGCTTTTTTTACTGTACCCAATATGGCATGATATACTTTTTCCAGATACAGTTCTCCTTCGTAGGAAAATCCATTACGGTTCAGCTTCAAATAATTATTATCCAGGGTCTGTTTCAGATCAATATGCTCTAAAAGATTTGCGTCTTCTTTAAAGTACCGATCCGATACCTTAATTCCCTTATAAAAAATCTTACTCCCGTTTCTTTCCTCATCATCCTCTTCCCGATTTAAACTTTCCTTCATCCCCAGGATCCTGCTGATACCAAAGCACCCATAAGCATTATATTCATGATTCCATACGTTCAGCTTCATTTTTTTCAGGTCAAAATAATAGCTGTCGTTTCCTTCCCGTTCCATTCGGGTAACCTTTTTATTTTGGTTATATGCCCAGGATATCCTTGGTCTCTCGTCCATAAACTCAATTTGCCTGCCATTGATATAAACCGCCATTTCCGCGTCCCTGAATTTATCAAAGAAGCCATAATAATTCAACATTTCCTTATAAGGATCCTTATCTTTCTCTTCTTCATCCAACAGCGCCTCATACGGGTCCTCTATACGTAAACTGATCGGGAACAGCGGCTCCCCTACCATATCGCTGAGATAATAAGCCAGTTGCTTAATTAACTCCCGTGTATGTCTGATTTTTCGGGTATCTTCGTATTTTTCCTGAAATGGATCCTTTCCGTCCCAGGTTTCCTGACTTTCCTCATGCAGCTTCTTATTTTCACAGGAAACAAATAATTCAAAACAAGTTCCATACGGCTTCAAAGCATTGTCTTCTTCATTTTTCTCCGTTTCTTTGTCCAACTGCTCCTGAGCGTTCCATTCCACCATGCGCTTTTCCGGATCCGGAATTACATTGATATAGCCTTTCTCATGATTTTTTCTCGGATTAAACTCAATTCTGAAGCTCTCTTCCTTACGGGTAAGCGTATCAGTTCTCAGTATATCTGTTACCAAAAATGTAGACTGAAGTCCAATCCCAAAAGTTCCTGTAGGCTGGAGCCACCGAGGCATCCGTTCGATTTCTTCTTTCCGACGTTCATAGCTGGTACCAACATCTGCGATCTGTATCACATCGCTCTCGCCGATACCCGTTCCATAATCCCGTATCTTTATCACTACGCCGCAGTCATATTCCTTCAGGCGCTTTGACGGTTCTTTCAAATCCTCTTCGAAAAGACGCTGCCATTTTCCATCCCGCTGCTTTGCCATAATAAAATCAATTTCAATGGGATAAGAATTCGGATCCATAATTTCCGCCGCTTCTGCCGGACTCATCCGTCTGCCGACATATTGTCCATGTCTGGCACAGCGCCTGCAATCATGAAAATATTGAAGCTTCGTCGCATCAACCGCATTCTGAATCAGTTCCCGCAGAAACACCACCTTTTCATCCATATAAATATTGTTCCCCTGCAGCAGATGAAATGCTTTGTCCTGAGAAATTTCAAATTTCATCTGTACCAGATTCTCCGGAATTTTGTCGCCATTCAACAGCAGCTCTGTTTTATCCAAAACCGGCAGTCCTACGTTCATATCTTTCGGTTTTATTACCGCCCAATAATAAGTCGCCTTTTCCAGAATGTCCCTTATACCATCACATTCCCGCCTTACCTGGCGCAAAACCTCCTGGCTTTCGCAGTCCGCCCCGATGGAAATCTTCTGATTCGTGATACGCAAACGCCTGATCGCCTTATGTTTTCCGTAGTGAATACGGGAAGCAGAAGGAAACTCCCCTAACAATTCATTTGCCAAGGGATGAAAACGATTATTATCCATGTCGAGAGCATCTCCCAACTGAAGCAGTACGGCCACAAATCTTGGATGTACATAATCATGAGCAAATCCGGTATCCTCCTGGTGAAGCTTCAAAACAGCTTCGAAGTCCCAGTCCGTATGTGTCGCCGCACAATTGGCAATGGTATAAAACAGGCGATTGGGAATTTCGATTGTAGAAAATCCTATTCCGAGCTTTCTGGGATTATCGATCCAGTCAATCAGGCGATCCCGTGAAACCTCTCCATGCTGTGCCCTGCGATAATCTGCCATTAAATAAATAACCGCATAATAAATATCCAGCTTTCTTTGCAAAATATGTTCCTTTTGTTTATCCTTTTCCACTCCTTCCAGAGAGATACACTGCTCCAGCAGCCTCCGTGCAAACTCTTTCATCTCCGGACTTCCTGTATTCAGAATGTTTTCCAGGTATTCCTGGAATTTCCGTTCCTTTAAAAAATTTGTCCTGTCTTCATAGGTCAGGCACATTCCAATATCATGGATATAGACCGTATGAAGGATCATAAAACAGTCCGTGGCAGACAGCTGCATGATATTTTCCTCACCCAGCAGCATTTCAATATTGTGAAGTATAGATTCCGAATGCGTTGCATCATGAAGACTATACGACGGAAACGAGGGCAGAATCAACTGCTGAACCTGCGTCAGCCACCTCTTATTATGATTCCATTCGTGCCACAAAACCTCATGACGTTCTGTATGATTTTCACATGTCGCATACCTTTTCAGCTGCCGTTCGATCGTCATTGGTATATAACACCCATTCTTTTTTTCTTCTTCCATAACTTTTCCCTCCTTCTCCTTTATGTATAAAATTGAATCTATATCACAATAACACTTTCTCCATTCAAATTGTAATTCAGAGCCCGAAACATCAGCTAAGCATCCTCCTGATTTCCTGAAGCCTTCTGTGAATTACAGTTCTGCTTCCCTGCATTTTCCTTGTCTCTGTCGTCATCATTATCTGAATTGCTGTTTTTTCTTATCCATTCTTTATTTTCCTGTTCCATATATTTTTCCATATTTTGTAAAAATCTTTCATCCCATTCATCCATTGAATCCTTATGCGAGTCCTTTCCATTCAAATAAAAAACCCGCTCTCTCTTCAAAAATTCGCTGCTGGCCCTATAGCTGATCCATTTCTCCTGTGCCCGAGTCACATTCAAAACAAGAACCGATATACTGGCTAATAAAGACAAAATAATCAGAATCGCCTTACCAATCATTTCATATTTTTCTCCAAAATTAATTCCCGTTAACACAGCTGTAAAAATCGGGCATAATCCTCCCAAAAAAGTCATAGTCATATATAACATTTTATTTTTACATGCTTTTCGGATATACCACTTACAACAAGCCTCAAAGCGCTGATCTACAATACTTTTCTTTTCTTCAAATAAAAATTTATTATCCTCGATTTCTTTTTGTGCTTTATTCATTCTTTTCTCCTATTGCTGATTTATTCGGCCAATAACATCCTGTTTATCAAGCCTGTGGTTAACACTTCACCTTATTGATTTTGCTGAGTTTTATTTCCTGGTCTATATTCCCGGGTATTCCAGACGACTTTGACCCTTCCTATATAATAGTATCACATTCCTTTGTCGAATCACTCCCATATTCCCTACCAATCGACAAAATTCGATTGAATGTAAAAAAAACGGACAGTATCCGTTTTAATACTGTCCGGTTCATATTACGTTTAATAATGTTTCCACGTCCCGTCCCACCATGCTTTGAACATAACTCATTTGGCCATGACTACCATGCATTCTTTCCCACAGAAAGCCATGCCGTATTTTATAATTTTATCCATTCTTCGCTGCCCCAGGCCAACAGCGTATTTCCTGTCGTCAATCTGCTCCAATGCCTCTGCACACCCCTTCTCAAGATTGCCATCGTCTGCATATTTCAATTCAATCACAATACCAATCCTGTCCGGCGTACAAATCATAATATCGCTGTAACCATTTCCAAGCTCCGCATTTGAGCGGATCAGCCAGTCGCTGCGGCTTTGCAGCAAACCTAAGACCATGCCGTGATAAAAGTTTTCCTTCATGTCCTTTCTGACAGCGGTGTCACGCACACTGATCGAGTCCCACAGGTAATCGTGGAGCATATCTCCGATCAGCTTTACATCACCGCCCGGAAACGCCGCACAGAATTTTTCAATTCTCGACAGGTCGGCCCTGGATGTATCTTTGAACCATTCCTTCACCTGGGTAATGAATAAATCGTTGATCTCCGCATTTGGTATGGAAAGCATATATTCTTTTGCGGAAATGCGTTCCGTGGCAGTCAGGTAGCCCGTCATCAGCAGGACGCTCCACAGGTTTTCAATGCTGCTGTCCAAATCTCTGTATGTTAATTCCTGCGAAACAGCCTTCCGGATACTCTCCCCGGCAATCAACTGTTCAATTTCATCCCTTGTGGTCTGGTCAGCTTTGTCAATAAAGCGCCGGACCATGTCATTCCCGCTGGTGTTCGCCCAATAGTTGCCTGGAAACGCCTTCCTGTTCCTGCGGAGAGCCTGTGTATATTTGATGACATCCCACGGGCAGTAAATGGATGCCCCGCCAAACCGGTACCCGTCATACCAGTCACGCATCGTGTCGATAGCTTCTTCCCTTCCATAATATTCCAGCAGTTCCCTCACTTCATCCTCTGTAAAGCCAAAGCTGTCATTAAAATACTCATCCGTGATCGTCATGACGTTAAGGTTATTAAGGCCAGTGAAAATACTCTCCTTGGAGATGCGCAGACAGCCGGTAATGACCGCAAACTCGAGGTCGGGATTCGTCTTCAGGGCATTTCCAAAAAGGTTCCTGATAAGCGTCACCATCTCATCATAATATCCACCCTGAAATGCCTTGTCCAGCGGCACATCGTATTCGTCAATCAAAAGAATAACTTTTTTGCCGTAGTGCTTTGACAAGAGTTGGGACAGCGTTTGCAGGCTTGATAAAAGAGCTGATTCTTTCATCGTAAAATCGCCATCAGCGCCAACATTCACTAAGGCTTGATATCTGTTCTTCTCAATTTCTGACAGTCTATCGCTTTTACCCAATAATTGAAATCGCAGACATTCGTTTCCTATTACAACTTTCAATGCAGCAACCGCAGACTGAAAATCTCTCCCGTCAACGCTTTTCAGCGTTATCGAAATCACAGGGAACTGCCCCATGTATTCTTCACACAGTTCTGTCTCCTGTGAAATTTTCAGGCCATCAAACAGCTTCCCATCTGTTCCAATTTCAAAGAAGCATTTCAGCATATCCATGGTCAGGGTCTTCCCGAACCGGCGTGGGCGGGTAAAAAGATTTACTTTTCCCATGTTTTGCAGAAGTTCCGCTATGAACATGGTCTTATCCACATAGTAATAATTTCCTGTAAAGAAATCTTCAAAAAACTCCACCCCAACAGGTAACTTCTTTACCATCTGTCCCCACACTCCTTTCCGAAGTGGTTTAAGGCTCGTTCGCTCCCGCAATCCATAAGAACAGTAAATTACAAGAGCGCACAATCGTCCTATTGTTTTTAGTTTACCAGAGAGCCGCCTGGCAGTCAACGGATTCTCCATGAGCCTCCAGGGTTGTTTCATGCAGACGGATGCGCCCTTACGCCCTTTGCGTTCCTGCCTAACATAATGTCGCCCACTTTTTTTGAGCGGTATGTTTCACCTTCAGTCGGGATATCGCATTCACGGGCTCCTGCATTTGCAGAAGGGATTATAACCCCATCAGGCAGCGGCGCAGCATAGAGCGCTTTTTCTTTTCTTTCTTCCTCTTCGACTCGTTCTTTTTCCTGTTTCCGCATTTGGGCTGCCCTTCTGCGAAGTTCCGGTATTTTTGCAGGATCAAATATCTTTCCGGTATTTTCTGCCGGACTCTTCCCTTCTTTATTTTCGCCATACATATAAATGTGCGGCTGCCCTTCCTTTTGGTTCTTGAATTCATGAATAATTGCGTCCTGATACTGGAAACATCCATATTGTTTCCCGCTGTAACCAGTTACGACCGAATCCCCTGCCTGGATAAAAAGGAATGGTTTCCGATCAATGTCGTCACATATGAAATGATTATTGAATTCCTTCATTTCCTTTTCGAATCCATAATGCCGTGCATAAATCTCAGTCACGACCAGGTCATCTGCTAATTTTGCATAAGCTTTTGACATAACGCCGCTTATGAACTGATAGGCCTGCTCGTCTTATCAGCATAGTATCTCTGAAGGTACTTTGTCTGGTCAACATACGGATATCCGCCCGTCAGAAGCTGTTTAAAATCAGACGGAGCCGCATTGCTTCTTTCCTTTACATTACATCTCTTTATGTACTCTTCTTCGTAGTCTTCCTTTTTCTGTTCATCATCCCACATGTTTTTCACCTGCCTGAATCAATAAATTGACGATCTTATATAACACCTGATCTTCCTGTAAACCATTATAATACAGAGCAGCTGTCATGTCATTGTACCGATAGTATAAAGATTACCAGACCGTGCTGAAAAACTTAGCAGGTTCTTTTTCGACTACTGGCATTTACAGCTTATTTTATATTTGTAAAAAATGCATCAAGATAATACCGCAGATTTGCTTCTATCATCCTGACATACCTTGCGTAACTACGTGAACTTCCTGAAAAAGTAACACTCAAATCACCTGTTTCTCGTCCAAACAGCCTAAAATCTAATTTATTTCACCCTCGGAACAGATAAATGCCATGATCTCTTCATATGTTTTCGTACTGTTTTCAACTGCTTTGAGCAGTTCTTTTTTCTTTTCTTCATTCCTTTTTGCATAAAGATCCTTCAGCTTTATCATTTCGGAATCATACTTTTCTTTTACTTTTAATACCGTCTCTTCCTGCTTCTTTATCTGATCTTCTAAAGATATTGTTTTTCTCGGTCTTCCCATATATTATTTCCCTTTTTCTGCATATTTTTCAATCAGCCTGCTCAATCCTACCGCTCTGTCCTGTATCTGATCTGCATCCATATCAAATGCTTTTAAGATTGTCTTCTGGGTTGCTGTTACTGCATGATCCATACGATATTTTCCATCTGTCTGACGAACCAGTTCTATCTTTTCCAGTTCACGGATCGCTGCTGGAACTGTCATATAATTCGGCTTTTTGTCAAGCTTTTCCATTTCATTTTTTAGCAGGACATACATCCTGCTCCTTATTATCAGGGATACAAATTCCACGAAGATCTTCGCATTTGCCGCCTCATCTGACTGTACCCGCAGGCTCCGGTTTCCAAGATAACTCTTGTCTCCCCTAAACAGTTTTTCTGATACATCCCTGCTCTTATATAATTCCAATGCTTCTTCCGCCGACATCTGTTTTGACGTTACGATCACAAAATATCCGCACAGATCGATCTCTTCCTGGATCACTTCCGTCCTCTCTCTTGCACATATGATTGTCCCATCATCCTCATATATTTCAAGTTTAAAATACTTCTTATATCCGTCCCCTACGGCCACTTTTTCTCCCTTTAAACTATTAAGATATTTCGTCATCCGGTCTATTTTTGCCTCTATCTGTTCATGTTCTGCACACGCTTTCTGGTCTGAATAAATATGAAAATACCTTTCTTTTTTATCTGATGTGTAGAGTTTTTTCTTTATTGTCTTTCCAAATGTCTTGAACTTCCGTATATTGTATTTACGAATATTCTCAAATTCTCCTTTATTTTCCAGAATTGTCTGCCTGACCAATCCACTCATCCCCTTCACCATGATCATAAAATCATAGCCACATTCATCCATATACTGGATGTTTTCCCTGCAAAAATATCCCCTGTCCAGGATAAATCCAACCCTCTTATATCCATATCCCTCTGCTTTTTTTAACATATACTGGAGCTGGGAAACATCCACAATACTTCCCGGATACTGTTCATAAAACAGCGGCACTTTATTATCTGTATCATATGCAATGGAGTAGTTAAAAACCGGCAGTCCACGGTCTTCTTTCGGGTGTCCAAATTCAACAAATCTCAGGTCTCCTGCCTGACAGTTCTTATTTGTCGAATCGTAAGATATATATATTTTTTCCCTGTGGTCCCTGTTTGTATTCCATTCATTTACAAATCCTATCCTCTGGTCATCTGTAAGTGATGCAAGAAAATCTGATATTTTTGAATCACTGTATATATGCATCTGCCCCGTAAAAAGCGGATGGTTGTAAGCATAGGAAGGATAATACTGCGCGGCATTATTTTCACTGATAAGTGAATATGCTGCCAGATCCAAAAACAGTCCTGCCTCCTTTTTTCCGAGATATTTTTCCAGGATCTCAGGCAGTTTATATCCGTTCAGGATCTTCTGAATCACCAGAAAAGTTCCTATCCGGAGACAGCTGCTTCTTGACTGTCCAGCTTTCTGTTCAGGCATCTTCTGACCGCCAAAATACTTTACAAAAGTTTCATTTGGGATCATCCTCTCCGGGTTCTTTTCTGATCTTTTTCCAATGATCCTCTGCTCTGGAACGTTATATTTTTTCTCTGGATGATATACCCTTTCGAGCACATATCTGACGTATACTGTACTCCCTTTCTTCACATAATTTATCTTCCCAGGTATCTTCGGAATGTCTACCTCAAAATTCAAATACATGACATACCTCCCTCTAAATATTGAGTGTTATTTTCTACTCAATATTTTACTCCTGATGACCTGTTTTTTCAAGATTTTTTTTCCAAAAAATGCCCATTTTTCAAGGTTTTTTGTGATCTAATCTTTTTTTGAGTGTTACTTTTTCAGGAAGTTAAGGATACATCTCCCTGCAGATAATTCTTAAATCCAGTAATCCGCCTGATTTTCTCTGCAGCATCGATTGTTTTGCTCTCAAGAACTTCTAAAACATACCTGTACACAGGCGTCAATACGGTTTCGTTCTTCTGCACACGCATACTCCTTTCCTGCCGACGCATATTCAATTGTAAAAATTGTCCTATGCCACGGCATAGGACAATCAATTACTCATCTTTATCCTCGGCAAGCGCCTTTACAGACTTATGCATTACGCACCTGCTGTCTCTGACCTTATCATTATTATCATTATAATAGCATCGTTTTTTTACGTGTGTCAATACTAATAATTCGCATTTACGCATGTTTTGGAAACTTGTTGCGTATTCGGCAGATAGTCCGTACCTCGACCGTAAAGGGAAAGTGTGTCACAATAGACTATATTTCTAACATGAGTGTTATGTCCCTCTTCTAAGTGTCCCGCGGCGAATTATAGTTCTCGCCTACCGCACCACCAGTCCTCCACACGGCCTCATATGAGCATGGCAAACCGCGCCGCACAGTTCAGCCCGTTCGCGGCGTTGACCGGCTATGAGGACGAGGTCATGGAAACAGCCAGACTGACGGATGATAAGATCGAGCTTTCGGACACGGAAAAAGAACGGCTAGATCGGAAGCTGCGGTTCCTATCCGACCACCTGGATGAACGCCCCACTGTGTCCATCACATATTTTGTTCCGGACATGAAAAAGACTGGTGGGGCTTATAAAACCGACACTGGTGTTATTAAAAAAATAGATAGCGTTGGACAGATAGTCATCTTCTACGCCGAAAATAAGATATCCGATGGACGGAGTATATGTATTGATATGATCGTAGAAGTGAACTGTGGGCTGTTCCGGGATGTGGAGTTTATGTGAAAAGTCCTCTGCAGGCACAATCTCATCAGTTGCATCCCACAGAGGACTCATTTATTCCGCAGTATCACTGCCCGCTTCTTCGGTTTTTCGATTCATTCGTTTTCTTCGGTTCCTTCGGCTTTCTCAGCCCCTTCCGCCCTGATCAGGGCGATCACTTCATCAATACTTTTTCCACTCGCTGCTACTGCAGCAAGAAGCCTTTTTTGATCCTCTTCCTCTTTTTCAGCCTTGAGCTGTTTTAACTCCGCCTTCTTCTCCTTTACCTGTTCCTGCAGGGACTCGATTTCAGCGGTTACGGCTGCGATGCGCTCATCGACAGAAAGAACCACTTTGTTTTTTGAACCTTTGGTACGCGGCATAATGCTCACACTCCCTATAAAGTTTTGATGGATATAGTATATCTGAAAGCAGGAGTTTTTTCAATAGGGGCAGAGAAAATAGCACGAATGAACCAGCAAAAATACTGTGGTTATCTCGTACCAAGAACGATATATCCACAGCATTATAATCTGCACAATTCTACTTCCTTTCACTTTCAGTTTTTCTAATCCCACATCTCCACAACGGACTTGCTATTCTCCCCACTTGACGGTAATATGCGACATAACAAAATTCTAAGGAGTGCGCAAATGAAAGACAAATCACACAGAATAATCAAACCTACAATAAACACACCTACGATATCGGATATCCTGCTCCAGAACGGAACAGCAAGCCTAAAGGATTTTTATCCACTGACCAAAGTAAAAACGGAGGCTGATAAGGAATCTCTCGCCGCTAAAGGTTATGCTCCAGGCTACACGGTTTCCGAATGACCGTATGACCTCCCTGCGGATAAAATTTACTACAGCAGACAGCTTTTCCCATGTACCTATTATTATGACCCGGATAATGCCGCGATCCCCATCGCCCTGAACCTGAACATTTACGGTACACGACGTTTACCAACGATCAAAGATGACAACGAATTCTGCAAATACATTCTGGACTTTGCAGGATCGTTAAAGCATCCTGATAAAGAAAAACTCTTCTCCTACCTTCTGGCGCAGGATGACGGCCTGCGTTCAGAGCTTCTTGCTGAATACATCCGGCGTAGTGACCCTTCTCCCGATCTCTATGACCTTTTCCTATCATTCTATACAATGACAGATTATGGCGCAGGCGCCTATGATACAGCACTGCTGCAAAAGTTATTCTCCGGAAGATCTGGCGAACAGATACAAGCCGTATCTGCAGCCCTGTCAGATTATCCAGAGGTCATTTCTATCTACCGGGGAGAGGCGGAAGGAAGTACGCCATACCACAGGGCATTCAGTTGGAGCATAGACATCAATGCCGCATTCTTCTTCGCCTGCAGGCATGGAGACAAAGACCATGCCAAGATCATCCGGGCAAAAGTCCGGAAGAAAGATATCATGGCAGCCATTCTGGACGGCAGTGAAAAAGAGATCATTGTCCTTCCCGGAGTGCCCTTTGAGGTGAGCAAGGAGCAGCTCATCGGTCCCGGTTCCCCTCTGATAATGCCCCCCAAGTATCTGGATGAGTATGTGAAAGGCAGAGAGCGGATACGGAAGACTTATGAGTTGCATAAATCGGCGCGAGATAGCCACGGCAAAGGGGAAACTGGTGAGCATGACATGGTACACAGCGCAAGGGTACTCTTCCTCGCGTTTGCTATCATCCAAGCTAGGCGGATTAAATTGAGCAAGAAAGAACTGGAGCAGCTTTCAGAAGCCATCGTTTACCACGATATTGGCCGGAGCAATGATGCGGTGGATGATTCTCACGGCGCTGCCAGCCGGAAGATTTATGAATGTTCCAAGAGAAACCCCGATGCCGTTACTGCTTTTCTGATCGAGTACCACTGCCTGGATGATGAGCTGGCACAAGACTATCTGACACACAGCCTCATCAAAGGAAAAAGCCGCGCATGGCTGCTCTATCAAATCCTAAAAGATGCAGACGCCCTCGACCGAGTACGATTCGGCATACTTGATTTGGATGTAAACTTCCTCCGGCTGCCCATTTCCCACAAGCTCGTGCCGCTGGCTGTGGCTGGCGTAAGTGGGATAAAGATGTAAAAAGTCCTACTGTGGTAATATAGTTGCGGAGCTGTTCCGGGATATGGATATGGATCTGATATAAAATGCCCTCTGCTACAATCCATCCAAAATAAGAATCCACTGATGAGGGAAATTTCTTCTTTACCAGCTTGATATTCTTCCCTTCAGCGGTTAATATATAAAAGAGAGTCAGGGATTCGTGCCCACACTGCGCTCTCAGATTGGAAGTGAATGGAATGATTTATGCACAGTTACCTCAAGAACTTTTAACCTTGATTCAAAACGGCGAAAGCCTTGAAGTGGAGTTCAAAAAATCCACTACAGATATAACCAAAGATGTATATGATACCGTCTGCGCTTTCTCTAACAGGAATGGCGGACACATTTTTCTCGGAGTCAAAGATAACGGGACTATTCTCGGTATCCAGCCAGACTGTGTTGAAGCAATGAAGAAAAACTTTGTTACATCGGTCAATAATGAGAATAAAATGTATCCTCCCCTCTATCTCACACCGATTGAATATGAGTACGATGGAAAGGTTATTCTATATATCCGCGTTCCTGTTTCTCAGGAGGTCTGCCGTTGCAATGGGCGGATTTATGACCGTATAAATGAATCCGATATCGATATCACGCACCACTCTGATGAGGTATACCGTCTCTATGCAAGAAAAAGTGGCAGCTACTATGTAAATAAAGTATTTACAGCATTCAGAATTGGTGACCTGCGCGCCGATTTGATTGAACGGGCAAAGAAAATGACTCGCTCCCGCGTCAAAGATCACCCCTGGCTGGATATGACCAATGAGGGAGTCATCCGTAGTGCCGGATTAATGCTAAAGGATCCCTCTTCTGGAAAAGAAGGGATCACGCTGGCAGCTATCCTGCTTTTCGGTACGGATCAGTTGATTATGTCCGTCCTTCCGCAACACAAAACGGATGCCATCTTCCGTGTGGTCAACACTGACCGCTACGATGACCGGGATGTGGTCATCACGAACTTGATCGAGAGTTATGACCGTCTCATGGCATTTGGGAAAAAACATCTGAACGATACGTTCCATCTGGACGGAATACAAAGTGTGAGTGCGAGAGACCATATCCTGCGCGAGATCATCTCAAACCTGCTTATGCATCGCGATTTCTCAAGCGGATATGTTGCAAAGCTTATCATCGAAAGAGATGATCTCCGCACGGAAAACGCCAATCTCTCTCACGGTCACGGTGCTTTGAATCTTGCCACCTTTGAACCGTTTCCGAAAAACCCGCCGATTTCCAAAGTGTTCCGTGAAATAGGTCTTGCTGACGAACTCGGATCTGGCATGAGAAACACTTATAAATATACAAAAATGTATTCCGGCGGAGAACCACAGTTTATTGAGGGAGATATCTTCCGCATCACGGTTCCGCTGTCTGAAGTGGCAACTGTAACGGTGGGGCCAGCCACCCAAGTCGCCACCTCAGATACCACCCAAGTTACCACCACAGTCACTACCCAAGATAAGACTGAAAGAATGATGGAACTTATTGATTTTTGCGTTGTCCCTCGGAGTAAAGCAGAGATGATGAAACACTTGGGACTAGCAAATGCTAATCATTTCCGAAAAGCATATTTAAAACCGCTTTTAGATTCCGGGAAACTGGTCATGACTATTCCCGATAAGCCTAACAGCCGGAATCAAAAATATGTCAGAGTAAGTAAGCCATAAAAAATCCCCTCTGTTGGCGGACACTATACCGTGTCCATACCAAACAGAGGGGATTTCTCTTAATCTTCCGCCAGTTCCATCATCAGCCTGGCTCCAGTCTTCATGCCTTCAATATAACTTTGTTTCTCGTAAGCTGCACACTGCTGACATAAATTGCGATCTCCTTTTTCAGGATCCTGATCTGCCACTGCGACGCCTGCAATTATACCTTCAACGCTTCTGTCCTG
>JAUNGB010000106.1 GCA_030524715.1 Eubacteriales bacterium | reverse complement strand
ACGGTAACGTATGGAGCTGACTGCTACTAATCGGTCGAGGGCTTGACCAAACAGCAAGGCAATATGATTATCAGGAAATGTCAACATGTATGTAGTTTTGAAGGTACACGATGCTTTTAAGAAAAACGAGTAAAAAGCAATTGCTTTTTACTCGTTTTTTTGTTCTTAAATGCATACCAGAATTATAACCGCCGCAATAATTGTTATGATTATTTCAGTCCCGGCCTCCTGCAAATCCCGATTTGCCGAAGCGTAATATTTTATAACATTTTGGTGAAGATATTGATATTTCACGAAATCCTCCTTTGTGTGATAATAAGTGCATACAAAACAGAGACAAAACAAAGACAAGACAAAGAAAAAGGAGGACAAGTAAATGAAGAAAAAAAGATGGTTATCTTTAGGAATGGTTGCTGTTTTATGTACAGGAAGCATCACAGCGGTGGGCAGCACGGAGGTAAAAGCGGATGATAAAGTATCGATTGTGATTGCTACGAACTGGGGAGAGGGCGACGCTAAATACGATTATTTCTATCCGGTCTTTGAAAAGTTTCAGGAAGAAAACGCGGATACAATGGATATTACCCTTCAGACCTACAGCACGGAGGACTATAAAACAAAAATTAAAACCCAGACGGCATCAGGAGACCTGCCGGATGTTTTTACATACTGGGGCGGCGGTATGATGAAGGATATGGTGGATGCAGGGCTTCTTCTGAATGTGGATGATTATTTCGCGGATTCTGAAAACGTCGGCAGAGAAGATTTTGAGGATGGAGCCTTTGACTATTATATTGCCGGAGATGGAAATACCTATGGAATTCCCATTGAATCCACCAGAGGCGTGCTTCTCGCGAACAAGGAAATCTTTGACGAATATGGCCTGGATTACCCGACGACCTATGAGGAACTGCTGGAAGTGGGAAAAGTATTTAATGAAAACGGAATTATCCCGATGGCGATCGGAAGCAACGGAGGAACCCCGTCAGAATTCCTGTTCAGTGAACTGTACAACCAGTACGAGGGCGGAGCTGAGGAGATTACGGCGCTGGCATCCGGAGGCGCCTTTAATACAGAAAATGCAGTAAAAGTCGCAGACACACTTCTTGATATGATTGATAACAAGCTGTTTCCGGAGGATACTATGGCAAACGGCGGATGGTCTGCAAGCCTTCAGCTTTATACGGACAGAAAAGCGGCAATGACCTATACTTACCCATGGACGTATGAATCGATTCCGGATGATATTCAGGAATGCAGCGAGATTATTCCAATGCCTCAGATGCCCGGAGCCTCCGTCGATCCGGCGACAATGATCACAGGATTTACCGTGTACGGCTTTATGATCAATAAAGAGGCTTATGAAGATCCGGAAAAGCATGACGCGATTGTGAAGGCATGCGATATGCTGGCGTCGGATGAGCTGACAGAATCTCTGGTAGAAAGCGGAATGATCCCCTGTAAAAAGGTAGAGGTCGATAAAGACTCCCAGAAGCTCATTATGCAGAAAACACTGGATTATGCGGAAGGCAAAAATCTGGTTCAGGTGCACTACACCACAATGCCAAGCGCGGACGCTATTACAATGATGGACTCCAGTCTGGATGAACTGTTTATTAAGGCAATTACGGCGGAGGAATTTACCGAAAAGGTACAGGCAGTGCTGGATAAAGAATAGGAATGACAGATTGCTGCGTAAATTGAGCAGGCTGATTCCTGCGTAAACTTGGGAGGCTGTTTACCAGCCTCCTGAATCTATTCATGGAGGAAATACATTATGAAAAAGTACAAAAAAGCGCCGATCTGTATTGGCTTTTTACTTCCCGTATTTTTGTTATATACAGTATTTATTATTATTCCTCTGATACAGACCGGATACTACAGCCTTACGGAATGGAACGGCGTAACAGAAAAGGTTTTCATAGGACTTGAAAATTTCAAAGAACTGTTTCAAAACAGTGATTACTGGATAACCTTCCAAAACACCATGAAACTGGTGGTAATTACCCTTGTGATTCAGATCCCTGTGGGACTGCTTCTGGCATATCTGCTGTATTCGAAAACCAGAGGAATGAAAATATACAGGACGATTCTTTTTTTGCCGGTCGTCATTGCACCGGTAGCCATTGCTCTGATGTTTTCCCTGTTTTATAACAGTGAAATCGGTGTGTTTAACAGAGTGCTGGAGGCAATTGGCCTTGGAAGATTCCAGACAAACTGGCTGTCGAATGTTAACACGCTTCTCTATGCGGTGATGGCGCCCCAGGTCTGGCAGTATATCGGACTTTATGTCACGATTTTTCTGGGAGCCCATCAGTCGATTCCCGGGGAACTGATTGAAAGCGCAGAAATCGACGGCGCCAATAAAGCGCAGGTGTTTTTTCACGTTGTGCTTCCGGAGATTGCGAGTTTCACAAATATCAGTATCATCCTCTGCGTTACCGGATCTCTGAAAGCATTTGAGCATTCCTGGGTTATGACAGGAGGAGGACCGGGCGTCCGCTCTGCTTATCTGGGAGTCTACATGTATAAAACTGCTTTTGTCAACTCAGATTTCGGAATGGGAAGCGCAATAACAGTGACGATCGTACTGCTGTCACTGATATTTACCCTGGTGTTTAATAAAATTGCCGTCAGGGCTGAAAAATAGAAAGGAAGGAGAAACATATGAGATTTTTTCGGAAATCGTGGAAATATCAGGTTGCTGCCATTGCAAAATACTTTATTCTGACCGTAGCCGCATTGCTTTCATTATATCCTTTCCTGTGGGTGTTATGTTCTTCTCTGAAAGATAATAACAGTATCTTTGGAGATCCCTTCGGATTGCCGAAGAATATAATCTGGGAAAACTATAAGGAAGTATGGAGCGGCGCGGATGTGGGCAGAAACTTTTTTAACAGTATGGTCGTCTGCCTTGCGGCGCTTGCGCTCCTGATCATCGTGGCAGCCATGGGAAGCTATGTTCTTACCCGAGTATGGAAAAACGGGTTTTTATCCACTTATTTTTCCCTTGGAATCATGATACCTGTTCATGCATTATTAATTCCATCTGTATTGATTTTTAAGAAGCTGGGACTTACAGACAACCTTTTTTCGCTGGTCCTGATGTATGCCGCATCTAATATTTCTTTTACAATGTATATTCTTAATGGATATTTTGATGCGATTCCAAGAGAAATGGATGAGGCGGCAACTATTGACGGATGCTCCAGGTCACAGATCTTTTTCCGGATTATTTTTCCCATTGCAAAGCCCGGTATAGCCACTGCCGCGACACTGGCGTTTTTGAACTGCTGGAATGATCTTGTTTTAAGCCTTGTGCTGATATCTTCGCCTCAGAAGAAGACTCTGACATTGGCGATATCCGCCCTGAAGGGTTCCTATGCAACCAGATACGGACTTCTGTGCGCCGGATTTGTGATTTCCATTGTACCGGTAGTCATTATGTATCTGCTGTTTCAGAAGCAGGTGATTTCCGGGATGACTGCCGGAGCGGTAAAGGGGTGAAAAGCATGGATAAACAGATTGCATTTACAAAAAACGGAATCCGGGTAGGAGACAGGGAGCTTCCCTTGTACAGCGGTTCCATCCACTACTGGAGGATGGAACGGGAAAACTGGGAAAAAGCGCTGAAAAATATCAAAAATATGGGTTTTGATATTGTGGAGACTTACATTCCATGGGCAGTTCATGAGCCGATGCGCGGAGACTATGATTTCGGAGAGCAGGATAAAAAGAAAGATGTTGATTTCTTTCTTACCTTATGTGAGAAAACGGGACTGTATGTAATTGTCAGGCCGGGTCCCCATATCAATGCTGAAATGACGCTGTTCGGTTACCCGGAGTGGCTGCTAAGGGATAAAGAAATTCAGGCGCGCTCCCCGCAGGGGACGACAGTGGTATATCCCTATGTAACAAAGCAGTTTCCCATTCCTTCTTATGCAAGCAGCAGATTGTATGAGGAAACAGAGCGATATTTTCAAAGGCTGGCTCCGCTGATTCGGAAGCACTGCTATCCCAGGGGCGGTATCATTGCCATACAGGCAGATAATGAAACCTGCAATTTCTTCAGGGATCATCCGTATATTCTGGACTATTCCAGAGAATCAGAGGCTCTTTTTCACAGAATGCTTCAGGAAAAATATACGTCCGTTGATAAGCTGAACGAAGCCTACGGAACGGATTACAGCGAATTTTCCCATGTGCGGATGCCTGTGGGGTATGAAGCGGGACAATCGATGGAACCCTGTTTTGACTGGATCGAGTATAAGGAATACCAGATTCTGGATGCGCTGAAAAAAATGGTGGGAATCATTGAACGCATGGATTTGCCGATTCCCGTTTTTCATAATTGTGCCTATCAGACGTATACGCCTGTCTCCGTCTGCAGGGACGAAGAAATCAGGGGCCTTGATGTGGCGGGAATGGATGCTTATCCGGATCCCGGAGATACCTCTATGTTAAAGGAACGGATCCGGTATCTTGCGGGAAGCAGCCGTCTCCCCTTTGTGCCGGAATTTGGCTCCGGCTCATGGTTTGACAGAGGGATACTGCTGACACCGGAGGAGGAATTATTTGGTTATCTTTATTCTATAATGAACGGGCTGAAAGCAGTGAATTTTTATATGCTCGCAGAGCGGGACCGCTGGACCGGGTGCCCTGTAAAGAACAATGGAGAGATCAGGCAGAATTGGTATGATATGTTTGCTTCTCTTACAAAGCTTCTGAAAGGGCAGGAACTGTGGAAATATCAGCGTTCTCCCAAAATTTTGGTGTTGAAAAACTATGAAATGGGAAGAATGAAAGCACTGCTGGCAGTGAGAAACCGGAATCTCTATTCTTCCAACTGCTTCATACGGGGAACCGATATCCCGCAGGAACTGTTTTTTCCCGAAAAACTGCCCTCCTGTATGACAGAGGACGGAACAGGGCATTACGGAAGGGAAGAGTGGATCGAGAAAATCATGGAAGCGCTGGATGAATGCCATCTGGAATATGATATTTCGGACAGCTTTCTGCCAGAAGACCGTCTGGCGGGCTATGACTGGATATTTGCCTCTTCCTATGAATTTATGGAGCCGGATGTGCAGAAGAAGCTGGCGGATTATGCCAAAGGTAAGGACAGGCATTTATGCATTGGACCGGTTCTGCCAAAGTATGACAGGAGGCATTATACCTGCGGTATTCTGCATGGAGAATGGGAGGCAGGAAGAGTAATGCTTCTGGAATCTCCCCAAGAACTGAAAAATCAGATAACACTTCCAAAACCGGAGTATACCTGCGAAGACAGTCAGGTAGAGCTTTCTGTACATGAGTCCATGGAAGAACGCTGTCATCTGCTCTTTGCAGCCAATGTGACAGGACAGAAAAAAGACGTCACGGTATCATTTGAAGGATACCGGAAATGGACGGGAATCTGGAACGCAAAGGACGTGGAAGGCGCCGGAAATATCTATATTTCCATGGAACCGTATGAAATCAGGATTTGGAAAATCAGGAGGGAGGAACGCTATGCTGGATAAAAACCTGATTGTAGAAGATTTGGAACCGGAAATCTGGATGCATTTGCAGGAAGTGCTGGATGAGCTGCTGCCTCCTTTGAAAGTCCTGCACATATTCCAAAGAAAGAATTTTGTAAGGGCAGTGACGGAATCCGGAAAAATTCTGCAGGCAGCCCCGGAGGATCTGGAGGATGAAAAAAGGCTGCGGCAGCTTTATCCCCAGGCGGATGAGGTCAGAATTTATACAGAAAGCGGACTGGACGCCTATGACAGAATGCTTCAGGAGGATTTCGTTTATGAAATGGATATTGATGAATATCTGGACTATCAATATGAAATACTGAATAAGACAGACGGAATCCGGATTTATAAATGGAATACCAGAAAAAGGCATGTGTTTTCTTTATTAAAGGAATGGATCAGCGAAGACGGATGTTATCTGTTCTGGGTTACAAAAAAAGCAACTCTCTTTTTTAACTGCATTTTGCTGGTGGAAAATGGAAAGCTTGCGCGGCTGTTTACCTCGGGAAGATATCCGGATGCGAAGAACAATCAGGGGGAGGTTATAAACTGCCTGAAAAAAGAATTCTGCAAACCTGTTCATTGTGTTACAATGGAATACGGTAGCATGAAGAAAATAGAAATATGAAGAAAATAGCGGAATAATATAGCGGGAAATATAGCGGACAGATGGAGAACGGTATGAGAGCATGGAGAAAGAAAATTGAGAAATTATCCTTACATAAAAAAATAGCGGCGGCCATGTTTCTTACGCCGGTCATATCCAGTCTGATCATTTTCTGCTTTTATTACAGCTATATGAAAGAATTTTACCACGAGAAGGTGGAGATCTTTCAGGAAAATAACCGGGAAAATATGACGGCAAATCTGAAAAGTATTCTCCATCAGATCGATAACGTTTCCGATCAGGTTTTGGGAATGGCGGTGCTGTCAGAGGATTTTGACGGTTACTCAGAAAAAGACGACTATGAGAAGCTGCTGCTGAGACGGGAAATCACGGGGCAGTTTACCAATATCTGCATTTCCAATGAAATGATCGATCATATTTATATGCTGGATTTTGAAGGAAACGGGTTTTCCTCCAATAGCGAATGGGATCTTCAGGAATATCTGGAAGAGATGGATTTCCCGCTGGATCCTGAGCAAAAGGGAAGATCTGTGATTCTGCCGCCCCACAGGGCAGGATACCGCAGCCTTGGCAGCTCGGCACAGGGACCGTATGTCCTTAGCTTTGTGACCTATTTGAACCGTTTTACAAAAAGCGGCTCCATCGGGCTGATCCAGATCGATATCCTTTATTCCGAAATAGAAGCGGCAATGGAGCTGCTGGAAATGACAGAACTGGACTTTTCCTTTGTGGCAGACGAAGACGGCTATCTGATTTACGCGCCGAAGGAAGAGGATGCGGGGAAATTGGCCTCGGAGGCAGTATATAGTTCCTGTAATCTGGGGGAAATCATGGAGAATCCGGACGCCGGACAAAATTCCGAAAGATCCGTAGTCAGTGAATCGATCGAGGATACAGGATGGACGCTGATTCAGGTAAACAGTAATGCCATGCTTGCGGAAGAAATGGGAAAAATGCAGAGGACGTGGATATTAATCTTTCTTGTATGCCTTATCTGCGCGGGGATTGTTTCCTTAAGCTTATCCCACAGCATTACAAAGCCCATCATCAGCCTGATCAGGAGTATGGGAAAAGTAAGCAGGGGAAATTTTGATATCCGGGTAGAGGTTCCGGAGAGCAGGGAACTGGCGGAGCTGGCTTTTAGCTTTAACTCCATGATTCAGGAAGTGGACAGCCTTATGAAGGAAAATATCCAGAAGGAGCATGAAAAGACCCGCCTGCAGATGATGACCCTGAACGCAAAGATCAATTCCCATTTTCTTTATAATACGCTGAACACGGTGAAGTGGCAGGCAATTTCCAAAAAACAGATGGAAATTGCAAACAGTATTGTGGCTTTGACAAAAATTCTGGAATACAGTTATAAAGATACTCCGGAGCTGGTGCAGTTGAAGGAGGAAATCCGGTTTATTGAGGATTATATCTATATTCAGAATATCCGATACGGACATCATGTGAAGATGGAGTATGAAATGGAAGAAGGATGTGAAAATCTCTATGTATTAAAGATGCTGCTTCAGCCTGTGGTAGAAAATGCGCTTCTTCATGCTTTTGATAACAATCAGGAGAATAACCGGATTGTTCTTCAGTGCAACACAGAGAACCAGCACATGAAAATCCGGATCTTTGATAATGGAAGAGGCTTTCAGTATGAAGGCTTTGACAAACTGACGGGAATTGGCCTGAATAATATCAAAGAGCGGCTGGAACTGAATTATGGAACGAATGCCAGCCTGGAAATAGAAAGTACTCCGGGCAAGGGGACCTGCGTCACGATGAAGTTTCTGCTTCTGCGGGAAGGAGAGGATATTCAATGAAACGGTTGTTAATTGTGGACGACGAGGCTTTTGCAAGGGAAGCGGTGGCGGATAATATTCCATGGAAGGATTATGGAATTGAAGTTTTTCAGGTTTCCTGCGGAGAGGACGCTCTTGCGCTGATGAAAGAGAAGGAGATCCATCTGCTTATGACGGATATCCGAATGCCGGGAATGAGCGGACTGGAGCTGATCGAACAGGTTCACAGGCTGGGACGCCAGCCCGGAATCATTGTATTGAGCAGCTATAATGAATTTGAGCTTGTACGCAGCGCCATGCGGCTGGGGGCGGAGGATTATCTTTTTAAACCTACCATGATGCCGGATGAAATTCTGGAAGCTGTACAGAGAGTTTTGGAAAAGGGCAGGGAGGATACAGGACAAAAAGAAGAGTACCCTGTAAAAATCCGGGATTACCTGCGCTGCCTGCTTCAGGGAGAAGAGGACCGGCCGGAGCCTGGGTCAGTTTCTCCAAAAGAACTGAAAATCTGGGAGGAACGGGAGCTGGTGGTGATCATGGTGCGTCTCTTTCGTTATCAGGAGTGTCTTTCCGGGGTTTTTGAAAACGATATGGATTTGTTTCAGTTCTCCATTGGAAATGTCCTCAGTGAAATCCTGCAGGAAAACAGAGGCTATGAAATATTCCGTATGAACCATATGGAGTATGTGGCCATTGCGTGGAAATCCCCGGATGAAACAAAAATGCAGGCTTATGCGGAAATTCAGAACTGTTTTCATTCAGGATTTACATTTTTGAAACTGTATTATCAGATGGAAGCGGCGGCAGGTGTGAGCGGCTTTCGTATGGGGCTTCACGGACTGGCGGCGCAGTATGCTCAGGCCGTGGAGGTATGTCCAAGAACTGCTCCCGAATTTCAAAAGGTCCTGTATGCAGAAGGGCTGTCTGGACAGGGAACCATGAAGAGGGAAATGTACCAGGCGCTTGATTTTATCGGAGCGCATTTAGGTGATAAAAAGCTTTCCCTGTCCATGGTCGCAGACCATATCGGAGTGAGTAAAAATTATTTCAGCAAGATATTCAAGGAGTGCACAGGGGTAAAGTTTGTGGATTATGTGACTGCCCAGCGGATGGAACAGGCCAGAAATCTTTATCTGAACAGTGATCTGAAGATTTATGAGATTGCGGAACGGGTGGGCTATTCAGACTGGCATTATCTTTATAATCTCTACAAAAAAACATACGGCCATTCTCTTTCAAAAGAAAAAGAGGTTGAATGACAAAGTAAATGCAACTTAGCCAAAGTAAACACAACTGAGGTTGGAAATAGGGGATGCATTTGCTTTGACGATTTGTATAGACTGTTACACCCCTGGATCCCTTAGACTTTTTTCTTGTAAGCGCTTTTGCGCAGTGATATAATAAAGAAATCAGCAGGTAATACTTGCTATTTATCCAATATTATATCATTAAAAAGGAAGGGATCTACTTATGAAAAAAACGATAATGGTTTTGGCGGCTTTGGCTTTATCTGTTTCGGCGTCTGCGGGCGGGGCTGTGTCTGCATACGCGGAAGGACAGGTACGTGTCGGTTCTATGAAAGGACCAACCTCCATGGGATTGGTACATCTGATGGAAGAAGCAAAGGAAGACGAAGACAAGGGATATACATTTGAAATGGTAACAGCAGCGGACGAGCTGACTGCCCAGTTTACGTCCGGCGATCTTGATATTGCGCTTGTTCCTGCAAATATGGCAAGTGTTCTTTATAATAAAACAGAGGGAAATATTCAGGTGCTTGACATTAATACCCTTGGCGTGCTTTATATGGTGACAGCGGACGACTCCATTTCAACTGTGGCAGATCTGAAGGGAAAAACCGTATATTCTACAGGAAAAGGCCAGACACCGGAATCCGTACTGAATTATCTCCTGGAGGCAAACGGCCTGTCTGAGGAAGACGTCACTGTGGAATATAAAGCCGAGGCAACCGAGGTGGTTTCCACACTGGTACAGGACGAAACCGCTATCGGTATTCTTCCGCAGCCTTTTGCAACCGCGGCATGTAAACAGAATGAAAATCTGAAGGAGGTCTGCGATCTGACTGGGGAATGGGATAAAACCGATAAAGGAACCCTGGTAACAGGCGTCACCATTGCCAAAAAAGATTATGTGGAAGCCAATCCGGAAGCGATAGAGGAATTTCTGGACGACCACGAAGAATCTATTGCATTTACCGCAGAAAATACCGCAGAAGCTGCCGAACTGGTAGAAGCTGCCGGTATTGTGGAAAAAGCTCCCATTGCAGAAGCTGCGATTCCTAAATGCAATCTGAAATATGTGGATGGGGAAGAAATGAAGGACGCCTTAAGCGGGTATCTGGAAGTGCTTTTTGAACAGAATCCGGAATCTGTAGGCGGCAGTCTTCCGGCAGACGATTTCTATTATATAGAAGCCGAAGAATAATTGGCTCCGGAGCGTTTTAGAAATACGGGGGGCATTCTTGCCCCTCTTTTTTTGATAGTTCTTTTTAGAGTCAGACAGAAAGCCTCTGAAATACGTAAACACAGATAAACGGACATTCGCATTCCGCTTATCTGTGTTTTACGAAGTAATCATTAGCAGGAGACAGGATTTTATGTTTAGAAATGATAGATGGAAAAAAGTTGCGGCGGTACTCTTCTGGGTGGGAATATGGCAGATAGCGGCAGTGATCATGAAGGATTCCATTGTTTTTGTGGGGCCGGCAGATATGCTCCGTTCCCTTTGGGAGCAGATACAGGGAACAGAATTCTGGATTTCTGTGGCAAATTCCAGCATAAAAATCATGGGAGGGTTTCTGGCGGCATTTTTCAGCGCGTTGCTGATGGCCGGGCTTGCATTTCGGTTTTCGTGGCTGAAAATCCTTCTGGAACCAGTAATATTGCTGGCGAAATCTGTTCCGGTGGCCTCCTTCGTGGTATTGCTTCTGATCCTTGCGGGCTCCGAATATCTGTCGATATTTATTGTATTTCTCATGGCCTTTCCCATTATCTATGTGAACATGGGACAGGGATTGGAACGCGTAGATCCCAAAATGCTGGAAATGGCCCGTGTTTATGGGATGAAGCCGTGGAAGCAATTTCTTTATATTTATCGTCCTGCATTTTTGCCGTTTTTGCTGAGCGGCTCCAGGGTTGCGCTGGGCATGAGCTGGAAATCCGGCGTGGCGGCGGAAATTATCGGGGTTCCCAGCCATTCCATAGGAGAGAGGCTTTATATGGCAAAAATATACCTGAATACGGAAAGCCTGTTTGCCTGGACGCTGGTGATCATTTTACTGAGTATGCTGTTTGAACGGATTTTTTTGCGGGGACTTAAAAGGTTCGGAGGAAAAGCATGGGAAGAGGAGAACAAAAGTGAAGATAAAAAATCTTACAAAAAGCTATGAAGGACACCTTGTCCTTGACCGTCTGAACCTTACCCTGGAACCGGGAAAGATATACGCACTGATGGGACCTTCCGGCTGCGGCAAGACAACTCTTCTCCATATTTTGCTGGGGATTCTGGAACAGGACGGCGGCAGCCTGGAAGGCTTTGCAGAGAAACGTTTTTCCGCGGTTTTTCAGGAAAACAGATTGTTTGAATTTCTTACTGCGGGAGAAAATGTGTCGGTGGTGCAGAAAAACCCTAAGAATATGAAAGAAATTAACAGAATCCTGGAGGAAATCCTTCCTGCGGAGGCTTTGGATCAGCAGATCAGTGAATACAGCGGAGGAATGAAGCGGAGAGCGGCTATCGGCAGGGCCATGCTTGCGGAATCGGACATTGTGGTAATGGATGAACCGCTTACCGGACTGGATGAGAAAACGAGAGATCAGGTGATCGATTTTATTTTGAGATACCTGGGAGAAAGAACGCTGATCTTTTCCACCCATCAGGAAAAAGAGGCGGAATTGTTCGGCGCACAGAAGCTGCTGCTGAATTTCGTTTCCTGTTGAGAGATGAAACAGAATATTCAATAAATATGATACCAATAACTATGGCGTCTAATAACTGTGATATATCAATGTATACAAATGTTTTTGGAAAGAGATAATCCCTTTGGTTTTGTGTAATATTTCGTACAATATGCACAAAAACCAAAGGGATTTTTTGTGCGAGGTTACACGTTTAACCTTTGAAAAAGCTATAGGCTTTTATTATACTGAAGAAGTCGTAGAAAAAGGTAAGGAGTTACTGTTCACAACTACGGTATAAACAGTGATTAAGAAGACCGTATGATAGATAAGAGGCTTTCTGATAAAAAGATAAGAAGACTTTATGGTAAAAAAAGATAAGGGGACTGTATATGTGTAAAGAAAGAGTCAGAATATCAGATATTGCAGAAGAACTGGGACTCAGCACTGCAACGGTATCCAATGTGATCCATGGAAAGACAAAAAAGATATCCGATGAAACCGTAAAACGTGTGCAGGAGCTTTTGGAAAAGAGAGGCTATATTCCAAGTATGGCGGGGATTCTGCTGGCGCAGAATAATTCGAGAATTATCGGCGTCGTAATAAATGATCATGAAAAATACGAAGGGCATGTTCTGGAGGACGGATTTATTTCTTCTGCGGTGAATGCATTGTCAAAGGAAATAAGTCAGGCAAACTATTTCATGATGATAAAGATAACGGCCCAGTGGAATGAAATCGTCCGTTTTGCATCTATGTGGAATATGGAGGGGCTGGTAATTATCGGTTTCTGTGAGCAGGATTACAGAAAACTGAGAGAATCTATGCATATCCCGTTTGTAGTTTATGACGGCTACTTTAAGGAGGCGCAAAAGATCTGCAATCTGACAATTGATAATTATGGAGGCGGATATCAGGCAGGGGAGTATTTGGCTTCTATGGGGCATACAAAGGTTCTGTGTCTCTCTGACAACTTTATCTGTGTGGATTCAGAACGCATGGAGGGATGCGCGGCAGCTATGGGGGATTCTTCAGTCAGTTTTATGCAGATTCCCTTTCGGAAGGAAGAACGGATGCGATTTTATCAGAAGAGACTGCAGGAAATATTAGAGTATAGTGCGGTTTTTGCAGTATCGGACTTTTATGCGGTTGAACTGATGCACTATCTGCAGGAGAAGAGAATTCAGGTTCCGGAAGATATCTCCATTGTGGGCTTTGATGACAGCCCGGTTTGCCGTTACAGTGTTCCGGAACTGACCACTGTCAGGCAGGATGTATCTTTGCGGGCAAAAAAGGCAATTTCAATTCTTCAGAGTTTAAAAAACGGATCAGAGGAACCGCTTACTATAAATCTGCCGGTTTCTTTTGTAGAACGCCAAAGCGTAAAAAAAATAATTAAGGGGTAATAGGATATGGAAAGACAGAAAGAATTCCGAAGGGCAGTATTTAAAATAGCGCTGCCGGTAACACTGCAGTCTCTGCTGCAGTCCTCATTCAGCGTCATAGATCAGGTAATGATCGGGCAGCTTGGAAGCAGCAGTATTGCGGGAATCGGATTAGGCGGGAAATTTGCATCGATTTATTCTGTGGTTTTGTCAGCAATTGCTTCTGCCGCGGGAATTATGATCTCGCAATATATGGGAGCAAAGAAGGAGCGGGAAGTCGGCAGGAGTTTTTTTACAAATTTAGCGTTGTCTATAGGATTGGCAGCAGTGTTTCTGGTACTCTGTACGGTATTTCCCCAAAGGATCATGGGGATTTATACAAAGGATGATGTTACAGGAGGATTAGCGTCAGATTATATCCGTATTCTTTCCCTGTCCTTTTTGCCTATGGCAGTCAGTTCTATTGTGACAACGATGCTTCGATGTATGGAGGCGGCCAGTCTGCCGTTATTAGCCAGTATTTTTGCTCTGCTTATGAATACCGGATTAAATTATATGCTGATTTTCGGCAAAGGGATATTTCCGGCAATGGGGGTAAAAGGCGCGGCATCAGCTACAGTGGCTGCCCAGGTTGTTTCCTGCGGAATCATTCTTTTGTTTTTCAGAAAACATACGCGCAGGCAGCAGATGAAGCTTAAAGCAGAATGGAATAAAAAAAGAACAACGGCAGAAAATGCGTATGAAAGCAGCTATAGAAAGCAGTATATGGAAATTCTTTGTCCGATGCTGGTCTGTGAATTTTTGTGGAGTCTGGGCGAAAATATTTATACGGCGGTCTATGGAAATCTCGGAACAGACGCCTGTGCTGCTATGACTATGACAATACCGGTTCAGACGCTTGTAATAGGGGCGCTGAGCGGTTTATCCCAGGCGTCAGGTATATTAATAGGAAAATCTCTTGGAAGGAAGAACTATGACCAGGCGTATGAAGAGTCAAAGAAGCTGATGAAGTATGGGTTTATCGGTTCTATATTTCTGTCTGTACTTCTTGTAATCACCAGTTCCGTTTATGTAAAAATTTATCATGTGGAACCATTGGTACAGGAGATGACACGGGAAATTTTACTTGTATATGCAGTAATTTCCCCTGTAAAGGTCCAGAATATGATATTGGGCGGCGGGATCATCCGAAGCGGCGGAAAGACGAAATACATTATGTGGGTGGACTTTATCGGAACATGGATGTTTGGAGTTCCGCTGGCATTGGCGTCCGCTTTTGTCTGGAAAATGCAGATTACATATGTGTACTTTATTTTGTCTCTGGAGGAATGCGTGAGATTCGGGATTACTCTTGTAATTTTCAGAAAAAGAACATGGATGAAAAGTTTAAAATAGAAAAAGTGGCGTGTTCCAATGGACTTGGAAAGTTCATTGAGGAGAACTGCTTCAGCGCCTCCAGCGCAGATTTTCGGGTAGACCTGTGGAAAAGCTGGCGCTTCTGTTAACAAAAAATTTAAAAAAAACTCAAAGAATTTTTTAGTGGAAAAACTAACATCCATATGTTATGCTTATATCGGGTATCCAATACTCTGCATAAGGTGCAACAACATATTTTTCTAATGGACATGTTTATGGAAACTGCCTGTGGATGAAACCGATTGATTTTTTTACACAAAAGGCAGGTTTTCAATACAAATGATAAAATATTCACAGGCCTTCATATAAGGTTCTCCCTGATTATAAAAACACCAAAGAACAATACAATATTAATTAAAGGAGAAGAACTTATATGGAGCGAAGTGAGATTAGGAAACAATGGCACGGGCCATTCTGCTCGGCTGTACGATTGGAGCTCGTTGAAAACAAAAATGATGTTGATTTTCAGAAAGAATATCAGCTCAGCTCCAAGCCCCTGCAGATCGATCTTCTGGTCATCAGGAAAACGGAGGATATTTCCATCAATAATGAAATAGGAAAGATTTTCCGCGGCCATAATCTGATGGAGTATAAATCTCCGGAAGATGCCTTAAATGTGGATACATATTTTAAGGTTTTGGGATACGCCTGCTTTTACAAGTCCAACAGCCCCTCTGTGGATTCTATCAAAGACGATGACATCACCCTTTCCTTTG
>JAUNGB010000018.1 GCA_030524715.1 Eubacteriales bacterium | reverse complement strand
ACTGCCGGAAAGCCGTCTTTTCCCTTCCAAAACCTGCAAGCGGCAATCCGGCTGCTAGAATGATCTTTCCCTTCCTCTCTGCCCTGCGGTATTCAATCTCCTGCGCCAATGCCGCCATCGTCAGCAGATAATAATTATCATTGGCTGTCTTGTCTTTCATGAGAGTCTGTCGTCCGGTACCGCAGACATAATAATTCCCCGCATACTGCAGCACGTTCTGCATCGTGTATGGCTCATAGTCATACCTGGACAGCCCTGTTGGGAAACAGACATGCGGGGTTTTCATGGCATAATAGCCATGATCGATTCCTATAATCATAGGCTTCACATCCCTTCTATTGAATTTTGAAAAATGGGGGTTTTGGACACCCGATGCGAAAAAAATGCCGGAAGAGTGGGAGATCCTGCCGATGGCAGGGATTTTTTCTTCCAGCTGGTTGAGGTCCTAAAAAGAAACGGCAGACAGAACCTTTTTTCGATCCTGTCTGCCGTTATATAAAACTTTTCATGAAATCGTGTGGAAGATATGATTCAAAGTTCCTTGTCACTGCATACTTTCATTCCCCTTGCTAATCGTGTAAGGATATTCATATATCTCTGCCTTTCGTCTCCCTCGGAAAAGGCTGCCAGTTGCAGATAATACATTTTTGCCTGATCCCTGGATTCCCATTTCCGCTCTTTACCAAGGCTGATCGTCTTGACCGTATCTTTTTTCATTGTGCTTCCTACCTCTCTACTAAAAATGTCAGGATATCCTCCATCGCATACTGATAAACCAGTTCGACATATCGGCTCCAGTGGTCATTGATAGAGCAGGTAAGCAGGTCAATCTGATTCTTGATATCCTCCGGCGGATTCATGGCTTTTAAGATTTCTTCCTGTCGTAATGACTCTTTCCGTCTTTTCTGATATTCTTCATCTTCTTTCAAAAAATCCATTTCCGCTTCGCTGGTTCTGGCTTCTATCAGCATATCAGCCAGTTTTCTCTTTCTTGCCACATCCCCACCCGGATTGATTTCCCTCTGTATACTTTTTAACATGCGCCCATAAGAGAATACATGGGATTGTCCATAATAATAATGGTATTCTTTTTCCAGCCGTTCCATGTCATCCTGATTGGACAAATATTCTTTTAAAGCACAATGTTCCTTTTCGTTCAAAGTAACTGCTCCATCTCCATCCACCACTTTCCACAGCACTGGATAATCCTCAATCAGTTTTTTTTGACGTACTCCTATCTCTTGGTATTCCGAGTGGTTTTTTCTCAGATAAGTTGTAATCTGCTCGCCCACTTTCATTTCTATGGCATCCATCCACAGTTCTTCTAATTGTGTATGCATTCCGAATCGCTCCCTTCTTATTCATTGTGTTCTATCAAGCCTTACACTATACCATTTTAGGCTGAGAAAGCTATTCACAGAATGCAACAAGATTTTCTTCCACAGATCGTGCAAACTGCCTATTATCACTATCTGGACGGATCGTTTCGCTTTTGAGGCTTATCCTTATTTTTTTGTTTTGCCTTTTTAAGTTTCCGTACTTCAGCCGCTCCCTTTTCTACCATTGCTTTCAGCTCCGGTAGTGAAGTATTCCATATGGAGGAATCTTTGCTGAAAAAGCGGATGCTATACTTTTTCATAATCATGTCACCTATTTCAGGATATACCGCAGCCACATCCGGCGGCTGCAATGGATACTCAATCAGCGGATGATATTTGATTTCCCTGGATATTTCCTCCAGCACCCTTTTTTCCATTTCCGGTGTGCAATCTTCATAAGCACTTCGCCCGGTCAGTTCCTGATAGGCATAATCTCCAACATAATTAAGTAATTCAAATTCACAGTCTCCATACTGTTCTACCCTTGTTAGGGAATCCGGATTCTCTAACGCCGCCATATAGATTTCTTTTCCCTGTGCGATCAGCCATGCCCTGAAATCCATAAATCCGTCATCCGAACAGCCATACTCTTTTATAAGGGTGGCTGCCGTCCAAAGCCCATATTTATCAGCCAAATCCCGGTACCCGTGCATAATCGCATGAAATTGCAGGGATTGTTCCGGCGGCATACTCAACAATTCTTTTTTAATCCAGGAAATAGATGCGTCCATATCCTGTCCACATTGATTTTTCGTTTCTTCAATGAGCTGCCAGAAAGTCTCTTTGTTAATTTCAGTTATCCCACTGCTCATATCAAACCTCCCTTCGTAATAAACCATTATCTTTTATTCGTCTGTGGCTAAATCCCATTATCTATCCCTTCCTTTTTTCTTGTCTGCTTTTTTCGGCTCCTTGTCTGGACTCATATCTTCAAAAAAATACTCTGCCAGACGTTTCATACTCTCAAAGGACATATCATCCGGCATGGAAATTGAAATCACCACGGCGTCCACATATTTCCTCCCATTTATTTCACGGTACAATTCCTGGTAATCACCCCAATAACCATCTCCACCTGTTCTAATATCTTCGTATCGCCCATCAACATCAATCAGGTAACATGCTGAATCAACACCAATTTCTTTGTGTTCTACCTTCTGTGAAGCATACATTTTCTCATCCATATATGTAGAAAGATATTGCTCCGGTGCAAAGCAAATAGTCATTGTCCGTGCCATGTATCCTGGAAACTCAGGATATTCTGTTTCCGTCAACAATACGCCTGCCTTAAACTCCGGCTTGGGCTTATAATCGACTACCAGCTTTTTGAGTCTCTCCGGTTCATTTTCAAAATCTTCATAATACAATGGATCCCCAAATTGAATTCGCTTGGGACATTTAATTTTAAATTTTTCCTTCCGCACTCTATCACCTCCTAGCATTGTTGCGTTTCGCCACATTTTGTTGCATAATTCCTGACTCCCGAACACTTTCTTTACTATTTCAAGTAATTAAATGAAATTTATTCTATTTCCTCCAAAAAGAAAATAGCCGGAAAATCCGACTATTCCTTATTATCTATATCATAATGGGTTCCTCTAATTTCATATACAAAACGGCAATATGAATAAAAGTTCCACAAATTTGCCTTAATAGAAAAATCTTTGCGATATATAAACTTTGTCCAGAATGGTATTTGATGTCCTTCACACCATCTATAGATATCTTTCATTACCATTCGTTCTCCACCTCTTATGCGTTCAATAAGAATATCTTTCTTGTATGCATCTAAACCAACTCTAAACATTAAGTAGAATAAGACGTTATAGTACCCAACTAGGATAACCTCTCTGCTATCCTCTTTTTCCCCATACGCCATGCACACTTTCCACCTTTCCTTGTATTTATCGTACTATTTATCCACATATTTTTACGCCATACACCTTATACCCACCCCATAATAGGGGGTGAATATTCCCACAAGAATCAGGATGATTTCCACGACTCCCACCGCGTCCTCTTCTCTCACAAAATCTCCTGCCAGATTCCGCCACCATCTGCTCATATCCCTCACCTCCTTCTGTCCTGATAAAGAACCCTGCATAATCTGCTATAATTTATTTGTCTTATCCATAGAATGACAGGAACGCCGGTACCATAATAATCGCCATTACAACGCCAAGCATCATCACCATCGGTACCAAAAGCTTCGTAGCCGCAGCCTCTCCCAGAACCCTTGCTTTACGCTTGCGCTCATCCCAGGCCTCCATGGATTCCTGTTCCAGCATATCCGACATACGTTTACTGCCCTTCTGCAGGTTCTGAATGAGCAGGGTTGCAAAAGTTTTATACTGAATCTGCCCGCACCGCTCTCCAAAACGTCTGTATGCCTCCGCTTCAGAAACGCCGCTGTCCATTTCATAGCAGGCGGCCAGAATCTCTTCATAAGCATACCGTACTTTATCCGGCCGCCTTTTGCGGTAATCCAGAGCTATTTTCTGAAAAGCCTTCCGAACCGTCATCCCAGCCTGAACAAGAAGGGTAAATTTCATCACAAGACCCGGATAATCCATTAAAAGCTGTTCAAACCGCTTTGCCTGCGCCTCCTGTCTCTCCCTGGCCTTTTTTACCATCAAAGCCAGAGCGGCAAACAGGCTTAAGGCTGACAGCAACGCTCCGGAATGATCGTCCGGATGCTGCCATTCCAGACGCTTTCCATCCCATTGCTCAGGGAGGTAATAGTAATCAGGATCATTTTTTTCCTGATTATACCGGGCAACTGCTTCACGGAGCTTCTGTTCCTGCAGTTCCTCGTCCGTAAGCTCCCGTGAAGAGCTGTCTTCAGCTTCCTCCCCGCCTTCTTTCTCAGGAACCTGGACATACATCGTTCCTGCCTCTTCCCCGTCCACAGATACCATAAATTTTTCTTCATAGGAACCGGTCTCCTCCTTTTCCAGACGGTATCCCTCAGAGTAAACCGTTCCGTTTCCGCTTCCCAGCGTCACCAAAAGCCCAAGAAGATTTCCGGCCAATGCTACTATAAGAAACAGCTTTTTTCCTCCGTTTTCCTCCAGGCCCTCCAACCGGAGCCACCCCGCCTTCCATGCGGCGGCGGTTCCCAAAATTCCTGCAAAAATAATGATATGTATCCACATAATGCTCCTATCCGTTACACTTCTGCTACACTTCTATATCCACAATCCTTCTTCCCATCCAGTATGCCAGACCATAAATCCCCAGACAAATGGTCATAGCGCATATACCGAAGGGGTTGCCGTACAGCACGCTTAAAAATCCGGGAGAGGTCACCTGTAAATACAGAATGATTCCGGCGGGCATCAGGCTCATGATCATCTGTTCTGACTTTTTCGCAGCCAGGGTTGCCTCGATTTCCTTCTTCACATCAATCTTATCTCCAAGCATCCTGGCAACCTTCTGGATTACCTTATCCATATCTCCGCCAGTCCTTTTGGCTGTATAAAAGACAGCGGCAAAATTTTCAATATCTTCTACCCGGCTTCTCTCCCCAAGATCCAGAAACAATTCTTCCACAGGAACGCTGACCCTCTGCTGGCTTTCAATATAGTGGAACTCTTCCATAATATCGTCGTTTTTCTCATAAAGCCGTTCCAGATCTCTGGCGCAAGCTGATACGGCATTTTCCACGGAATATCCCGCCTGTACTGCTACGCTTAAAGAATTCAGGGCATCCTTAAACTGGTAATTGAGTTTCTTCTTTCTCTCCCGGATCAACTGTCTTTTCTTCCACTTCATAAAAAGCGCCGGAACCGGAATCATAAAGATAAGCCCCCACATACTTTTGTAAAACAGATAGTCCACTGCCGCGCACAGCAGAATGCTTTGTGCCAGATATTTTAACGCCTCTTTTTTTGTAAAATGATATACTTCGTAGTCCTGCTTCATATAATGACCCCCGCACGTTCCAGCTTTTCCCGGCAAAGGAGCGGAGCCGTCTGCACCAGGCCCTCGCCCTCCTGCCATCGGTAAAGTGTCTGAATTTTTATTTCATTGTTTTCAAATCCGCAAACCTCTGTGATTTCCAGAACCTTTCTGGTTTTATCCCGCATCCGTCCCAGATGGATCAGAATATCCACCCCCGAAGCGATCTGCCTCCGGATAGCCTCCAGCGGCAGTTCCACTCCCATCAGTGTCATGGTTTCCAGACGGCTTAACATATCCCTGGCAGAATTTGCATGGGCAGTGGAAAGAGAGCCTTCATGCCCTGTATTGAGAGCCTGAAGCATATCCACGGCTTCCCCTCCGCGCACCTCTCCCACAATAATCCTGTCCGGACGCATTCTCAAAGCTGTCTTGATCAGATCACGGATGGTCACGGAAGCCGCTCCCTCCATATTCGCCATTTTCGCCTCCAGGCGCACCAGATTTTCAATCCCCTGTATTTTCAGCTCGGCATTGTCTTCAATGGTGATCAGACGTTCGTCTCCGGGAATATATTCAGACAACGCTCCCAGAAAGGTGGTTTTGCCGCTTCCTGTACCTCCGCCGATGATCATGGAATAACGCGCCTTTACAAGCGCTGCCAGAAAATCTGCACATTCCCCTGGCAGGCTTCCAAGTGCGATCAGCTTTTCCATGGTGATCGGCTGGTCAGGAAATCGCCGGATCGTAAGAATCGGTCCGTTTAACGCCACCGGCTGAATAACCGCGTTGACTCTGGCGCCGTTTTCCAGTCTCGCGTCCACAATAGGCATGGATTCATTTACTACACGGTTGCACTTTCCGACAATCTGCTGAATAACATCCTCCAGCTTTTCTCTGGAAGTAAAGCTTTTCCCCCATCGGGTCAGCCTTCCGTCACGTTCCACAAAAATAGCATCCGGTCCGTTTACCATAATTTCCGTTACGGCTTCATCCTCGATCAGCTCCTGAAGTACATCCAGCTTTCGCACAGAATAAAACAATTCCTGCCGAAGCTGAACCTTTTCCTTCAGGGCAATACAGGATTCCCGCATCCTGCTCATAATCAGCTCATCGATCTCGTCCAGGATCTCTTCATCAGTAAGCTCCCTGGACAGATCCAGCTTTTCCATTAAAAGCTGCCGCATCATACGGAAGTTTTCTCTGCTCATTGTGTATCCTTTCTCAACATACCTCTTACATAATCTCCCAGTTCACTCCACAATAACTGCTCTGCATATTTCCCGGCACAAACAGTTCCTGCATGAAAAGGAAGCTTCACTTTCACCGTTTTTGCAAGCACCTGAGGATAATCCCAGATGCGCAGAAGATTTTCATACTGCGCGATTTTACAGGCGGACACCGTATCTGAAAGTACCGGCATATAGACAGTCTTACACTGATCCAAAAGCTGAAAGGTTTCCTCGATCCCATGCCCAATGTCCAGCACCACCACCTCGTAAGAGCTGTGAAGAGTGATCTCGGAAATAAGTCTCTCCAGATCCTCCCAGGAAATTCCCAGAATATCAGACGGCGCCTGTACCGGAGGGATATAATCCAGGTTATTGACAGTCTGGATCATACTGTTCATTTTCAGAGTCAGGTTCTGGTTCTCCTGACGTACATAATACAGAAGATCACTTAAATTATATTGGAAGGATTTCCCCATCAGCTCTTCAAATCCCGCATACTCTTCCAGATTCAGATACAATACCGCCCGTTCCCTTGCCAATACCTGGCCAAGCGTCAATGCAAAGGAGGTTTTCAGGCAGCGCCCCAGAGGGGAATACACCCCCAGTATCTCTGTAGTCTTCTTCAATACCGGAAACTGAACCGGAAAAACGGCCTTCTCTTCCCCGTAATACGCCATCACCTCACGGACAACATCAGAAGAAGACTGGTACTTATAGACACTGGGATACTGATCCAGCCCCGGGGAATGCACCCCTTCAGAAAGGATCACAAGCTTTCCGATATCCAGCTCCCGAACCTCCTGACACATTGCCTTTCCGGAAATCAGCAGAAGTTCAATATGTTTTTCCTTCCCATAAGCAAGCAGACTCTCTACATTGGTAAACGCCTGAATCTCAAAAGGAATATTCTTCTTCTGGTTCAGATAATCCATGAAGTTATAGGCATAATCTGCCTCTAAGTCACAAACTGCAAATATATTCTTTTTCAATAGACACCTCCTGCATAAAACATGACACTTAAAAATATGGGTACCGTAAAGTGAAAATTTTCCAGGGACATTCCCCGCCTGTAGTAGGGTCTTACCCGACCTGTAAGGAAATATTCCTCAAAATAATGGATAAGGTAACAGATTCGCCGGAAAAAACCGCCGAAAAAAATCAGAATTGCCAAAGAAATGACCGCTCCCAGAAAAAAGGAAATCAGAATACATCTGCACACATCCGCAGCTCCCATCACACCGCCCAGCGCACAAAACAGCTTAATATCACCGGCTCCGAGCATCCGGAAATAAAATAACCCGGAAAGAAGAAGAACCGGAAGGACTGCTCCCGCTATAAAATCAGGAATTCCAGGCGCCCCTTCCCTGAAAAGCCGCCATGCGAATCCGATACAGAGAGAAAACAAAATCCATCCGTTATCTACGCATGCGCTCCGGATATCCATAACCACAGCCGTCCCGGCAATCATTAAAGCCAGCACCGCATATGCAGACATTTTATCACCCGCTTTCCTTTTGGGTTCTATCCCTGAACCATCCGGTGCAGCGGAGGGATTTCACGGATAGTATGTGTGTTTCGTAAAAATGGGATTCCGCCGTCTGATCTGACGGCTTAGACACCAGATGATTTCTGGTGATTGTTATTATAGAACAATTTGGAGAGTTTGTCCAGTCCTTTTTTTATTTTTTTCTCTCTTGACCTGTACAATCCGCAGTGGTAGAGTAATTGATAAACATGCAATTGTATAATTATACATTTTTATGAATAGAGGCTACTATGACACATATTTTATGCATTGGAGACAGTATTACAGACTGCGGACGGCTTTTCGGGCATCCGCCGTATGGAAACGGTTATGTGGCTATGCTGCATGACAGACTTACATCCATGGGGGCAGATTTCCGGATCACAAACTGCGGTGTGGATGGATTCACCGTTGCACGGCTTCTGGAGAATGCCCGAAGCCGTTATCTTCCTTTACAGGCGGATATTATAACAATTTTAATAGGTATCAATGATATTGGTTTAATGATGAGCACTAACCGTACTCCCCGGCAGAAGGATGATATGATGAAGGCTTTCCTTCAGAACTATGAACGGCTTTTACAAAAATTAAGCGCGCCCAAACGCCGTATTATTTTGATGGAACCGTTTCTTTTTCCGTATCCTGCCGAATACCGTACCTGGTTCCCTCATTTACATACTATGTCACAGGGCATTGCTGCTTTGGCAGAAAATTATCACCTCCCGTATATTTTACTGCATGACCGCCTGAATGAGGAAGCCCGAAAATACGGATTGGATTTTCTTACTGTTGACGGAATCCATCTTACCTCACAGGGGCACAGAATCCTCGCGGAAGAATTACTGCATGTACTCAGAAAATTCCTTATGTAAAGGAGCGTTTAACTACTATGGAAACAAATATCAAGAAAATCGAAGATATGTCCCTGAATGCCTGGCCGTCTCATAAAATGGAGCTTTATGACGGATGGATTCTGCGCTTTTCTTATTTTTATACACACAGGACTAACAGTGTGGAACAGTTCGGAACCTCAACACTGCCCTGGCGTGAAAAGATCCCTTACTGTGAAAATGTTTACCGCCGTCTGGGAACTCCCGCCATTTTTAAGATCAGTCCCTTAGTTTCCCCTGACTTCGATTATGTTCTGGAAAACAGGGGCTATGAAATCCAGCATACGACCAATGTCATGACCGCCGGCCTATCCGGCGCCGCGTTATATGCTCCCTATGAACAGGTGGATTTTACAGACACCATTCCTCCTGAATGGATCGAAAGCCTGTTTGAATTAAAAGGGACTACAAATCCCATACACCGCACCGTTGTTCCTTCTATGTACCGCGCTATTCCCAAAGAAACCATCTGCGCTTCCATAAAAAAAGAAGGAAAGATCATCGCTACGGGACTTGGGATTCTGGACAGGGATTATATCGGTATTTATGCCATCCACGTAAGGGAGGATTACAGAGGGCATGGCTATGCACGCCAAATCTGCACAGGGCTTTTGAAAAACGGCATGAATAAAGGTGCCAAAAGCGCTTATCTTCAAGTGGTAGAAGGGAATACCGCTGCCCGAAACCTGTATAAATCACTGGGCTTCCATCATTTTTATACCTACTGGTTCCGGGTACAGCCATAATTGTTGCTGATAAAAAGATGCTGTTCACCGTGCCGAATTCGTTACTGTTTACACTATAGGTGTGAACAGTAACCCGCAACGAACCAACGGTAGCTGCACAATTCAACAAAGTATAGAAATCCCCGTTATTTTTTGGTATAATGTATCCGATAAACAGAAACTGTATAAAACCCGTCTTTTTTCATATACTAACTTTGTTCACTTTAACTCAAAGAAGCAAAGGAGCGTGTATGATGGACGAAAAAAGCACTGACAAAAAAGAAGATCTTTATCATGTTTCATACGAAAATTACCTGGAAACCAATGCCTGCACAGAATGTACAGGGTTGATGTATCGCCCGGCTTCAGATCGGGAGGAATGGGATACCTATCATGAAGTTTTTGATTTCATGCCCGAGGCTCCCGGGAAAAGCCAAAAACGCAACTGATCTGTTCCAAATCTCCCCTGCCGTTTTGTGCAGGATTGGAAATCAGCTTTGGCTGACGCCTGATATATTCCGGGAATTTTCCATACCGGAGGCTATACATGAAGAAACAGCTTGCCCTATGCCTTTGCATCGGCCTTACCTTTACGATTACCGGATGCAGTCCCGGAACACTTTTAGACCAATTTCTCCCTGCGGATGAGGAACCCGCACAGAATCAGGAGGAACATCAGCCGCGTGTGTATATGGATGAGATCCGCGGCAACCTTCAGGATTTCACCGGGAACCAGCTTACTATCAAAGCTGATGACAATATGTATGTCTTTGATGTATCCCAGGCAACTCTGGAATGCGAAGACGGCATGATCACCGGAGACGAGATCAGTATCATTTATGAAGGACAGCTTAGCGATACGGATACCAGCACAGTCAGAGCGCTGAAGGTCGTTGATGAATATCATAAAAAAAGCCAGTTAGAAGACCGTACCGCTCACGGTCAGGTACAGGATCTGACGGCAAATACTATAACAATCAAGGCCAAATCCGGAAAAACTGCCACTTATCCGATTACAGGAACGGAACAATATTATCAAAACGGAATTAAAGCCAATAACTGGGTTTATCTGCATTTTAAAGGAAAATTCCCGGAAACGGAATCAGACAATCCTACCGTATTAAACGCCAGCCATTTAAAGGTGCTGAGTATTTCAGATATCGACCCACTAAAGGTTCCTGACCCAACGCCGACTCCGACCCCTTCAGCGGATGAGACGCAGACAGCCGAAGAAAAAAAGCTGTCCGGGATCATTCAGGATATAAAGCTAAATTCCCTCACTGTGCTTCTTGATGGAATGGAGACGCCTCTGGTATTTGATATGTCGTCAATTCCCTGTCACTTTGCAGGAGGGCCTTGTCCTGGTTCTCATGCAACGGTCACTTACACCGGAGAATTTAACGGCGCCACATTGGATGGGATTTCTGTTTTGGGAATCACCGGAGAAGATCCGGATACGCTGAATAACAAACAGGTATCCTTTACCGTAACCGGAGAGATCATGGGGAGTACGGCAAATACGGTAACCATCCTCACCTTTGATGGAGCCGCTGTGACCTTCCGTACTGATAATGCCCGCAATTCATCCACGGGAGGACTTTTAAGCGGAAGCTCTGTGAAGATCACCTTCCATCCTGCCCAGTCGCGGGAGTCCAATATCTACGTGGGACTGAAAATCGAAGATGCATGATCTTATGATATATGCTTCGCTAGAGCGTGTTTGAAAATTGCTTTCTGTCAGATGTGCGTCACAGTTTGTGGGAGATTTGACACAAATGAGGGAGGCATAGCGGGGCGCTGCTCGTCCGGTGGACGAGTGATAAGCGCCGACCGTAGTGGAACGGAGACCGCTGACCGAATGCGGGGCAAATATGCCGCAAAGTGGGGCGTACAGATGGCTGGAATGAATTTTCAAACACGCTCTAGGATGTGCAGGGATTCGGTTTTGAATTATGTCGGCGCAGCTGATCCGAATCCCGCGCCAGGACTCGCGAGCGAGCCTTGAACCAATGGGACAAGCTTCGTCCCGCAGCCAGATTGCCTGCAAAATCCTTTTATTTTCCCTGCTTCATTGTCTCCGGAAGCGCTCTTTTATTTCCCACTCTCCGTCCTCAAGCCATCGTTGTACACCCGGTGAATTTCCCAGAATTTGCCGGAAAGAATCATATTCATCCTCAATTCCCTTTCCATGGGGAACCATATAAGCTCCGGCGTCGCTTCCGAGAGCCACTCTTGCCTTTTTTGCATAAGCAAGAGAAAGATTCCTTTCTCCGATTTCCATAATCGGCCTGATCACCTCGTCACTGTATCTGCCGCATCCCAGAAGATTACGCACGGTTACAAGAGTAGGAACCCACACTGTCCGGCTTTGTGAAAGAATCTGAATGGTTTCTTCGTCTATAAAGTTTCCGTGCTCCACACTGTCCACGCCTGCTTCTACCGCTGCCTGCACGCCATAGATCCCATTAGTGTGGCTCATCACCGCAAAGCCCTCCTCATGGGCGATATGCACCATTTCCTTTACCTCCCCGGCCTCAAGGGGAGTTCCGGTTACCTGACCGTGATTTTTGAAATCCATCAGGCCTGTCGTCATAATTTTTATAAAATCAGCGCCTTCCGCCTTCGCTTCCAGCACTCTTTTGTGAAAATCCCGAAGATCCCGAAAGCCGCGTCCTACAATGCCGCCGTAATGCCCTTCTTTATGAATGGCAAATATTGGGGAACGATAGTCAATCCCGTATTCCGCAGCCAGTTCCTTCGCTCTTTTGGAAACTCCCAGGGCGTCTCCGCCGTCCCGGACAAAGGTTACTCCCCGCTTTTTGTAGGCTTCAAAATGCGCACGGATCACCTCATCCTTTACGCCATCCCTATGAAGGTCTACCGCTTTGCGGTAATTCATTCCGTCCATAATCACATGGGCATGACACTCACCAAACATTTTCTTTCCCTCAATCATTTCTTTTCAATTATTTTCCGGCTTATTATTCCTTTTGTTTTCTGCCTGTCTGTAAATCAATTCAAGACTTGCTCGCGAGTCTTGGTGCGGGATTCGGGTCAGCTACGCTGACATAATTCCAAACCGAATCCCTGCACATCCTTCATCAGTCCCGATTCTCAAAAAATTTCCTGATTTCCTCTTCTGAAGCCTGCACCGAGCCCTGTACAAAAAACGGTTTGCCGCCGCCGCGCCCGTTTAATGCCGCATTCATTTCTTTGACAAACTGACGAAGATCTCCGTTCTTTTCACCGATCGCATATTTATAGCTGCCGTCCGGGTTCTTTGAAAACACAGCGCACCTGCCTCCGCAGTTCTGCATAACCGCATCCGCCAGTTTTCGCACACTGTCCGCTTCCATTCCCTCCTGGAAAAGCGTCAGATTTCCGATACATGCCCATTTCTCAGCTTCACTGGTAAACAGTTGTTCCTCCAGCCTTAGTACACGCCCCTTTAACCGGAAGTTTTCTTCTGCCAGCCGAGCTACAGCCTCCGCGGTATTTCCCTCTTTGGCGGAAAGCTGCACAGATACCTGATGGTTCTGGGTTCTGACCATATTCAGATACTCAAGAACTCTTTTTCCGCAGATCATTTCTACCCTGACTCCCTCGCGGAATTTCTCCACAGAAAGAAGCTTAACGATACCGATTTCCCCCGTATGCGTTACATGGGTTCCGCAGCACGCGCAGATATCCGCGCCCGGAAACCGCACAATGCGCACCTTACCTGTCAGTTCCTTTTTACTCCTGTAAGGAAGGACTGCCAGTTCCTCCGGCGTCGGATAAGTGATCTCCACCTCCGTATCCTCCCAGATCTTCCGGTTCACCTTTGCTTCGATCTCTGATAGCTGCTTCTCGTCCAGCATCCCGTTAAAATCAATGGTGATCACATCGCTTCCCATGTGAAAGCCTACATTATCATATCCGTAAGCCTCATGGACAAGACCGCTTACCATATGTTCTCCCGAATGCTGCTGCATCAGGTCAAAACGCCTGTCCCAATCGATCGTACCTGTTACCACTGTGCCTGCTTCCAGAGGTTCAGAAGTGTAATGAAGCAGCTCCCCATTCTTTTCATGAACCTCATTCACCTTTACGTTTCCCAGATATCCAATATCGCTTGGCTGTCCGCCTCCTTCCGGATAAAATGCGCTCTCATCCAGAAGGATGTGATATCCTTTTTTCGCTTCCCTGCACTCCAGCACCGTTGCCTGAAATTCTTTCCGGTATACATCCTCATAATATAACCGCCGTGTTTCTGTCATCGTTCTTATTCTCCAATCTGTTTTATCGTATTTTGTACGGATTCTTTTCTGTGGTCTATGCCGCTGTTTTTGTTTTGTTCTCCTATTCTGCCATTTCATTCAGCATTTTTTTTCTGTAGCCCGATTCTGCCGTTTCATTCCGCAATTTTATTCTGTAGCCCGATTCTGCTGCTTCATTCCGCTGCCCTGTTCCATTGAGCATGCTGCTTACCATTTCCGCTCTGATTATAGCCCTTTCGGCCTCTTATGTAAAGCGAACATTTACATTCCACTTTACTACACGCTCATAAACACAGAGCGGCTCTTTTTTATAAAAATTTAATTTTTTGTATGAAACTGAATGCATTCCAGGCGGAATCTCGTTATAATTATTAAGCAAGTAAACATCTTGCCGTTAAGATCAGGAAGGGGGCTGATATCATTTCGCAGGAGCAATATCTGGAATATTTAATAGACCAGTATCAAAATTTAATATATTCCATCTGTCTGAAATCCATTGGTAACCCCTTTGATGCCGAGGATCTGACACAGGAAGTATTTTTATCTGCATACAAAAACCTTTCCCGATTTGACGGCGCGTATGAAAAAGCCTGGCTGAGCAAAATTGCAGTCAGAAAATGTCTGGATTATCTGAAATCTGCCGGAAGACGTACGATTCCGACAGAGGATACTTATTTTACACAGATCCCGGATCGCAGTTCTTCTCCGGAGGAAGCCCTGCTGACAAAGGATTCCAACACTCAGGTAAGGCTTCTCTGCGAAAGGCTGAAGAGTCCCTACAGGGAGGTAGCCATAGCCCATTTCTGCGAAGAGCTGTCAGTTACCGAAATTGCCAGACGTCAGAATAAAAATGCCAAAACGATCCAGACACAGCTTTACCGGGCAAAATCCATGCTGAAAAAAATGCTTGCCGCCCCGCCGCAGGCAGCATTGCCTGCCAACGCCCTCAAACAAATAAAGCTTAAAGAAAAACGCTTTATAGAAAGGAGTGATTAGATGCATATTCAGGACAACGATTTAAAAGCATTCACGGAAAATACCATGGACACAGATGAAATGATCGCATTTCTGGAACATTTAGATAACTGTGATTTCTGTTTGGAAGAAATGCTCAGCAAGGAGCGCCAACTGCCTGACATCGCCACTCCGGCTTATCTGAAGGAGCAGATCCTGAATAAAGCGGCTTCGGCAGAGATACAGGCATCTAAAGCGGCTTCGGCAGCTTCTTACCGAATGCAGAGATTTTACCACGGACTGCGTACAGCCACGGGAATCATTGCCGCTCTGTTTCTTTTGTTCACCATAGGACAGGTGGATTTTGCCGAGGTACAGCCGCATCTTGTTATACAGAGAGAAGTGCAGAGGACTCCGGACAGCAGAATGGACAACAGGATGGAACACAGGAATTATCTTCATGATTTCTCTAAGGAGCTGAGCAACGGACTTTCCGACGGTTCCCGAAAAATGACCGACTGTCTAAACAAACTTTCAAATAAATTAATCAATGGAGGCAAATAAATATGACAAAACAAAAACGAGGTTTCTGGCTTTTTATCGCGTCCCTGATCCCCGGAGCGGGAGAAATGTATATGGGCTTCCGCAAGCAGGGAATCAGCATTATGCTGATCTTCTGGTCAGTAATTGCGCTGGGCGCCGGTACAGGAATGGGATGGCTTTTGATGTTTCTTCCCATTATCTGGTTTTATAGCTTCTTTAATGTGCACAACTTAAAATCTCTCTCAGAGGAGGAATTTTATTCTCTGGAGGACGGATATGTTCTGCATTTGGATCGGCTGTTAGGGGATATGGATGACTTTATCGGAAAGTACAGAGTGATTGTGGCTCTTCTGATGGTCGTGTTCGGAGCCTCCATTCTGTTAAATAGCTTTGTGGATATTCTGTTCTGGATTCTTCCTTCTGCTCTGGCAGGGATGCTGCAGGAATTCACATACAGGCTTCCACAGATCATCATAGCCCTTTTAATCCTTATCCTGGGATTTCGGATCCTGTCCGGTAAAAAATACTCCATAGAGGATATGCAGTCTCAGACAACAGAGGATGAGCATTACTGGGAACCATACCGCCCCTTCCAGCAGGCCCAGGAGGAAATAAAACCGCAGCCTGATGCCGGTCAAACGGCGCAGCAGCAGCCAGATACAGCTAATCCCATCCAGAAGGATACCCCGTCTCAGACAGCCTCCGAAGCGCATCCATCATGGCCGCAGCAGCCATATACAGAGAAACCGGAAATTAATCTGACTCTGGAACCGCAGGTTCCAGTCGACGACGGGCAATGAACCACCCCGCTGCAAGCAACGGGGTATCCGCTCCTAGTTTCTTTTTTAGAACGCTGCAAGCAGCGGGGTATTAGACCCATGAGCGAATTAAACCACATATGGTATTTGGAAGAAAGCCCCGGGAATCCCGGAGCTTTCTTCTTCGGTCACACATAGCAGGATAAATTTCAGCCTGCGCCCAACACACTCGAGCAATAATCCCGGAAATCAGGATTCCGGACAAACAGAAACCTCTCCGTAGGAAAGAAGAGTCTCCGTGCCGTCCTCTTCCTCTACCAGAAGGCGGCCGTCCGGATGGATAGCCCTGGCGTAAGCTCTGCGCGTCCTGGTTCCGTCCAGAATCTGAATATGCTTACCCGGTATGATATTATGCCGGATATAGTAGGGAGACAGCGACAGATTCCGGGTTTCTTCCAGCAGAGTATTCAGGATCTCAGCAGCCAGGTGATTCCGGTTCACACCGGAAGCGGCCTCTTCATTCGGGTAAAGGGCTCCGGCAATTCCCTGAAGCTCCGGGGGATAGCCCCCTTTGACTTCATAGAGGTTCAGACCGATACCCACAACGGCAAATTCAATATTACCGCTTTCAAAGTCTGTGATCGCCTCCGTCAGGATGCCGCAGACTTTTTTGTTATTCAGATACAGGTCATTCACCCATTTGATATCCAGGGAGATATTGCAAAGCCTTTGGACTGCCTTGTGAACAGCTACGGCTGCGGCAGTGGTAAGAAGCAGGCTTTCCTGCAAAGTCTCGCCGGGTTCCAGAATGATACTCAGATACAGGCCTGCGCCCTCCGGGGAGTAGAAGGCGCGTCCGCGCCTGCCGCGCCCTTCTGTCTGGCGCTCTGCAAGGATCATGGAGCCATGTCCGGCCTGTTTACTGACTGCAGCCTGCTTGGCAGCCTGATTGGTTGATTCCGCCTCTTTATATATCTTAAGAAAAACGTCCCGGTTGTTAAGATACGAACGTATTCCCTCAGCCGACAGCCTGTTGTTATCTTTTAAAAGCCTGTATCCCTTGTTAGGGCCTGCTTCTATGGTATATCCTTCCTCGCGGAGGGATTTGGCCGCTTTCCAGACCGCAGCCCTGGTGCATTGCAGCTCCTGGGCCACAGCTTCCCCGGAAACGGTTTCTCCTTTATTCTTTTCAAGAAGTTCCAAGAGTCTTGATTTTACAGTCATATCTATGATCTCCTATACTCCGGTTCTGTACTCACTTGAAGCAGGGAATGCTTATCTGTGTTCAGATGATTTTCGTGGCGCTTTCATAGTTTTTCAGGGACTTTTTAAGGAATGCGACGTATTCGTGCCGGACGTCTGACGGTGAAATGACCACAACCCCTGAGCCAAGCCCTGCCACCCATCCAAAAAACTGGTTGCTGACATTGACGTGCACCAGAACGGAAAAATGTCCCTCGTCAACACGGTGAAGCATAACATCCTGACCAAAACGGTCTATGACCACCCCGACAAAATGATTTTCAAATTCCAGACGGACAGCTTCCTCCCTTCCCCCGAACATCCCGAAGGTTCCGGAAGCAAACCGGGCGGTATCAAAGTTCCGGAAGAGCTCTTCTCCGTTACGCCGCTCCTTTTCCACAGCAATTTTCAGCATTTTGTCCACACGGTAGTGTTTCACGGTTCCGCTTTTTTCATCCAGGCCGATCAGATAATAATTCTCATCCTTCCAAATAAGCCCCCAGGGGCTCAGGCGGTAACGCTCGCCGTTCTTTTTCAGGCGCATTTTTTTGGAAATGGTCCACTCATAATACTGAAAGCTGATCTGGCGGTTTTCGGATAAGGCGGTATGAATACAGTCAATATTATTGTAGATACTCTCATTGATAGTCTTTACACGGGATTCTACAAATACCTGCCGCTGGAGCTTCCTGGCCTCGTATTTGCTTGCAAGGCCCTCCAGCTTATGGATAAGCTGCCGGGATTTCTTATGGGTGATAAATTTGGACGACTGTACGGCATCTACCAGAAGCTTTAATTCCGCCAGTTCAAAGCTTCTGGACGCCAGATAAAAGCCCGATGGCTTCTCCCTGCGGCTTACGATATCCATGCCGAAAACCCGGAGCGCTTCTATATCGTCATAAATCGTCTTGCGCTCCACGCTGATCCCATACTCCTGCAAATAGGAGATCAGTTCCTTTACCGTCAAAGGATGCTGCTCGTCGGATTTTTCCTGAAAGGCGCGCATCAGATATAAAATTTTTAGTTTTTGGTGAAAGGATCTGGGCATAAATTTTTCTCCTGTTTCCTATTTGTCTGTCAGGAAAGCTACTACTGCAAAATATAATACCACAAAAGCAAACACAAGTGCAATTCTGTCCGCGGTATGGATATCAATATTTAAAAGCATGGCCGCCGCAGTCATAATCTCCAGCGTCGCGATCCCTCCCAGAAGCATTGCCATGGAGGAAGAAAGCTTCTCTCCCCTCCGCCGCTGCTGAGACCGGGAACCGTCGCGCTCTGACAACACGATAATCTTGCTGTTTCTGATTTCTTCATTGGAACTCCGCATATAAGACACCTCCCTGAAATACGAACGTATTTTCAGAACATTTTTTCCGAACGTATTTTCTTTACATGGGTAGTATCTCATATATTCAGTCCAATAAAACGGGACGAATCAAATTTTCTCGAACATTTGTTTTAAAAATTAAAATAGAAATGCTTTGCGGTATATTGCCCCGCATTCAGGTCAGCTACGCTGACATAATTCTCTCACATAAGCTGTGCAAATACGGAAGCGGCGATAACCGTCAAAAGTCCTGCCACAGCGATCGCCAGACTGCTCATAGCGCCCTCCACCTGGCCCAGCTCCATAGCTTTGGCGGTCCCGATGGCGTGGGCAGAGGTTCCAAGGGCAAGTCCTTTTGCAATGGGTTCCTCAATATGGAACAGCTTACAGATCACTTCCCCGAACATATTGCCCAGAACTCCGGTAATAATGATAACGGCGACAGTAATCGTCACAATGCCGCCCAATTCCTCAGAAACTCCCATACCGATAGCCGTTGTAATGGATTTCGGCAAAAGAGTCACATATTGCTCATGGGAAAGCCTGAACAGCTTTGCCAGCAAAAAAACACTTACCAGGCTTGCCAGAACTCCTGAAATGATTCCCGCCGCAACGGCTTTCAGGTTTTTCTTCAAAAGCGTGAGCTGTTCATACAGAGGAACGGCAAGACATACGGTGGCAGGCGTCAGAAGATAGCTTAAATATTTGGCGCCTTCATTATAGCGTTCATAGTCCACATCCAGAACCGCAAGCACCCCGATCACACAAATAATGGAGATCAGCAGAGGATTAAATATAGCCATTTTGAATTTCTTTTTTAAGAGCAGGCCAAGCTCATAGGCGAGCAGGCTGATCACTGCTCCCCAGAATACCGAAGCTTCCAAAAATTCCTTCATCCTATTTTTTTCCTTTCTCTCTGCGGATAACATGCTGAGTAACCCTTCCGGTCACTGCCATTACGATAACCGTTGTGGCTGCGGTAATGATGAACACCGGAATGCATATGGGCCTGAGAATCCCCCAGGAATCCATCAGGCCCACGCCTGCCGGGATAAACATGACCGGCATGATCTCCACCAGAAAAACTGCCGTTTCTTTAACCTGACTAAGCTTTAAGATCCCTGTTGTAAGAGCAAGAAGCATCAGCACCAACCCGTAAACGCTTGCCGGGATCGGCAAGGGAAGCAGAACATACAGAGCTTCTCCCAAAAATGACACAAGTATAATAATGCAAAACTGCTTTATATATTTCATGATGTCTCCTTACCACCCCTGGCCGAATCCGTCACTGAAATTTTTTCTGTCTGCCAGGTTCCGTTGTCTATGGTCATAACAGCCATGGTAAGCTCCTGACCAAATCTGCGTATTCCGCAGCTTCCGGGATTGAGCCACAGACGGCCGTCTATGATTTTTTCGGAGTATCTGTGGGAATGGCCGAAAATAACAACCTGCGTGTCTCCCAGATTCCAGTCTGCATCTTTTTTGTTATGCACCATAAAAAATTTCACGCCTTCTATGGTAAACCTTAAAGACACGGACAGGTTTGACGCCCAGTCCCTGTCGTTATTCCCCCGTACCACATATAAATTTCCCAGATACCGGATCTTATCCAGAAGCTCCGGCCGGGTTACATCTCCTGCGTGTAAAATACAGTCGCAGGTTTTCAGGATATCCAGGACCTGCGGCCGGAGCAGGCCATGGGTATCTGAAATAATTCCTACTTTTGTCGACATATTAATTTCCTTTCTTCTTACGGAATAGTTGATTTCACTGGAGTGTATTTGAAAATTGCGGCAATGAATTTTCAAACACACTCTAATAAGTTATCAAGCGGACATTCCGGTATATCTACCAGATTTTTTTAAGATCGCTTTCCGTTATCCCGTATTTTGCGCAAAACTGCGCAAGCTCCCCGTTATTTCGGATAAGCGTGACCTCCTCAAATTTTCCGCTGTCCCGGTCTACAAAACCAGCCACTCTCTCCCCTGTGCAGATACTTGCCCTGACTGCTGGCTGCTGCCGTTCTTTATCATACGCCAGTACCTGCTCCTTTTTCCTTCTTCCAAACATTTTCTTCTCCTTTTTTCTTCTCCCTTTTTTGATTTATTTTTCAAGCACAACCGTCCGGTTCTCCGACTGAAAGCTGTCCTGAAGCCCCTCTGTGATCACAAATTCCCCGTCCGTATCCAGAAGGATCATTTCAAATTCCTCGCCGTACGCTTTCCAGTATTCCCCTGCCTCTTCCTTTCCCATAATATATAATGAGGTAGACAGCGCATCTGCCAGCGTACCGTCCCCGGAAACCACGGTAACGGAAGCCAAATCATTTTCCACAGGGTATCCTGTCTCCGGGTTCAGGATATGGATATATTTTTTTCCGTTTTCTTCAAAAAAACGTTCATAGCCTCCGGAGGTGACTACTGCCTGATCGTCTATGGAAACAACGGCCAGATAGCTGCTGTCGTCCCCCTGTGGGTCACGGATCCCCACACGCCATTTGGTTCCGTCCGGCTTCGTATTCAAAGCCTGTACATTACCTCCCAGAGAAACGAGTCCTGAGCGGACTCCGTTTTTCCGGAAAATATCCATAACAACAGAAGAGGTATAACCCTTGGCAATCCCTCCGAAATCCACCTGCTGCCCCTCGCCCAGAGTTACTGCGGCTCCGCCGTCCTCTTTGTCCGTAAACTGTACCTTTGAGGCATCCACAAGAGGAAGAACCTGTTCCAGTTCTTCTTCGGAGGGCACATGATAGTTTTTGTCAGGAAATCCCCATAATTTCATCAGAGGATAAACAGTAAAGTCAAAGAAACCTCCTGTTTTTTCATAAATCTCCATAGCCTTTTTAAAAATAAAAGCCGTATCTTCGGAAACTTCCATACTGCCTGCGGAATTAAGCCGTGAAATTTCACTGGAAGCGCTCCCGGTGGATAACAGGGCGTCCAGCCTTTCTACTTCCTCCATTGCCTCATTCACAGCCTTCCCGCCGTTTTCTCCGTAAGCGGTAAAATCCATATAGGTATCCATAGCAAACAACTGCCTGGTACAGACGCTGCTCTCTTCTTCCTGTTCTGTGCCGCCTGCACATCCGGAAAGCAGACATAAAACTCCCGGAAGCAAAATATACGGCAGCAACTTTTTTATAACAGATTCTCTGATCTTCTTCGCCTTCCTTCTTTTTACATTTTTTATACTTCAAACACCGCCACGGAGCGCGCCTTCATCCGGAAACGCTCTTTAATATGGGGCATCCCTTTATTTTCATCATAGAGACAGTTTTCCTCCTTATCCGCGCCGGTATTTACGCAAAGCTTCCAGCCCATTCCATCCCCAAGCTTCGGAAGGTAGATCTCATGCTCTTCCCAATGGACGTTCACCGCAATATATACCAGATCGTCTCTGTCCTGCTCCTGGATATATCCCGCAAACAATACCCCGATCACTTTGCTGTCCCCAGTGACCTTTCCCTGCCACGGACGTTCTGTATGGACGCTGATAAACGGAAATCCGATCTGTGCCGGAATGGTGTCCCTGCGAATGGCAGGATGCTTCTTGCGGAAAGCGATCATATATTTGAAAAATTCAAAAATATCCCTGTTTTTCTCAAGCAGCGACCAGTCCTCCCAGGAAATTTCGTTGTCCTGACAGTAAGGATTATTATTTCCGAATCTGGTGCTGCAAAACTCGTCGCCCGCCAGAAACATCGGCGTTCCCCTGCTGCAGAATAAGACTGCGCAGGCGTTCCTGATAAGCCTTCTGCGAAGCTTTTTCACCTCAATATTATCCGTTTCGCCTTCTTCCCCACAGTTCCAGCTCCTGTTATCATCCGCTCCGTCCGTGTTGTTCCAGCCGTTGTCCAGATTATGTTTTTCATTATAAGAATACAGGTCATATAAGGAAAAGCCGTCATGGCAGGTAATAAAATTAATGGAAGAATTATATCCCCGATATTGCCCTGAATACAGATCCGGAGAACCGTACATACGCTTTGCCGCCTCCGGGGCAAACCAGTAGTCTCCCTTGAGAAAGCTGCGCATATCATCCCGGTATCTCCCGTTCCACTCCGCCCAGCGGTTCCACGCCGGAAAGCTCCCCACCTGGTAAAGACCGCCTGCATCCCATGCCTCCGCGATAAGCTTTACATCCCCAAGCACCGGATCCGCCGCCAGATTTTTCAGAAGAGGCGGCTGGTTCATGGGGGAACCATCTTCATTTCTTCCCAGAATGCTCGCCAGATCAAACCGGAAACCATCAATCCGATAGGTCACCGTCCAGTAGCGCAGACATTCCAGTATCATCTGCTGTACGATCGGATGATTGCAGTTCAGCGTGTTTCCGCAGCCGCTGAAATTATAATACTTTCCATCCGGAGTCAGCATATAGTAAATATTATTGTCAATGCCCTTAAAGGAGAAAAACGGTCCGAATTCATTTCCCTCCGCAGTATGATTAAATACCACGTCCAGGATCACTTCTATACCGTTGGCATGAAGTTCCCTGATCAGGGACTTCAGTTCCTCTCCCTCATGGTTAAATTCCGTTTTTGCCGCATAGCTGCTGTTAGGGGCAAAAAAACTCACAGTATTGTATCCCCAGTAATCCAGAAGCGTACGCCCGTTGACCTCTCTTTTTCCCACAGTTTCGTCAAATTCAAAGATAGGCATCAGCTCAACCGCGGTAATTCCCAGTTCTTTCAGATAAGGGATCTTTTCCTTAAGTCCGTCAAAGGTTCCGGGATTCTTTACCCCTGAGCTCGGGTGTCTGGTAAATCCCCTCACATGCAGTTCATAAATAATCAGATCATGCATCGGATATCTCAGTTGGCCTGACTTGCCCCAGTCAAAGTTATTGACCACCACTCTGGCGCGGTATCCTATATCTTTGTTAGGGTTATTGCCCCACTCACTCTGCCCTGTCACCGCACGGGCATAGGGATCGAGAAGAATCTTATTTTTATCAAACAACAACCCCCTCTTAGGGTCATAGGGACCGTCCATACGGAACGCATATTCAAATTCCGCGATTTTCAATCCGAATACGATCATAGAATAAACCTTCCCGATCCGATAGCTGTCCGGGAAGGGCAAAACCGCATACGGCTCCTTTTCGCCTCTGCGGAACAAAAGCAGCTCGCAGGAAACCGCATTATTAGAATGAATAGTAAAATTCACCCCGTTTGTCAGCGCCGTTGCCCCGTATATCTCGTAAAATCCGGGCCGTACATCAAATCCGTTGATCCTGTCTACGGGTATCATCTGCTTTTCTTCAATTCCCAATGCCGTCATATCTCTTCTTGTCATGAAATTTTCCGTCCTTCCATGCTTATGCTGTTCATTTACTGTATGCTGTACTTCTTTATTTCGTATTATTTCTTTATTTCGTATTGCCTGTTATTCCCTGCTCTGCTGTGTAGTATTACTCTATTCTGTATGATTCTGCGCGGTATGACTCTTTTCTGTATTACTCCACTCCATTTTTGGCGCAGATATCATTCAGGCAGCATTTATCGCAATGAGGCTTGGTCCTGGCTGTACAGACGTCCCGTCCGTGGTAAACCAGACGATGGCAAAAATCGCTTCCTTCCTTTGGCGGAATGATCTTCCACAACGCCATTTCTACTTTTTTGGGTTCCTTAATATTATCTACCAGTCCTATTCTGTTTGTCAGGCGGATACAGTGGGTATCCGTCACAATGGCCGGCTCGCCGAATACGTCCCCCATGATAAGGTTCGCGCTTTTCCTTCCCACTCCGGGAAGCTTCAGCAGCTCGTCAAAGGTACGGGGAATTTTCCCGCCGTACTGCTCATTGAGAATTTTCATACACGCGCTGATATCCCTTGCCTTGCTGCGTCCGAGACCGCACGGCTTTACGATCGCCTCAATGTCCTCCACCCCGGCGTTTGCAAGAGCCTCCACGCTTGGATATTTTGCATATAAATCCTGTACCACCACATTTACTCTTGCGTCCGTACACTGCGCGGCAAGACGGACGCTTACCAGAAGCTTCCACGCCTGATCATAATCCAGCGTACAATCTGCATCCGGGTATTCCTCTTTTAAGCGTTTTATGACCTCAAGGGCCAGTTCTTCCTTTGTCATTGTTTATCCTCTCTGTAAACTATTTCTTCTGATCCTGTATTTTACCTATATATGATTCTCTTCAAAAATCCGCAGCAGCTCTTCCGCTTCCGCCAGCGTATTTTTCCATCCGTACTGCTTCAGATCCACCTTCCATCCGGCATCTGTTTTTGTGGCCAAAACGCCCTCTTCCTGCAGAAGAAGCCGCTGCATATCCGGAAATTCAAAAGCGGCGGCGCCGATTAAGATACCGTTCGCATTTACGATCCTGTGAGCCGGAACCTGTTTTCCGGCCAGCCCGTTACGCAGGGCATAGCCCACCTGGCGGGAATTTTTCGGCTTTCCGCACAGAAGCGCGATCTGGCCGTAGGTAGCGGCCCTTCCCCGGGGGATCCTGTCGCAGACATACTGCATTCGCTTGTAGAAATCCATTGTACCAGAGACTCCTCCCTTCCACAATCCTGTTAATGCTGTTCCTGTTGACGGTTTCTCTGATTAAGACCCGCAAGCGAGTCCTTGTGCGGAAGTCATCCCACATCTGATATATAATCTATCAAAATCGACAGTTTATTTCAATAAATATTTATCGGGCAGCGTTCTGACATTGAAAGTTTCCACCTGTGCGGTTGGAATATCAAAAATTTTATTTTTTATTTACACAAAAAACTATTTTCTTAAAGAAAGAAATAGTATAATATATAAATCGGGTATCCTCCATGCTTCACGGAACAGATACTAAACTTCAAAACTAACTCAAAGGAGATGATTTCAATGCAGATTACAAACGATATCAAATACGTGGGCGTCAATGACCACAACGTAGATTTGTTTGAAGGACAGTATGTTGTAAAAAATGGTATGGCCTACAATTCCTATGTCATCCTTGACGACAAGGTTGCTGTCATGGACACCGTAGACGCTCATTTCACACATGAATGGCTTGACAATATCCAGGAGGTTCTTGGTTCCCGTCATCCGGATTATTTAATCGTCCAGCATATGGAGCCTGACCATTCCGCCAATATTTATAATTTCATGCAGACCTACACTGATACTACTATCGTATCCTCTGCTAAGGCGTTTGCCATGATGACTCAGTTCTTCGGCACGGATTTCGCGGACAGACAGATTGTTGTAAAAGAAGGCGACACTCTTTCTCTCGGCAAGCATACCCTTGCCTTTGTAGCTGCGCCTATGGTACACTGGCCGGAAGTTATCGTTACTTATGATACTTATGATAAAGTCCTGTTTTCCGCCGACGGCTTCGGCAAATTCGGCGCTCTGGATGTAGAAGAGGAATGGGCTGACGAAGCACGCCGCTACTATATCGGTATCGTAGGCAAGTACGGCGCACAGGTGCAGAACCTTCTGAAAAAGGCTGCCGGACTGGACATCCAGACCATCTGCCCGCTGCACGGCCCGGTCCTGAAAGAAAACCTGGGATATTATCTTGGACTTTACAACACATGGTCTTCCTATTCTATAGAAACGGAAGGAATCGTAATTGCTTATACCTCCGTTTACGGACATACCAAAAAAGCTGTAGAGGTTCTGGAAGAAAAGCTCCGCGCCAAAGGCTGCCCGAAGGTAGTCGTACACGACCTGGCGCGCTGCGACATGGCAAAGGCTGTGGAAGACGCCTTCCGTTACGGTAAACTGGTGCTTGCCACCACCACCTACAACGCAGGTATTTTCCCGTTCATGCGTGACTTTATCGACCACCTGACAGAAAGAAATTACCAGAACCGTACTATCGGCCTGATCGAGAACGGCACATGGGCTCCTCTTGCCGCCAAGGTTATGAAAAACATGTTTGAAGGCTGCAAGAAGCTGACCTTCACCAACACTACCGTTCATGTAAAATCCGCTTTAAACGAAGAAAGCACCGCTCAGTTAGAGGCTATGGCTGACGAGCTTTGCCGCGACTATGTGGCTCAGAGCGACAGCGCTGACAAGAACGACCTGACCGCACTGTTTAATATCGGATACGGACTTTATGTGGTTACCTCCAATGACGGCAAGAAAGACAACGGCCTGATTGTGAATACAGTTACACAGCTTACCAATACGCCGAACCGCGTGGCTGTTGCCATCAACAAGGCTAACTATTCCCATCACGTTATCAAACAGACCGGTATCATGAACGTAAACTGCCTGTCTACAGAAGCTCCGTTCAGCGTATTCGAAACCTTTGGTTTCCAGAGCGGAAGAAATGCGGACAAGTTTGCCAATATCACTCCGCTCCGTTCCGATAACGGGCTGGCATTCCTGCCAAGATATATCAACTCCTTCATGTCCCTGAAGGTAGAGCAGTATATCGACTTTGACACTCACGGATTGTTTGTCTGCACGATCACAGAAGCACGAGTTATTTCTTCTGTTGATACAATGACCTACACCTACTACCAGAATAATGTAAAGCCGAAGCCTGAGACAGAAGGCAAGAAAGGCTTTGTATGCAAGGTTTGCGGATTTATCTATGAAGGCGACGAGCTTCCGGACGACTACATCTGCCCGCTCTGCAAGCATGGCGTTGCCGATTTTGAACCGATCGGCTGACCCGGAGTCCTGCATCCTGAAGCATAAAATTTACCGGAGAAGACCTATGTTTTCCCCGGTAAATTTTTGCTGTAAAAGTCCTGTACAGCAGCTATATTCATTTTAATTTTATGTTTTAATCTCTTAGGTTTCGATTCTCCACAGATCTGCTGTGGGGAGTTTCATTCTTATGATGTCACCTGCTGCTTTCTGAGATATCCCCATGCCCCCGCCAAACTAAGAACACTCAATACCGCCACGGCGGCAATTACTTCTTTTACGGTAAAACCGCTGAACATCCAGCCGATTTTATTTCCTATCCATCCAAAAAGCGAATCAGGCGCGGCTTCGGCTGCATTGAAGATCTGCGGACCGCCAACGCAGCAGATCATCCACAATGCCCATATCCCCCACGAGGCCTTTTTTCCAAAGCGCAGGATCAATACGCCGCAAAAACCGGATACGAGACATACGGCTGCCGCCGCCGGAATTCCCCCTTTCAGAAGATACGGCAAAAAATCAATCTCACAACTCAGATCCGGATATAAATATTTTTCCAGTATTCGTTCTATCAGATTAAGAAGAATGAGGATTCCCGTATAAAAGGCAGAAAACACAAAGGAAACTGCGTAATAAGACAGAAAAAAACCTGCTCTTGTAAATCCCAGGGAGATCTCCATATTAAAATAGAATCCAAGCTGGAGTATTCCCATGATTGCAGCACAAACGCCTGCTGTAAGAGCCGCCATCAATGTCCCCATGGGAAAATAACTTGTCACCTCGGAATCCATCCTTATAAGCACGTAATGTAGCCCTGCTCCCAGTGCCCATACTCCCGGAAGAAGCAGAGACATCATCATCCAGTCCTTCCATTGTACAGAAAATTGTTTTTTTAACGCTTCCAACATATGCTCCCCCCTTACGCCCCAACTTCCAGTTTCTGCAGGGCCTTAGCGGCAAACGCCCCCACTGCCAGATACAGGGCGATCCCGACGACCACAAGAAGCCTGAAGTCTCCATCCGCAGCAGAAACCACAAATTCTATAAGACCTTTATCAGAAAGAGCAACCGACATCCCCACGCCAGCCCCTGCAAGCGCACACATAATGGTCGCCACAATGATCCCAACCTTTCCCCATCTTACAGCAGCTATCCCCAACAAAAGGCCGACAGCAGCTATGATAAAAAATATTCCTGTAAACATTGGCATCAGCTTCCATCCGGAGGCTGAGATATCTCCCGGTATCAGCCTCCAGAATGCCGCAGAAATCAGCAATATGCCGATCACCATTCCGGATAAGCACCCGAAAATCCCTCCCGCAATGCTTTTTCTCGTTGCATTCATGGACAGCACAACAGGCAGATACGCCTGAATATAGCTGATTCCCATGACCAATACAATCAACGCTCCTACGATCAGCAGGTAATAGGGATACAAGGATAAAATCCCTGCCCAGCCCGCACTGTCTGCTGTGAAAACTCCACTGGAGCCCGCCCCCATAAACAAAAGCCATACAAAAGAAGCTCCTATGGACAGTCCCAGCGTTTCAAGGCAGAGCATTCCCCAGAATTTTATGTTTCTCACTGTCATATTCATCTTAAGATTCCTCCCCGCAAAGCGCTGCAAATACCTTCTGCAGGTTCAGCTTCTGAACGCTCACATCATACCCGTCAGGTATAGATTGTCCCGGATCTAAAAGAACAGTCACACCCTTGCTGCGTCCGAAATGCTCTTCGTGATATACCTTCAGAGAGGCAACCGCCCTGTTTACTTCATCCTCATGCCCGCTGATTCGGCAGCTCCGCTCAAGCAGCTCCTGTGTATTTTCCTTCAGCAGGATTTTCCCCTTATCTACAATGATCACCTCTTCAAAAATGTCTGAAGCTTCCTCAATGATATGGGTGGACACCACAAAGGTTCTTCCTGTCTCAGTAAATTCCTCTACCAGAAGGGCGTAGAATTTTTCCCGGGCAACCACATCCAGGCCTGACACAGGCTCATCCAGAAAGGTAAATTCCGCTTTGCTTGCCAGAGCGACAATAATCGTCACCATGGAAACCATTCCTTTAGACAGCTTGTTAATCCTTTTCTTCACATCCAGACCGAATTCCTTCACCAGACGTTGTGCCATCTCCTTATCCCAATAGGGAAAAAACAGCGCCGCGATTCTCAGATACTCCTTTACCTTCATAGTATTGGCGGCGCTCCTGTTCATCTGGTTCAGTTCTCTGGAAAAACAGAGATGCCGCAGCGCCTCCGGATTCTCCCATACAGGCTGTCCGTCATATGTAACGGTTCCCGCGGTTGCGGGATTCTGAGCCGTCAGGATGGAGATCAGCGTTGTTTTTCCCGCGCCGTTTCTTCCTATCAAGCCGTAAATTTTCCCATGTTCCAGATTCAGGTCTATATCATGAAGCACCTCTTTGCCCCCATATGTTTTTGTGATTCCCTTTGCAGTCAGACTACTCATACTCTGTCCCTCCATCCTGTGATTCTTTTATCATTGCGATCAGTTCTTCCTTTGTGATTCCAAGGCTCGCCGCCTCAGCCAGCAGGCTTTTTACATAGTCGTCGTAAAAATGTTTCTTTCTTTTTTCCATGATCTTCTTCCTGGCCCCCTCTGCTACAAACATTCCAATTCCCCGTTTCTTATACAGTATTCCCTCGTCCACCAGCAGGTTGACTCCTTTCGCCGCTGTGGCCGGGTTAATGGCAAAAAGCTTCGCCAGTTCATTTGTGCTCGGGACTCGTTCTTCCTCCAGAAGAATGTCCCGTAAAATATCGTTCTCGATCATTTCTTTAATCTGAATGTAAATGGATTTCTCCTGTGTCAGGATTTCATTCACTCTGTGCCACTTCCTTTCAGGTCTTATTTTGACACTGTCCTTTTTATTCTGTTTTAGCTTAGTTATTTAGTTGGTTACTTATGTAATTAACTATATCACTAATATAGTTATTTGTCAATATATTTTTACTCATTAATCCCATTTATAGTTACTGACAGTTATACATTAGAGCGTGTTTGAAAATTGCTTTCTGCAAGATGTATTCCACAATTTGTGGGAGATTTGTCACAAATGAGGGAGGCGTAGCGGGCTACGGCGACCGAATGCGGGGCAAATATACCGCAAAGTGGGGGATGCAGATTGCGGGAATGAATTTTCAAACACGCTCTAGCTACAAGCCCGGGCAGCCAGTGCAAGGCTTGGGAATGAACAGCAACAAAAAAGGTACCAAAGAAGCCATATAACTTCTCTGATACCTTTCCATATCTTTTTGTCAGCAAAAAGTCTCTGCATTTTACGGCAAATTTTATTCCATATGAATTTATTCACTTTCTTTTTTCGGAATCTCTGACAAGTCCATATTCCTCCAGCAAAATCTTTTGGTAATCAGGATCTGTAACTGCACGCTGCAAATCCTCATATCGCCCTGCCTCTACTAAAAACGCAGACAATTGAAGCTGATTGGCTTGGTCTTGAAGCCGAATCTCCTGCTCCTGCAACTGCACCTCCTGCTCCTGCAACTGACTTCTTTTAGCTTCCAACTCACTGGTCAGCTTCCGGAAACGCTTTTCTAACGCATTCTGGTCCATTTCATATTTTTTCCGGGCATCACACTGCTGCCGGATCTTTTCATCTGCACTTAACTCTGCCAGTGTAACTACCGCATTCCCCAATGCTTCCGTCCTTCTTGCCAATTCCATCAGCTCCTCCCATTCCGTTGCTATGAACAGACGCACCCACTCGTACAGACCGCTCTCCCTGTCCTCTTTTGTTGCATTCTCAATTTTACTTAAGTTTATCATATTTATCTGAAAATCACCAGAGTAAATCCTTCCTGTCGTTAATTCTCTCAAAAGATATGTACTGAAAAAACGATCATCATCCATAAACGGTGATTTCTTTACAAAGCCAAAATGATAGCTTGGCCTGCAGTCTCCATAATCCTGCCCTGACTTTAGATCAAGGTACATGCCGAATCCATAATACATTGAACGTTTTACCCAATCAAGAGCTATACTCATCTGCATCTCCATATTAATCTGCACTTCTCCGTTTACAAGCACACGGATATCTAAAATGCAATCTTTGCTTTCCAATGTTTTTCCCAACAGTATAGGATTTTTAATTTCACAGATAACCTCTTTATCTCTTGGAATCTTTAATAATATGCGCACAATTTCGGTCAACACCACAGGACTGTTCTGTAATACAGCCCGAAACATATAATCATTTGTAAAACCATATTCAACAATACCGCTTCTGGTATTCTCAATAACTTTCAGTTTTTCCTCCAAAGAAAACGCTTTTTTCAGTTTCATGTTTGTTGTCACAGAATTGTTCATAAAGATAAACTCCTTTACTCATAGAATTGAATTTAGAAAAATCAGACTTGTTATCAGACATGTAATCAATATCTATCTGGATTATAACATCACAAGCACTCAAATTCTATTAAAACTTTATAAACAATCCTAAAATAAAAAGAATCAGCTATAAACTTCTCCGATACCTTTGTAAAGCGTTCAATATCTATTGTTTCCTGAACCGCGCATATGCAATTTCTTCTATTCTTTCAAGGCATATACCAATAGGAATTAAATTTATATAAGTATGTCCTCGCACCTTTGGGCATCTGGGTCAGGGCATTAAATACATTATAGTAATCTCCAACCCCCATACCGATTGCAAAAGCGCCCATAGTTCCCAACACATTCCAGTCCGGATGGATCAGAAACAGCAAATACGGAACAAAGCCGAATACAAGATTCGGAAGCATGCTCATAAGGATAAAACGGCCTTTACTCATAGTTTCCGGACCTACCACGAACAGCATTCCCTGTTCCCAGTTCGTATATAAATAAACCTCTTCCCGAAAACAGGACGCGTGTAAAATCTCGTGCGGAAACAGGCTCAAAAGGGCAAGAGCCAGTCCCAGAAAGCTGTAGCTATACCTTCCGCCCCGTATAAAAAGAGTACACACAAGGGCGATCGTAACGACGCAGGCAAACACATTAATAAAAATAGAGAATTTCTTAATATCATCGCATTCCTTAAACTTCACAGCTCCTGGCATATGCTCCCTGCATGGCAGAGAATCCTGATTTCCGTCAAATTTTCCTTTATATATCAGCTTCATGTATCTATCTCCTTCTTATCCCCAAACAGTTCATAGTAAAATATGTATTGCTGCATGACACCCTGTATGCCATGGTAACGCCGGTTAGGAAAACCTTTTTTATAGTGCTTCTGCAATGCCTGACTGATATGCGTATCAACCGGAAAAGCACTCCTTTCCATCCTGCCGGATCTCCAGATATCCGGAGCCCGCAATGATACTGTAGGTGTGTTCATCTTTTTTCTTCATGCGGAAGCATTGCCCTGACCGGCAGATCTGAGCTATGCAAAAATTATCTATCGTCTTTTTTATCATAGAGTCCTCTTACTGCTTTTATACACATAAAACCGTCTCCGATTTTTAAGAATAGTATATACCAGCCAGTATTTATTTACAAGGTGACAGTATAACATTTTATTCCATATCATCTTTCACGGCAATATCCTATATTGTGGATCTGTAAATCATTTCTTTAGCTGTTTACAGATTTTCCTGCCTCAATATCCGATACCACTCCTTTACTTCTCCTGACTCCTCGCTGTTCGCAAATATCACCATATCCGGAAGCGTAACCTTCAATATCGGCTTACAATCCTCCGTAAGAAACAACATACATTTCCCGCTCTCTCTTCCTGTAAAATACCCGATACTGTAATCGTCTGTAGCCCCGCCGTTTGTCTTAATGAAACCTTCCTCCGGCATCTCCGTAAGAAGCTCTGCGGACTCTATTTCAGACAGGTCGAAGGAGCATTTGTATCCTGCCGCCTCAAACTGCGCATGCGTGTCACTGTACGTAAAAATCACCCTTACATAATGGAACCGTAACATGATCACTACAACCCACAGAATCACTGCAGCAGTAAAGATAAAAAGGCCAATACAGATCGCCCTGCCGGCAGGACGCCCCATATTAAAGGTATAATTCATGGTATTCATACGGTTCTGCACCACGATCCGTTTATCGTTGGGATTGTTATACCAGCCGTCCTTCCAGTACTCGTCATCATCCACATACAACGCCTCCCTGTCTCCGGATAAAATCTCATCTTTTTTTCTGTAAGCCTGAATGACCGTAAGGAAAAATAAGGCGGCCGCCGCCTGAATGATACAATATATCCCATAATCCATTCCACTGAGCCACTTATTCCGTACCGCCTCAAAAACAAGAAAGCACCAGGCAATTCCATTAAAAGAGCTTGCTCCCAAAAGCGTCAGGGACCAGGCGCGTTTTATCATCCGGTTTACCGCATAATTAATATCCGTATCCTTACTGTACACCGTATGGGAACGCTTTGTCAGCCGGACATGAAGAAACAGAAACAGCATACTGATACCCAGTGTCATAAAATAAAGGTACCTGAATCCGCTTTCGTCTGTCAGAAATGTTTTCATCCCGGGCAGTATTCCCGTCACGGCCACCAACAAAAGAACAGGAATATGCCACTGCCAGCTTACTGCCATCTGCTCTGCCATTACGGAAACAGCCGTATCAATATACGCCATACGCGCAGTCTTAGTGTCCATCCATTGGTTTGCGACTTTCAAACGGTACATTTTCCGGTGAGGAACAATTGTCAGATATTCCATCCCTCCTATATACTCTACCAGCCAGACAAGCCATATCACCAGAAAAATTTCCACTCCCAGAAGACAGAAAAAACATACCAGAATGCCTGCCGCAAGATTTATCCGATTAAATAACTTCCAGGCTTTCCGGCTTTTATTACAGATATCCTGTACATCTGCATTCTCAACCTCTTCCCTGGGGATATGTACCCCCAGGATCATTCCTGCAGAATACTTTTCAATTTTTCCATAGTAGAACATACAGATCAGTATCATAAACAGGTCGGTCACCAAAAATATAAAAAACATCACAATATCCATAGCGCTAAACCTCCCCATGCCCCTCACTTAAAGCATGTTTGAAAATTCGTTTCTGCAATCTGTACTACACACTTGAAGCAGGGGAATGCTTACCTGCGTTCATATTAGAAAACATCTCATCACAGATTTCCAGGAACTCCTGCTTACTTACCCCCTTCAGACATGCCTCCGCTGACAAAAGCTCAAGCTCATACTCCAGCTTCTCCCTGCAGGCCGCTGCCTGATCCTGCACCGGGCATACCGTAGCGCCTTTTCTGCGGTCCATTTCAATAAATCCTTCTGTTTTCAATATCTGGTAGGTTTTATTTACCGTCATGGTATTTACACCTGCATCTGCCGCCAGTTGGCGCACCGTCGGCAGATTTTCTCCTGCTTTCAGTTCGCCTCTGGCAATTCCCATGACAATCTGATTGCGCAGTTGTACATAAATAGGAACGCTGCTGCTCATATCCAATGAAATGATCATCTGCTCCACCTCCTTTTCACAAATCATGAGTTATTGTATTATTTATAATAATACAAATAATACTTATTTTTGTCAAGCATTTTCATGACTCGCCGGCGAGGATGCGCAGGGATTTTTCTATACCACTGTTCGCAGAATCTGCGAGTCTCTCCCTCTTTTGCTTTAAGCAGAAAAAATATCCACCTGTGCGGTTGGAATATCCCTCTGTGGGTATTGATTAGTCTCCTGACCTTTAGAAATTATTCAAAAATGTACAAGATTTTTCCGCAATCCCTGCAATCAAAGATTTGCAGAAATTTTGGTATTATCAACAGAAAACAGGGACAGCCGATTCCGGCTGTCCCTTCATAAAACCTCATATTAAATTCTTTTGATAAACTCCATACTTATACTATAAGCAGCTTATTTTTTCTTCTCTTTCCATAATTTATCCGCTGCGGGCGCCCAGTTCTGCGCATATTCGACGCATTTTCCGCAAAGATGCTCTGCTGATTCCGGGGACTGAAGGTCGGTGGAATGTGCGCCGGATTCCTTCACGATCCTCTGGAGGATTTCCGGATTTTCCAGCATCGGGCAGGGCCGCAGATGGTTATCGTTAAACGGCTGGTTTTCATGATACGCCATAAATAACGGCTGCTTCAATATTTCCAGAACAGTATTCTCACGGATATTGCCATTGGAATAGTGGATAAACACGCATGGTTCCGCATCTCCATTGGCATTAATATGAAAATAATTTCTGCCGCCTGCGATACAGCCGCCTACAAATTCTCCGTCATTCTGGAAGTCCATGGTAAAGATACCCGGTCCTGTTTTCATATTCCGAAGTTCTCTGACTCTGTCATGCATATAAAGTCTCTGCTCTACTGTAGGAAGAAGATCTACTGACGCATCGTTTCCCACAGGCATATAATGGAAATACAGGGAATACCGGCAGCCTTTCTCTATGATCATCTGAATAAATTCATCACTTGTAACACTTTCAATATTCTGTCTGGTATAACAAATGGAAGTTCCGAACACAAGGCCATAAGATTTTAAGAGGCTCATAGCCTGCATAACCTTTCCGTATACGCCTTCTCCCCTTCTCAGATCATTGACCTCCGGAGTTCCCTCCAGGCTGATGGCAAGAAACAGATTTCCGACCTCCTGCATTTGCCTGCACAACTCATCGTCTACAAGAGTTCCGTTGGTATATGCCAAAAATACACAGTCATTATGCTTCCGGCACAGTTCGATCACGTCTTTTTTGCGTACCAGAGGCTCCCCTCCCGTAAGCATATAAAAATAAACGCCCAGTTCCTTGCCCTGTTTAATGACAGAATCCATTTCATCAAAGGTAAGATTCAGCCTGTTCCCATACTCTGCCGCCCAGCACCCCGTACAGTGCAGGTTGCAGGCGCTGGTAGGATCCATCAGGATGATCCAGGGAATATTGCAGTTATGTATTTTTCTCATTTCACGAATGGTCTTCGTACCATAAAACAGCGCCTCATACAAAAGATTCACGATAGATTTCCTGATCACCCGGGCATCCACTTCATCAGCAATAGAGTTGATATACTTGTTCAGAGTATACTCCGGACTGCTCACCATTTCCCGAAGGTAGTCCCAGTTGACTCCTACATCGGTATCAGACATGTATTTTTCTGCCGCATTGATGAGTTTCACGTATTCTGTTTCTCTGTTCTTGTCTATCTGGTTTAATAAATGGTCTGCCAGGCCGGAAAACAGCTTCCTTCCGGCTGTATGTGCTAATTTATTCATGATAAAGCCCCTCCTTCGTGTAATGTCAGCCATTGCTATCATAACAGTGTATGCTTTTCCGCGGCTCCTTACCATAACCAAAAAAAGGACGATGGCAAAATTTTCGCCACCGACCCAAAATTGGTTAAATTTATAACAAGCCTTATCTGTAACAAAACGGACATTCCCATTCCGCTTTGCTGCATGCTTTATCTGCCTTCAAATTTCCTCAGGGCGGCTCTGCCCTCTCCCTGCACCATGGTAACCAGCATGGACAGCAGCTTCTCAGGATCCTGTTTCATATCGCTGTCGATCCATGAGAGAAACACCCCTTCAAATGCATACGCATAGAAGTTTATAACAAAGCTCTTACACTCTTCCGATACCTGGATATCCTGCGCATCCCCGTCTATAACGAGACTAACCAACGCAACCATCTGCCTGTGCAGAAACTTCTGCAGATAGTCCCTGCTCATAGATTTATAAGTTCCAATAATGAATTTTTTATTTTCCTGCGCGTACATGAGCAGCTTTCTCATTCCTTCCTCCCACGTATCCGCAGTGATCTCGCCACCCACGGCATTTTCTGATTCTGTCAGATATATCCACTCCACCAGATCGTAAATATCCTGAAAGTGATAATAGAACGTATGCCTGTTGAGTCCGCAGTCCTCTGTAATATCTGTTACTGTAATTTTGGCCAGCGGCTTCTGTTCCATCATTTTTTTTAAAGAAGCAGCCAGCGCTTTTTTTGTCATATTTGACATAGATTCACCTCAAACCCTCTGACCCGAATCCCACACCAAGACTCGCGAGCGAGTCTTGAATCAGTAAAGCCGCCGCAGTTCTTCAAACGGAATCGGACCTCCGAACAGATCCAACGCACTTCCTACGGTAACATCCAGACGGCCTTTTCCGTATTTACGCAGAAGCTCAATATCCTTTTTGCTGCCCACTCCCCCCGCATAGGTAACAGGGCGCTCCGTATATTCACTGAGAAGGGATACAAGCTCTGTCTCAATGCCCTTCGCCTTTCCCTCCACATCCACCGCATGGACGAGAAATTCATCACAATGGCTGCCAAGCCGCGACATTGTTTCCAAAGTTACCGGAACCCGGGTAAATTTCTGCCAGCGATCCGTAACAATATAATACTGCCCGTCTTTTTTGCGGCAGCTCAAATCCAGCACAAGGCGTTCGCGGCCTGCTGCCCGTTCTATTTTTTCCAGGTTTTCCCAGGATAGCTGCCCGTTCCGGAACACATAGGAGGTCACGATCACGTGGCTTGCGCCTGCATCCAGATAAGCCGCTGCATTTTCGGGACTGATGCCGCCTCCTATCTGCAGCCCTCCCGGATAGGTCTTAAGAGCCAGAAGCGCCTGCTCTCTTGTGGCGTCATAATAGGCGGAATCAATGCCATTGAGCAGGATCACATGGCCCCCTTTTATTCCCGCGTTCCGATAGAGAGCCGCATAAAAAGCCGCGTCCTGTTCCGACACAAAATTTTCCTGCGCCTGGTTGCCTGCGTCCTTCAGGCTCCCTCCGACGATCTGTTTTACTTTTCCATTATGTATATCAATGCATGGACGGAATTTCATTTTCTCACCCCTTCATGCATTGATAATAACATTTTTTTTCAGTTTTCGCAAGTTTCGCAAAATTCTCCGCCTGCCATAATTTCAGGATTGGCAGTTATAAGTTACTGTTCACAAGCCCGGGCGGCCAGTGCAAGGCTTGGGCATGAACAGTAACTCAGGATCATCTTCCATCTACGGCATTTCGTGCCGCGTCGCCCACATCCTCTACAGCGTCGCCGACGCCGTCGCCTAAGTCTTTGACACTGTTTCCTAATTCGCCGGATACAGTATCGTCGTCTCTGCTGCCGTCTCTGGCATTATCTGTGGTATCCGCAGTATTATCATCCATAATACCGTCGTCTGCGGTATCTCCGTCAATGACCGTACCGTCCGGATTATCATTTGATGTGTTATCGGCGGCATTGCCGTTATTATCCACATCATCGGTATCCGCCCTGTCATCTGCATTATCCGTCATACCGCCGTCATCAGCCGCAGCATCATTGGCATTATTATCTGTGTTGTCATCAACATTATCGTTGGCGTTATCCTCCGTAACCGTACCGGATTCATCTGCCGCGTTGTCAGTATTATCCTCACCGCAGGCAGTGAACATACATAAGGTAAGCACAAGTAAAGCGCCTGTCAGAATTGTTTTTACTTTTTTCATTCTGTCAATCTCCTTTTCCATGGAATTTTAATTACCTGTACTCCTAATATGCACACTTTCAAAAATCCTATTCTGGAATTAAATGGTTAGACGACTATAAACATGCAGCAAAGCGGAATACGAATATCCGCTTTACAAAATCAGACGAAATGAAGGCAGGTTACGGAAATGAATTACCCCGTATAAATAAAATCCCCCGGCTTTCACAGTTTCCTGCCAAAAAACCGGGGTATTTCTCACTTTATACTCTTTTATTGCTGTGTCAGAGTGTGTTCTACCTGCGCCGCAGGTGTAAACAATAATCAGTTGTAATCTGTGACCGACGCCACCAAAACAGACAAAACTCCCTGTCAGCCAATAACATCGCTCATATCGTATCTTCCCGCAGGCTTACCGGCCAGAAATTTCGCCGCCTCAATGGCTCCCTTGCCGAAAACAGCCTTGGAGTATGCGGTGTGCTTAAATTCGATGACCTCATCCGGGCCTGCAAAGATCACTTCATGCTCGCCTACAATGGTGCCTCCGCGAACTGCGGAAATACCGATTTCCTTGTCTGAACGTTTCTCACGCTTCTGGCTGCGGTCATAGACATATTCATAGGAATTTCCCATTGCCTCATTCAGGCTGTCAGCCAGCGCAATAGCCGTTCCGCTGGGCGCGTCTACCTTAAGGCGGTGATGACGTTCTACGATCTCCATATCAAAGCCTGCAGTAGCAAAAACCTTCGCCGCATCCTGAACCAGCTTCAGCAGGGTATTAATGCCCAGGGACATATTTGCGGATCTCAGTACGGCCACCTTTCCGGAAGCCTCTTCTATTCTGGCAAGCTGCTCTTCGCTCAGGCCGGTGGTACAGACGATCACCGGGATCTGTCTTTCCACACTGTAATCCAAAAGAGCGTCCACTGCCTTGGCAGAGGAAAAATCAATAATGGCGTCCGCCTCTGTCTGACATGCCTTGATATCCGTAAATACCGGATAGCTGTTTTTGCCCTGATCCACTATATCAATCCCTGCAACGATCTCCGCTTCGGGATCCTTATCCACCAGTCCGGAAATCACCTGGCCCATATACCCGTTGCAGCCATGCATAATAATTTTAACCATCGTATCTCTTCCTTATCGGTATTTTATCAGTATTCGTTCTCGTTACTGTTTACACCGTAGGTGCGAACAGTAACTTCGTTCTCTGCTGTTATGCAAGCTTAATTCCAAAGTCCTTCATTGCCTTGGCAAGAACAGCCTTATTTGCCTCTTCCATCTCGGTAAGAGGCATACGGAGCGGTCCTACCTCCATTCCCATAAGGTTCAGGGCGGCTTTTACCGGAATCGGGTTTACTTCGCAGAACAACGCGCTTATCAGCGGAATGGCATCAAGCTGGATCTTAGCCGCTCCCTGGATATCTCCCTCCAGGAATTTCATAACCATGTCATGGGTTTCTTTAGGAGCGACATTGGACAATACGGAAATAACGCCCACGCCGCCCAGAGAAAGAATCGGAAGCACCTGGTCGTCATTACCGGAGTATAATTCCAGACATCCGTCCGCCATGGACATCATCTTTGCAATCTGGGACAGATCGCCGCTTGCGGCCTTGATACCAACAATGTTCTTCACGTTCCTTGCCAGAGTTACGGCTGTCGCCGGCTGGATATTACATCCCGTACGGCTTGGTACATTGTACATAATGATCGGTGTTTCCGGAACTGATTCGGCAATCGCAGTGTAATGCGCGATCAGACCGTTCTGAGTTGCCTTGTTATAATAAGGAGTTACCAGCAATAAAGCGTCTGCCCCGTAAGAAGCAGCCTCCTTTGACATCATAATTGCAGTTTCTGTACAGTTGGAACCTGTGCCTGCGATTACCGGTACACGTTTCGCCACCTTATCAATTGCGAATTTGATTGTCTGAAGGTGCTCCCCATGGGTCATGGTGGAAGACTCACCTGTTGTTCCGCAGATGATGATCGCATCTGTGCTGTTGGCAATCTGGAACTCGATTAATTCCGCAAGTTTATCATAGTTCACCTTTCCGTCTTCATACATTGGGGTCACGATCGCAACGCCCGCGCCTTTAAAAATTGCCATTTGCATTCCTCCTTAACTCTTCTGTATCATTATATGCTTATTCTTAATTACCGGTTTCTTCTGTCGTCAATGTTGTAACACTGTCAACATAACTCCGGAGTCCCTGCGGAAGTTTCCTCCCTGTCATGATGATATGCATTGATTTATCCTTCAGCTTAAGAATCTCCTCAATTGTATCCTCTGTGGTAATTCCGCAGTCCAAAAGCCCAAGAATCTCATCCAGAACCAAAAAATCGCATTCCTGAGTGGCTACCACCTTCCTGGCAAAATTCAGGCCATTCAGTATATTCAGCCTCTCTTCGGATTTTTCCTGCTCACTCAGCTCTGCATAGCAGCTTCCCTGTTTCTCAAACCGAAAAATCTTAATATCCAGGTTGTCCATCTCTTCCAGGAAATCCATTTCCCGGTGCTCTTTTCCTTTAAGGAACTGGATTACGATGACGCTTTTCCCCTGCGCGGAAGCACGGAGCATCTGGCCGATCGCCATAGTAGTCTTCCCTCTTCCTGTGCCGCAGTATACCTCTGTTAATTCCTTTTCCATAACAATTCCTCTTATCGTTATTGTCTGTTACCGGCCGCAAGCCCGGGCAGCCAGTGCAGGGCTTGGTATGAGCAGTAACGTTGTTTGAATCATGCCGATATAAGCTTTTTGACCGCACATCTGAAGACGTACGGATTCCTTGCGCTTCTTTGAATACGCTTATCTTACCGCAGATTCGGAAGAAATGCAAGTATTTGTATTTCTTCCTCCCTACTTTCGGCAAAATTCCCAACCATTATAAGTTATCATCCTATAGCCTTGCAGTCGGCGCGGTAACCGGAGACAAGCCTGCTGAGCATCATTACTGTTCATATCCAGGGTGTAAACAGTAACTGATCATTCAATATATTCCAATTTGCTGACAGAAACCTCGTAGGCTGTACGTTTTTCAGTCTCATTTTCACCGATCTTTTTCATGTATTCCCTGCTTTGGATACGTCCCCAGATCAGAACATGTCCTCCCACCGCAAAAGCGGATGCAAAGCGGGCATTCCGGCCCCAGCAGATACACGGTATGTAATCAGATTTTCCGTATGGACGGTTTACGGCAAGCAGAAGATCCGCGATTTCCCTGCCAAGAGGCGTTTTGCGGTAAACAGGCGGTTTACAGATATAGCCGTCCAGAAAGATCTGGTTCACCGGAACAGATTCATCCTCTTCCTCCACAAATTTCAGTTCCCGCGCAAACACGGACAGCACCAGACGGTTACGCCTTTCCTCGTGGCGGTTATAAGAGCGGAATTGCCCGTTAATCTCAATATATTCCCCCACATAATCCTGTGTAACATCCACCAGACGCTCCGATACCATTACCGGAATCCTGTCCTCGGAATCGCTCAGCCTCTTTACAAGAAGTTCCATGGTATAGAACCCCTCGCCAAAAACCTGGTGACTGAACGTAAAGCCCGTATCAATCTTCCCCATGATCGATACCTGATTGTTTTCAATAATTTTGTCTGCCATAATACAGTTCTCCTTCCTCTTTGGGTATTTTGTCTATATAGCCTATGAAGAAACAGACTGCTTTAGAACCAAAATTACAAAATTTTTTTCAACTCCTTGTAATCTGCCCAAAATGTGATAAACTGAACAGCAGTGCACAACAAAGTAAAGACATGCTGGCGCAAGCTCGCTTGCAGAAGCATGGATTTATTTTGTTGTATAGGGCGGTCCCGCCCTCAGCGAAATGAAGCGCAGCGTAATTGAGCTGGCACTGCGTATGTACATCATAATAAAGGCAGCCTGGAACAAGCTTGCTTGTGGAAGGATGACTTTGTTTCAATGTATAGGGCGGTCCCGCCCTCAGCGAAATGAAGCGCAGCGTAATTGAGCTGGCACTGCGTATGTACACCATAAATAAAGACATGCTGGCGCAAGCTCGCTTGTGGAAGCATGGATTAAATAGAAGAAAGGATTTCGATTTTTATGAAAACCAAACGTGAAGATGTTCGCAACGTAGCCATTATCGCCCATGTAGACCACGGCAAAACCACACTGGTGGATCAGCTCCTCCGCCAGAGCGGCGTTTTCCGCGAAAACCAGGAGGTTCAGGAACGGGTCATGGACTCCAATGATATCGAACGCGAACGTGGGATTACCATTTTATCCAAAAACACTGCCGTACACTACAAAGGTGTAAAGATCAACATCATCGACACCCCCGGACACGCGGACTTCGGCGGCGAGGTGGAACGTGTGCTGAAAATGGTGGACGGCGTCATTCTTCTGGTAGACGCCTTTGAAGGCGCTATGCCCCAGACCAAATTTGTCCTGAAAAAGGCCCTTGAGCTTGACCTCCATGTCATTGTCTGTATCAATAAGATCGACCGCCCGGAGGCACGTCCGGACGAAGTGATCGACGAGGTTCTGGAACTGCTCATGGATCTGGAGGCCTCTGACGAGCAGCTTGACTGCCCGTTCCTGTACGCTTCCGCCAAGGCGGGCCATGCAGTCCTTGACCTTCAGGATACCCCGGAAAATATGGCTCCATTGTTTGAAACCATCCTGAAGTATATCCCCGCTCCCGAAGGAGATCCCGACGCGGATACCCAGGTTCTGATCAGTACCATCGACTACAACGAATATGTGGGAAGAATCGGCGTTGGTAAGGTAGAAAACGGCAAAATTTCCGTAAATCAGGAACTGACCCTTCTGAACCACCACGATATGGATAAGCGCATGAAGGTAAAGATCAGTAAGCTGTACGAATTTGACGGCCTGAACAAAGTAGAAGTACAGGAAGCCTCTGTAGGCTCCATTGTAGCAATTTCCGGTATTTCCGAAATTCATATCGGCGATACTCTCTGCAGCGGTGAGAATCCCGAGGCAATCCCCTTCCAGAAAATTTCCGAGCCTACCATTGCCATGAATTTTATGGTCAACGACAGCCCCCTTGCCGGCCAGGAGGGAAAATATGTCACCTCCCGCCACCTGCGCGACCGTCTTTACCGGGAGCTGAACACAGACGTCAGCCTGCGTGTAGAGGACACGGAATCCACCGAATGCTTCAAGGTATCCGGCCGGGGCGAGCTTCATCTCTCCGTCCTGATCGAAAATATGCGCCGTGAGGGCTATGAATTTGCAGTCAGCAAACCGGAAGTCCTCTACCATTTTGATGAGCGCGGCAAAAAGCTGGAGCCCATGGAAATCGCATATGTGGATGTTCCTGAGGAGTTTTCAGGCACCGTCATTCAGAAATTAAGCGAACGCAAAGGCGAGCTTCAGGGGATGAGTACTGCAAGCGATGGCTCCGTCCGTCTGGAATTCCACATTCCGTCCAGAGGGCTTATCGGTTTCCGCGGGGAATTTCTGACCTCCACCAAGGGAACCGGGATTCTGAACACCATTTTTGACGGATATTCTCCATATAAGGGAGATTTCCAGTATCGCAAACAGGGCTCTCTTATCGCCTTTGAGGCAGGGGAAGCCGTAACCTACGGCCTGTTTTCCGCTCAGGAACGCGGTGTTTTATTTATCGGGCCGGGAACAAAAGTATACAGCGGTATGGTCATCGGCCAGAATGGAAAGGCCGAGGATATCGAACTGAATGTCTGCAAAACAAAGCATCTGACCAATACCCGTTCTTCTTCTGCAGATGAAGCATTAAAGCTGACGCCGCCCAAGGTATTAAGCCTTGAGCAGGCGATAGAATTTATCGACCGGGACGAGCTTCTGGAGGTAACGCCCAAGAGCCTTCGTATCCGCAAGCGCATTCTGGATGCAAGAGACAGAAAGAGAGCTTCCTTCCGAAAAGAATAAGAAAAGAATCACGAAAAATGGCATGGAATACCATGCCATTTTTTTGTGGAAGAGGGTGGGACACATTATACATTATCAGTCACAGGCCCGAACCTTACACTGGCCATCCGGGCGTGAACAGTAACGGTATTACTCCACCTTCAGCATGCGGTAACCGACTCCGATATGTGTCTGAATATACTGGGGTGAATCCGCATTGGGTTCCAGCTTCTTACGCAGCGTCGCCATAAAAACCCTGAGAGACGCCACATCATTATCCCAGCTCCTTCCCCAGATATTCTGTGTGATAAATGTGTGCGTCAGAACCTTCCCTACGTTTTTAGACAAAAGGCACAGCAGTTTATATTCAATGGGAGTCAGATGCAGCTCATGTCCGTCCAGATAGGCACAGCCGCCCACATAATCCACCCGGAGCTTTCCATTTTCAAATACCGAACTGGTGGCAAGCATTTCCGCGCTCATAAAAGAAAGCCTGCGCTGGGTCACGCGAATTCTGGCTAACAGTTCTTCCACTGAAAACGGCTTTGTCAGATAATCATCTGCTCCGGCGTCAAGAGCTCTGATCTTATCCGCATCCTCGCTTCTGGCGCTGATTACGATAATCGGAAGATTTGACCAGGATCGAATATTTTGGATCACTTCCACACCGTCCATATCCGGCAGCCCCAGATCCAGAAGAATGATATCAGGATTATGGGAGGAAGCCTCCAGGATCGCAGTCTCTCCGCTGGTAGCCGCAAGATAACGGTAATCATTTGTTTTTAATGTAGTGGTAATTAAATTGCGTACAGGAGCGTCGTCCTCTACGACCAGTATTAAAGATTTATTCATGCAGTTCAACCTCCCCTGCCGGTAATGTAAATGTAAATACAGTTCCTTCTGGTTTGTTGTCGGACACTGTGATGATCCCGCCGTGAGCCGTAACGATGGACTTGCAGAGAGACAGGCCAAGCCCCAGGCTTCTCCGGCTGTCCGCGATCTTATTTGCACCGCTGTAGAACATATCAAATACATGAAGCTTCTGTTCGTCTGAAATTCCCGGGCCATTGTCGGAAACAGATACCCAGACCCATCCGTCCCTTTTCTCAGTAAAGATTTCAATGCAGGAACCCGCCTGTGTATATTTAATCGCATTGTCCACAAGATTGATCAACACCTGAACCACCAGCTTGGCGTCAATTTTCACAAGTATCAGATCCTCTGCGCTGGCGGCATGGATGGTATGCTCCTTACTTTGCCTGTTTACATGGCGCAGCGCCTCTGCCACAACTTCATCCATCAGCTCTACGGACTGCTTTAATCTGACCTGTCCTTCTTCCAGCCTGGTAACCGATAACAGATTTTCGACCAGATTGATCAGCCACATGGAATCGTCGTAAATATCTGTAAAAATACGATTCCTTGCCGTATCATCCAGCTTCTGGTAATTGGACATCAGATTGCTGGCATTTCCGGAAATGGAGGTCAGCGGCGTACGCAGATCGTGAGAGATCGTCCGGAGCAGATTTGCCCGGAGCTGCTCATTTTTCGCAAAAATCGCAGCCTCTTCTTTTTCCCGGGCATTTTTAATGTTCTCGATGGCCAGCGCACACTCCCCAAGTATGGACAGAACCACGCTGTTTTCAAAAGCTTCCAGGGGAACACTGTCCATGACAATTCCCACCACGCCGTATACCTTTTGATTCATCCGGATAGCCAGATACAGGCATTTGGCGCCGGAAAAAGTATCCGTTGTAGCTCCTGCGTGATTATTGTTATGAAAAGCCCAGACTGCCGCAGCTTTTTCGTCCTCTGATGTCAATTCCTCATAACTGCTGTCTTCCGTTCTGTATACGCCTGCCTTTGACAGAGCGTCTCCCTCCGGCAGATAGATCACAATGTCCCTGTTCAGCAATTTCAGGATCTGTTCTGCCGTGGCATTAACAACAGACTGTTCATCGTCTTCTTTCTGCAGAAGCTGGTTTGTTTCAAACAAAATTTTAGTACGAAATGCCGATCTGGCAAACTGCCTGGCATTATCCTTGAGCCTGGCGGCAAGGGAGCCTGTCAGAATAGCGATCATAAACATGATAATAAAGGTTACAAAATATGCCGAGTCATAAAACCGAAAGGTAAACCGGGGTATGGTAAAAAAGAAATTAAACACCAGCACGCTTACAATGGACGAAACAATACTGCAAAGCCGGCTGGTTGTTATGACAGAAACCACAAGCACCCCAAAAATATAAACCGATATAATATTTGCCTCTGTAAAACCAAGCCCGTAAAACAGATAGCTGACCAGGGTCGCCGCCAACAGTACAAGAATCGTCTTCCCGATATCCCGGACAGGCATTGCTGACACACGGAACCATCTTCTTTTTTCACAGGACATTTGCTCTCCTGACATTAGGTTTTCCTCCTGCTTTACCGCCTCTGCAAAAGTCTGGGGAACTGCTCCGGACAGCTCTGTCCCTTTCCGCTGCAGAGTGAAATATCAACGCCTATTATCATATCACGTTCCGTTGTTTCCCGCTACTTCAAAACTCTAAGCTTTCCGGTCTGTAATTTCTTTATCTGCAACTTCTTTATCAGAAGGTAGTTTCCCATATTCCGCCAGAAAGATAATGTCCAGTTTATCCGCTGACAGCTTTCTCACCAATTCCTCTTCTGTTCCATAAAAAAGGCTGACGGGAATATCGGGATATTTTGCCGAATATTTTTCCAGAATATCTGAAATACTTTCGGCGGCCAATGGATCAGAAAATCCGATCCGCAGTCTTCTGCCGACATCCTGCGGCTGAATCTCCTGATTGTTTTCCAGAAAATAATCAACCTTTTTGACAATAAACCATCCCAAAATAAATATCATTGCCAGAGGCGCCAACAGCAGCATATCCCGCATAGTTATCCCCTCCTTCCAAAGGTACTTTCCTGTATCTGTATTCTATATATGGAAGCACTTCTGCAAATCTCTGTTTCTCCCGAGAACCAGCATCGTTTCATCTTTTTCCAGTACAGTCTCGGGAGAGACAGCCAGCTCCAGCCTTCCGTTTTTCTTAATTCCCATAATATTAATATGATATTTTTTCCGGATATCGATCTGCCCCACAGACCTTCCTGCCCATTCCGGCGGGACGAGTATTTCAAACATGGCGTGTTCCTTATCAAGCTCTATATAATCAAGGATATGGTCGGCGCTGTAGCGGATGGCCGTCCATTTGGCAAGCTGCTTTTCGGGATATACTACCTCATCCGCCCCGTTCCGAAGCAAAAACTTTGCCTGCACATCCCTGGCGGCTCTGGCCACGACCAGTTCTGCTCCCAGTTCTTTTAAGAGGGAGGTTGTTTCCAGGGAACTTTGAAAATCATTTCCGATGGCCACAATGCACACATCATAGTTACGAATCCCAAGAGACTCCAGAAAATCAGCATTCGTACTGTCCCCGATCTGTCCGTTTGTCACAAATGGCATTACATCTTCCACACGTTCTTCCACATGGTCAACTGCCATAACCTGATGCCCAAGCGCATTCAGCTCCATGGCAATATGCTTTCCAAATCGTCCGAGTCCTATTAATAAAATTGATTTCATAGTATCGCATCCTCCTTTATCCGACCGTTATTTTTTCCCTGGGCAATTTTGACACATTCGTACGTGTACCGGACATCGCCGCAAACACAAGCGTAAGACCTCCTACACGTCCCAAAAACATCAGCAAAATCAAAATGCCTCTTGATAATCCCCCAAGCTCTGCTGTAATCCCCATAGACAGGCCGACCGTACCGATTGCCGAAGCCGCCTCAAACAGACAATCCAGCATGGGAAGGCCCTCTGCAATGCTGATGACCAATCCCCCTGTAAAAAACAACACGGCATACATGATCAGAATTGTCGCCGCATTTTTTACTACTTCCTGCTCCACCCGGCGTCCGAACAGATGCGTATCCTCATTTCTGGAAAACGTGGATACAGCGGCAGCAAAAAGCACGGCAACCGTCGTGGTCTTCATACCTCCTGCAGTAGAACCCGGCGAACCTCCAATCAGCATCAGCACAATGACGATGGAAAGCCCGGCCTCACTCATATCAGACAAATTCACGGTATTAAAGCCCGCCGTACGGGGCGTAACAGCCTGAAACACGGAAGCCCAAAAACGTTCCACCGGTTCCAGGGCCTTAAATTCATAAAAATAAAAAAACAGAGCCGGTATAAGAAGTAAAATGGCTGTCGTCCCAAGAATCACCTTACTCTGCATCCGGTATTTATGTAAATGCCACCGCTTTGTCCTGATATCATCCCAGGTAAGAAAGCCAATGCCGCCAATGATAATCAGGAGCATTATAACCAGATTAATCACAGGCTCAGAGGAATAACCCGTCAAAGAAGAAAAGCGGCTCCTGACTCCCATAAGATCAAATCCAGCATTGCAGAAAGCGGATACGGAATGGAACAGCGCCATCCAAAAACCCCTGATTCCAAAATCACGGACAAAAACGGGCGACATGACGGCGGCTCCTAAAAATTCGGTCACTAACGCTGTTTTTACAATAAATCCCGTCAGCCGAACAATCCCTCCTACCTTGGGAGCGGAGATCGCCTCCTGCATGGTGCTGCGCTGCATCAGGGATATCTTCCGTCCTGAAAGAATGGAAAATAAAGCCGCTACCGTGATTACCCCCATACCTCCCACCTGGATCAGAAGCATCAGGATCATCTGCCCAAAATCGGACCAATAGGAAGCCGTATCATAGATCACAAGCCCTGTCACGCAGACAGCCGACGTAGAGGTAAACAAAGCGTCAAAAAAGGGCGTTGCAGTTCCCTGCCTGCTGGAAAACGGCAGCATCAAAAGCCCGGTTCCCAGCAGGATCACGCTGGAAAAGCCCAGTATGATGATCTGAGAGGATGACAGCTTTCTCTTTTTACGAAAAAGCCTGGTAAAAACCCTGGTTCTTTGCAAAAGCCTGTTCAGATATAAAAGCCTGTCCATTTGTAAGAGACTCCTTTATACTTCTTTATTAAATCTTAATATACGTCATACAAAATAAAGAAAGTAAAAGAGTCTTTTCATCCGCATTAAGACTGTATAAAGATTAACCTGAAGCGTGGGAATGCTTATCCGCGTTCAAACGCGCTCTAACACCAGTGCGGCTTCATCCAGCATTGCCATAATAATGTCATACTCGAAAACATCAATTTCCCGCTTTTCTTCCAATACGATTCCTACAACCGCCGTCACATTTTCTCCGCCCATAACAGGAAGATAAATAGCCTTTGCTCCGGGAAGCGTATGAGTAGTGCAGCCCGCCCTGTGTCCGTTGCCAAATACCCATGCTGCAACCGCCTGTTCCGTTTTGGCCGTATAATCCAGCGCCAGCTCATCGCGCTGCGCCTCATGGATTCCCTTGCGCAGATAGATTTGGGGCCGCTGAATGCGATCATCTTTTTTCAGGTATACGATCACGGTAAGATTGAGCAGCTTCTGAATCTGAGCGGCTATTTCATTGCTTACGGCCTCCATGGTATACGCACGCCTCAGTTTGCGGCTGTTTGTCAGCAGAATCTCCGTACGGTAAGCCCGCTTTGCGTTCTCCTGGCTTTGCCTCTGAATTTTTGTCATCATGTATGAACTGAAAAAGCCCACCAGAAGCATCATTACAAAGGTTATTGGATAACTGTGTCCGTAAGCTCTCAGGCTGAATCTTGGCCGGGTAAAAAAATAATTAAACAGAAGTACACTGCTTAAAGATGCAAAAACAGAACAAATATATCCTTCTGTCATAGCCGCTGTCGCCATAACGCCCAAAAGGTAAATCATGATAATATTCGATTCCGTCAATCCCAGTTTCCTCATCAAAAATCCCGCCGATGTACAAACGGCCATTAGAACTGCCATGATAAGGAAATCTTCTCTGCTGAGTTTCCCTATGGATTTTGTCACTTTTGTCACGGAAGCTCTTCCCGGTTTATAAGATCCGCATTTTTCCCTGTTTTTCAGATCCGGAATAATATAAACATCCAGATTCGGGGCATACTGATTAATGCCGTCTGCCAGCGTGCCTTTTTTCTGTCCCAGAAACAGCCGGTGATTCGTTCTTCCTATCACCAGCTTTGTGGCGTTTTCTATCTTGGCATACTCAGCGATCTGGCGGGCTACATCTTCTCCGTACACGGTCGCGACTTTAGCCCCCAACGTTCTTGCAAGACGCAGGTTCTCATCACGGCGTTTCTTTGTTTTTTCGTCCATATTCCGTAAATTCCTGTTTTCCACATAAAGAGCCGTAAACTCTGCATGAAACGCATATGCCAGCCTCGCCGCAGTCCGTATTACCTTTGCGTTCGTCGGAGAAGGGGAAACGCAGGTGAGGACATGTTCCCCGGATGAAAATTCTCCCGTACCCATGGTTTTTCTTTCCTCTTCCGCCAGATAGTTCACACGATCCGCCATCCGGCGCAGCGCAATTTCCCTGAGCGCCACAAGCTTATCCCTGGTAAAAAAATTCTGAAGAGCCCGCTGAGCCTGAATTTCCTGATAAATTTTCCCGTCACGCATACGCTCGATCAGTTCCTCAGCCTCAATATCCACCAACTTAACCTGGTCGGCACTGTCAAAGATCCGATCCGGAATTCTCTCCTTTACCTCAATACCGGTAATACTTTCCACAATATCGTTCAGGCTCTCCAAATGCTGAATATTAACTGTTGTATAAACATTAATTCCGTGCTCCAACAGTTCTTCGATATCCTGGTAACGCTTTTGATGACGGCATCCGGGCGCGTTGGTGTGCGCCAGTTCATCCACCAGAAGGACACGGGGACGCCTTTTAAGGGCAGCGTCAAGATCAAACTCACGTATCCTGATCCCTTTATATTCCACCATCAGAAACGGAATCGTTTCCAGGCCTTTCATCATTGCGCTGGTGTCGGGCCTGGCATGGGGTTCCACATAGCCCGCGGCCACATCCACCTTGTGCCGCAAAAGATCCTGAGCCGCCTGCAGCATAGCATAGGTTTTGCCTGTTCCCGCCGCAAATCCCAGAAAAATTTTTAATTTTCCACGTTCCTTCTTCTGGATCCGCTCATTCTCCGCATGAATCCGTGCCAGAAGCTGCTCCGGACTCGGTCTTTCTTCCCCCATTGGTTCCTCCTTATGCACAAAACACACTCTGATAAAGGATGCATCTCACCTCTGACGCGACGTCCGACGGAGTTTCCTTTTGCCTGATGCTGCTTTATTCTATATTTCACCGATTGCTGCCGCGATCTCCAGATTACATTTCAGAACGTTCACTCTTTCATGTCCGAATATACCGAAAAGCTTTCCCTGTGTATTGTTCTCAACGATCGTATGAAGCTCTTCTTCGCTTAAACCGGAAGCCTTTGCGATTGCCGGAATCTGGATCTCTGCTGATTCCGGTGTGATATCCGGATCCATACCGGAGCCCGACGCTGTCAGAAGATCCGCGGGAATCTCTCCTTTCTCAACATCCGGATGGGTTTTTATAAATTCCTCCACATCCTCTTTTACACGGGCCTTTAACTCTTCATTGGTCGCTCCATAGTTCGTGTTTCCGGAAGAAACGTTAGCCAACGCTTCTTCCTCATTGTCATAGGTGTTATAATTGATGCTGGAGACACGCCCCTGAAAATACCTTTCGTCTCCCGAAAAATCCTGCCCTACGATTGCGGAGCCAACCGCCTCATCAGGATCTGATGTTTTTTTACCTTCTGCGGTAATCAGGCTTCCGTTGGCCTGATTTGGGAAAATAAGCTGCCCAAGCCCGGTCAGCGCCGCCGGATAGGCGAAGCCGCAGATCACAAGCATCAGCACGGTCAGAATCACTCCGCTTTTTAAATATTTAAGAAATGATTTCATGGAAATTCCTCCTTACATCCCCAGCAGTGCCAGCAAAGGCGCCACAATACAGTCAATGATCTTAATTCCGACGAAAGGTACAATAATACCGCCCAGGCCATAGACCCCCATGTTCTTAAGAAGCATCTTCTCCGCGCTCATGGGCTTGTACTTAACTCCCCGCATGGCAATGGGAATCAGGCAGGGAATAATGATCGCATTAAAAATAAGTGCCGACAAAATGGCCGAAGTAGGCGTTGTAAGCTTCATAATATTCAGTATCTGCATCTGCGGCAGCACGATCGTAAACATTGCCGGAATAATCGCAAAATATTTCGCAATATCGTTTGCGATACTGAAGGTTGTCAGCGAACCCCGGGTGATCAGAAGCTGTTTGCCGATTTCTACTACCTCGAGAATTTTCGTGGGGTCAGAATCCAGGTCAACCATGTTTGCAGCCTCTTTTGCCGCTGAAGTACCGGAATTCATGGCAAGCCCTACATCCGCCTGGGCAAGGGCCGGAGCGTCATTGGTGCCGTCGCCGGTCATGGCTACCAGCTTGCCTTCCGCCTGCTCCTTCCTGATCGCCTCGATCTTATCCTCCGGCTTACATTCCGCAATAAATCCGTCCACCCCGGCTTCTCTGGCAATGGTTGCGGCTGTCAGCGGGTTGTCGCCCGTACACATGATGGTTTTAATTCCAATATCCCGAAGTCGTTGAAAACGTTCCACCAGACCCGGTTTTACCGTATCCTTCAGATAAATGACGCCATAAATAACGTTGTCGGCCGTAACCACCAGCGGTGTTCCTCCAAGGCCGGAGATTTCTGCCACAATGCCGTCCAGATCCGCCGGAATGCTTCCGCCTCCCGCCTTTACCATAGCCTTAATGGCCTCGGACGCTCCTTTTCTGACTTTGGAGCCGTCCGGCAGATTTACGCCCGACATTTTGGACTGTGCGGTAAATTCAATAAATTCCATCTGATCCCTTACGCTGTCGTCAATTCTGGTTCCCATACTCCGGCCCAGTTCCACCGTAGATTTTCCTTCGGGCGTGGGATCGCACAGAGAACACATGACGGAATAATCGATCAGATCCTCTTTCTTCTTTCCCTTTACCGGGTAAAATTCTGCCGCGAGACGGTTGCCGAAAGTAATCGTACCTGTCTTGTCAAGAATCATAGTATCCACATCTCCGCAGGCTTCTACAGCTTTACCGGACATAGCGATCACATTAAATCTTGTTACACGATCCATTCCGGCAATACCGATGGCCGAAAGCAGGCCGCCGATGGTGGTGGGAATCAGGCATACCAGAAGAGCGATCATAGTGGAAACCGGAATCTCAACTTCAAGATATCGCGCAAAAGGATACATACATACGACTACGATCAAAAAGATGATCGTCAGGACAACCAGCAGCGTGTTCAGAGCGATCTCATTGGGCGTTTTCTGCCTGGAAGCGCCTTCTACCAGTGAGATCATCTTATCCAGGAAGGATTCACCCGGTTTTGACGTAATCCTGATCTTCAGCCAGTCGCTGACTACCGTCGTCCCTCCGGTCACGGAAGAGAAATCCGTGCCGGCCTCTCTTGTTACAGGAGCGGACTCTCCGGTAATCGCGGATTCGTCCACAGAAGCGATTCCCTCGATGACTTCGCCGTCATTGGGAATCACCTCGCCTGCTTTTACAAGTACAACGTCGTCCTTTTTTAATTGAGAAGCGCTTACGATGGTTTCCGTTCCGTCGGCATTCAGAAGGCGGGACTTTGTATCCTGCTTGGTCTTTTTCAGGGACTCAGCCTGGGCCTTTCCCCGGCCTTCCGCCACCGATTCCGCAAAATTCGCAAACAATACCGTAATAAACAAAATCACACATACGATTCCGTCGTACAATCTCAGGTTATTATCCGCGACTGTCCTGGCGCTGTCCCCGAAAACAGTGGGAACAACCGTCATGACCAACGTCAGAATAAAACCGATTTCAACTACGAACATAACCGGATTTTTTATCATATATCTGGGATCCAGCTTCTGAAAAGCGCCGATGACAGAGCTTTTCAGAATGTCCCTTGTTATGAACCTGGTTTTTTGCTGTTTCTTAGACATTTCCTTACACCCTTTCTAAAGTTTAAATCTCCGTATTAAATTTCTGTAAATGAAAGCGGATGATTTCCTTTTTAAATAAGAACTAAGCCCCTTAGATACCCATTGCCTTCAGATAATGGGTAATTCACGCTTTCCTCTTAAAACCATAAAGTCAAATGCTCTGCGATCGGTCCAAGGGCCAGCGCCGGGAAGAAGGTCAGAGCCGCAAAAATATATACGATAAATACAAGAAGCACCGTAAACATTACGTTATCTGTACGCATAGTGCCAACAGACTCTGTAACCCGCTTTTTCGCAAGAAGGGAGCCCGCGATGGCAAGCTGCGCCACAATCGCTATATAGCGTCCGAAGAACATCGCCAGCCCTGCTGTGATATTCCAGAAATAACTGTTATCTGCCAGTCCTTCAAATCCGGAACCGTTATTTGCGGCAGCCGATGAATACTCATATAATACCTGAGATAATCCGTGAAAGGTGGGATTCGTGATGCCTGAAAGGCCTGCCTGTGTGGAAACAGCCAGCGCGGAAAAGCCCAGGATCAGAAGCGGATGGATCAAAATAACAATGGCCACCAGCTTCATCTCCTTTCCTTCGATCTTCTTTCCCAGATATTCAGGCGTACGCCCTACCATCAGACCGCAGATAAATACAGTCAGGATCGCGTACATCAGCATATTCATAAGGCCAACTCCGATTCCGCCGAATACGTTATTCAGCATCATATGTAACAGCGGGATCATGCCGCCCAGAGGCGTCAGCGTATCGTGCATATTGTTTACTGTACCCGTTGTAAAGGAAGTGGTCACCGTAGTAAACAACGCCGACTGATCAATACCGAAGCGGACCTCTTTTCCTTCCATACTTCCCATATCCTGGTTAAGCCCCACCTCTTCCAGCCGTGGATTTCCCGCTTTTTCAGAGAAATAGCACACAGTGAGTCCAATCAGGAAAATAACGGCCATTGCGGCAAAAACAGTTCTTCCCTGTTTTCCGAATAAGGGTTCCTTTTCTTTTACAGGTACGGGCATATTGGAAGCTGCCGCCGCCTGTTTGATTTCTTTCCTTCTCTCCATTGTCATCTTGCCAAAGGTCAGCACGCATGCGCCCGGCAGAATCATCATAGAAATCAGTTCAATCAGGTTTGTGACGATGGTCGGGTTTTCAAATGGTGTGGCAGAGTTTGCCCCAAGAAAACCGCCGCCGTTTGTTCCAAGATGCTTGATGATTTCAAGGGCTGCGATAGGCCCTACGGCAAAGCTCTGAAACTTATCCTGAATCGTTTCTACCGTAAAGTTTCCTCCAAATGTACATGGAGAACCCTGCCAGATCAAAACCAGGCCAAAAACCAAGCACCATGGAAGAAAAATACGCGTAGTGATACGAATCATATCCTCATAAAAATTGCCCAGATCCTTTTTCCTGCCTGCAAATCCCCGGCAAAGCGCCATACATGCCGCATAACCGGACGCAGCGGATGTAAACATCATAAAAATAATGACGGCCATCTGGCTTAAATAAGAAAGACCCGACTCGCCGGAATAATGCTGCAGGTTTGTGTTTGTCATAAAGCTGATGATCGTATTAAAAGAAAGCGTGGATTCCATACCTTCAATACCGTTAGGATTCAGGAACAGGATTTCCTGCAGCCTCAGCACCGCATATCCCGCAAATACCATCACCCCATTGGTCATTAAAAGATTCAGCGTGTATTGTTTCCAATCCATCCCCGTTCTGTCAATACGGCAGATTCTGTAAATTCCATTATCCACCCTGTCGAACAGAGGGTCCGCAAAAGTTTTCCTGCCGGACGCGATGTGATACATGTATCGTCCCATGGGGATCACGCACAGCACGAAAACAGCCAAAATCAAAATTATCTGTAACATAACTTTCCTCCTAAACATACGTGCCGCCTAACGGCGGCATCGCCATTATTCAAGACTCTCTGGCGAATTCTGGTGCAGGATTCGATTCAGCTATGCTGACATAATTCAAACTAAATCCCTGCACATCTGATATAAGCCGCAACTTTAACCTAATGATACAAGCAGCACAACGAGTTAACTTATACAAAACTCAAAAGTGCTCAGGATGTACCAGCGCATAAGTCAGATAAGCTGCCAGAGCGACAATTATAATCCCTAAAATGATCATTTTGATACCTCCGTTATCATCAATTTGCCATTCTCCAGATTACTGCTGGCTCCACTGCCCGCTCCCGGTAACCTGGCCGCAGTAACGTCATTTCTTCTTATCTTCCCGGGGCAGGATCTGTGCGTCACACCAGTCGGTAAACAATTTCATCAGCCCGAAGCAGATAAGCAGTGTTCCCACCATAGCTAAATCCATCATAATAATCCCTCCTTCCGAATAGCTGCAGAGATACTAACATACGAAATAAAAATATGGCGTTAAGGTGAGCGCTTTTGCATTAAAACAATATTAATGCTGAGGGCATCAAAAGGGGATTTTGACACATATAATACCTTCAGGCCGCCCCAAAATCTACAGCCACCCAAACAGCCATGCTATCGGAAAAGCAATGACAACGGTACTGACGCTGACACATGCCAGAATAAACACAGGCATTCCTATAAAAATAAAAAGAAACCCAAGAAACGGGTGATGCCAGACAAATTTCCCGGCTTTTAAATCCAGCTTTGTTTCAATTTTTTTAACGCTTCTTATAATATTCATATTCTCCGCCATAATCCAATCCTTAAATACAGATCGTTTGGCACTGTTCACACCTACGGTACAAACAGTAACGATCGTTTTCCTTTCTCCCTGCTTTCAGGGGTAATTCCGCTTATCCCTGCGCTTTCTATGCTGTAATCATAGTACGGGGCAAATTAAAAGGGGGAAAGGATAAAGAAATCTGCGTTAAAAAAATATTAAAGTTAAAAAAGAAACCTGCTTTTCGCATTTGATAAAACCACATCCTGTGCTAAGCGCTTTTGTATATTAGGAAAGTTCAGTGTTGTACACTTCAGAGCAAAACGGAGCACTTTCCTAATATATACAAAAAAGCTCCTGCCGCAGACGACGCCTGCGGGAAATCCCGTATAAGCGCTTCCTGCGGCAGGAGCTTTCGTATATACTCTGCCATTATTTTTATATCTTATCAATTTTCTTTCTTATTTTAAGCATTTTCTGATCCAGATCCGCGATCACTTCCGCACATTGCCTCAATTCACCGTCAATGCTCTCCGCCTCTTTAGCCCCTCTCTTATAGCGAAGCTGATGATCCAGATTCGCCCAGTAATCCATTGCTGCGGTGCGAAGCTGCAGTTCGATCTTTATCCACTGAATCCCGTCCTGGAATGCAATAGCTGCCTCCAATATCAGATGGAGGCTCTGATAGCCGGATTTCTTGGGATTCCTGATATAATCCTTTACTTTTATAATTCTGATATCTTTTTGCTTTTCTATCATCTCGGCCACTTGATAAATATCGTCCACATAAGCGCAGATTGCCCGTACTCCGATCAGGTCATTGATTTTTTCCAATGCCACAGGGAAACTGAGTTCCAGTCCCTTTTTTTCCAGCTTCTTACATACGCTCTCATAGGATTTCAGCCTTCCGGTCTTCATCTGGATCACATTCCGGTGCAGTTTCATAAAAAGCACAGTATTAATAATATCAAGCTTCGTCAGCATCAGGCTGATGACACACTCACCCTTAATGCCAAACTCGCTGCCAGCCAGTTCTGTCTGTAGTTCATTTCTCTGTTTCAAATTCCATTTCCTACTTTCTTTTCTCTTTCTTTTGATTTCCTGCTTTTTCCTGATATCTGATTATAAATTCCTTACATTAAATCAGAGCCATATTTATGTAAAATTTCATTACATATCTACGTTCAACATATGCTCTTACAACATAAAATATGCATACTTTTTTCAAACACAAAAAAGGAAGTTGTCTCCAACTTCCTTTTTTGTGTTCGTTCATCTTTTATTTAAAATAGCTTTCTTCATATTTTTCCCGAAGGGCGGCTTCGTCCACAATATACCTGGAAAGATGCCTTTCCATGGCCTTGCTGGCCTCTTCCGGACTCTGCTGCCGGATAGCCTCCAGAATGACCTGATGATCCTGGACAACCTTCGTATCCTTCACCACCTGTAAGGACATACTCCGCACCCGGTCAAAGTGAATCGTAATATTCTGCATGAGTTCGTAGACCTGCCTCTTCCTGGCGATCTCAAACAGCATCTCATGGAACTGGTTATCCAACTCCAGAAGCATGCGGTCATCCTCATTTACAAGGTAAAATTCCTGCAGCTTTACATTCTCTTCCAGCTTATGGATCTGTTCCGGCGCTGCTGTTGTACAGACAAGCTGAACGACCGCGTCTTCCAGAATTCCCCTCATAAACCGGGCCTCTTCCACCAGGTTATAATCGATCTTAGCCACAGCGCTGCCCTTCTGAGGATAAATCTCCACAATCTTTCCCTTTGCAAGTTCAATGAGGGCTTCCCGCACAGGCGTCCTGGAAAGACCCATCTCCGCCGCCAGGTCCTTTTCGCTGACCATACTGCCCGGCGCAAGCTCCAGGTTAATGATATTCTCCTTAATTACGCGAAGTGCATATTCCCTTCCTGTTTCTCTGGGAAGTCTTTCTGTAAGATACATGTTTCCGCCTCCTGATTCACATGAATCTATTTTACAGGATTTCCCGGCAAAAAGCAACATCCATTAGCTGAACAGTCCCGGAAGCCACAGAGAAATCTGCGGAATAAACGTAATCAGCAGCAGAGTAACGAGCATACACAGATAAAACGGCAGGGTCGCTTTCACAATCCTTTCCATTGATACCTTGGATACGGCGGAACCGATAAATAATACCGCGCCCACAGGCGGTGTCAAAAGGCCGATGCCGCAGTTCAGGACGATCATGATCCCGAACTGGATCGGATCGATACCGATTGACGTGGCCAGAGGAAGAAGGATCGGCGTAGCGATCAGAATGATGGGCGCCATATCCATGATGCATCCCAGAACCAGAAGGATCAGGTTCAGAAGCAAAGCCAGAATAATCGGATTATCTGTGATGTTTGTAATTGCATTGGCGGCAAGGCTGGGCACATGAAGGTAGGTCAGACAGTAGCCGAACACATTGGAGGTTGCAATCAGGATCAGCACGATCGCCAACGTGTCCACACACTCTCCCAGAACACGCCAAACCCCTTTCCAGTCCAGTCCTTTGTAAATAAACACACTGACGATCAGGCTGTAGATTACGGCAATAGCCGCAGATTCCGTAGCGGTAAACACCCCTCCTACCACGCCGAATACCACGATCAGAACAGCCGCCAGCGCCCAGAAGGATACGGAAACCTGCTTGATAAAATTCTTCAGGCTGAACTTCTCTCCCTTTGGATAATTTCGTTTTACGGAGATGATGTAGGAGCCGATCATCAGGGATACCGCCAGTAAAGCGCCCGGCACATATCCGGCAAGAAACAGACTTCCCACGGAAATCCCGCCTGCGGTTGTGGCATAGATGACCATATTGTGGCTGGGAGGAACCAGAAGTCCCTCACAGGAGGACGTAATCGTGACAGCAGTGGAAAAATCATCGTCATATCCCTGTTCCACCATCATAGGAATCAGGATCGAGCCGAGAGACGCCGTGTCCGCTGCCGCTGAACCGGAAATTCCGCCAAAGAAGTACGAAGCCACAATGTTTACCATAGCCATGCCGCCCCGCATCCATCCTACCAGTGCATTCGCCAGCGCGATCAGCTTCTCGCTGATCCCTCCGGAGCCCATCAGACAGCCCATGGTGATAAAGAACGGCACCGCCATCAGGCTGAAAGAGCTCACGCCCTTTACCATTTGCTGGCACACGCTGCTAAGGGGCAGCCCCAGATACAAAAGGCAAAGGACTGATGAAATTCCTACCGCATATGCAATGGGGAACCGAAGAAAAATCATAACAAAAAAGCTTCCAAGTAAAATAGCTATCGCCATATTCTCCGGAGTCATCTGTTGTCTTCCCCCTTTCCTGCAAGTACCTTTACATGATTATAAAATGTCTCAATCTCAAATACCACCATAGTCACTCCCGCCAGAGGTACCGGGAAATACATCCAGAACTTGGACAAAGTGGGGATACTTGTGTAAAATCCCTTGGAGCCGATCCCGCTGGCGTATTTCCATCCCTCCACGATCATAATAACGCCGAACGCCAGAACCGCAAGGTCTGCCAGAATATCCAGAACCTGTATCACCTTCTTCGGCAGAAAGGTATCAAGGGCTGTCATACGGATATGCGCGTTCCTGCGCAGCGCCATAGACGCGCTCAGAACCGCCATGTATACCATCAGCGTCAATACGATTTCCTCACTCCACGCCGGATCCGGCACAAACGAAACATAACGTCCAAGCACTGCCATACTGGTGATCCCCACGTCCGCGATCAACAACAGCTTACACAAAAACATGGTAGCCTTATAAACCGCGTCATAAACCGGTTTCAAACGATCCAGCTTTTCAAAAACTCCATTCATACTCATTCCTCTTATGTTCTTTACTGCATATCAAGAATTGCCTGATAGTCCTCTTCCATTCCTTCAATGCTGCTGTTGATAATGTCTGCGCATGCCTCCTGCCACTCAGTCAGGTCCTCTACCTCTGTAAATTTCACACCGGCTTCTTCCAGTTCCGCAATACATTCATTCTCAATCTCTTCGGAAAGATCCGCGTTAAATTCGCTCGCATACTTTCCTGCTTCTGCTACTGCTGCCGCCTGTTCTTCAGAAAGCTTCGCCATTGCCGCGTCAGTGATCAGAACCTCGGCGCATCCCAGTGTATGTCCGTCCTTGATCATGTATGGAGCGACTTCATTAAATGCGTTGGACTGATAATTTACGATCGGCTGTTCAGCACCGTCAACCACGCCTGAGGACAATGCGGAATACAGTTCTCCAAAGGCAACCACCGTGGCGGAAGCCTTCAAGCCGTCTACCATACCGGTCATGATCGGGTCATTTGATACACGGAGCTTTTTGCCTGCCAGATCTTCCAGGCCGCTCACCTCTTCTGTCAGGAAGAAATGACGGAAGCCCTCTTCCACATAAAACAGGCCCTGCACTCCAAGCCCGGTCTCTTCCGGCTCCTTCAAAAGCTCTGCGCCAAGCTCGCTGTCCGCAAATTTCCAGAAATGCTCACGTCCGGAGAAGGTGTAGGGAACACTTAACAGAGACGTACGCTTCGCTCCATAGTTGGTGAGGCTGAAGGTTGCCACACGTGCAAGATCGATGGTACCGCCTCCGCCGATCATGGTATCAAGTACCGTCGCCTCGTCGCCAAGTACGCCGCTGTACTGGATGTCAATCTTTACGGAGCCGTCTGTCAGTTCTTCTACTTTTTCCTTAAAGGCGGCGGCGGTTCTGCCCATCAGGGAATCCTCCGGATTTACCTCTGCGTAAACAAGAGTTACCTCATCGTCTGCCATTGCAGGTACTGCGGCCATAGGGAGCGTCATCGCTGCCGTCAACATTGCTGCCATCATTTTTTTCATGGTCTTTCTCATCTTATTTCCTCCTGATTCCGAACTTTAAACACCAGAATGTGTTTGAAAATTCATTCCCGTAATCTGCATCCTCCAATTTGTGGAATACATCTTGCAGAAAGCAATTTCCAAATACGCTCTGACTGTTTTGTTCTCTGTTCTTGATACTGTCAGTATAGCACATCTCCTGTATATTTGTCCACTAGTATACTAGTATAAATTTAGAGTACGATTTCTGTGCAAATTCACGAAAATACGTCCGCAGACAAAAAATCCGTTATAAAAAGATTGCTTTTTTTTCGTTTCCGTGTATGATATTTCTTATGATGAAATGTCTGAAAACACAGGAATGATCCCTACGTTCAAGACTCGCTCGCGAGTCCTGATGCGGGATCCGGGTCAGCTATGCTGACATAATTCCAAACCGAATCCCTGTACATCCTCGTGAAGCATATATCAGATATACCAAACAGAAAGAGACGATAACAATGAAAAAATCAAAAGCTGAAACGATCCGCATCCCCGTAACCATGAAAGAACAGGAATTTCGTTCCTTTGCTCTTTTTGACACCTTTATCCGCCAAAGACGCATACTGGCGCCTCTGGCTTTTGCAATCATCATGTGCGGCTTTGCGTCAGTCTGCTTTATTTTCCGCAGACATGCCCAGCAGGCGGAGCTTCTCGGCACGATCCTTCTCATCATCGGCCTGGGACTGCCCGCCGTTTATTTCCTCAATTTTCTCTCTTCTGTGCGTGAGCAGGCAAAGCGTATGAAGCTCTCATCAACCCCCACCGTCTATACGCTGTCCTTCTCTCCAAACGGCTTCAGCGCCTCCAGCGCGAAAGAGAGGATGCACTATTCCTGGGAACGCATCTGCCGGGTCTATTCCAGAAAAAACTGCGCTTATGTTTATACAGACAATGGCAGAGCATATCTGCTTCCTTTCCGGCTGGATGCTTCCGCCGAGGCAGTTCGCCTCCTGGAAGAGAACTGCCCCGGCGCTTTTAAACACACGCCAGGAAGGCGTTAAGAATTTCCGGGTCAAAGCGCTGGCCGCACTCTTTTTTCATGGCGTCAGCCGCCTTCCCGGATGCCGCCTCTTTTTCACCGGGATTTTGTTCCAAAAGACAGTCATACATGTCCGCTACCGCCAGGATCCTTGCTGACAACGGAATTTCTTCGCCCTTTAAGCCTCGGGGGAAGCCGGTGCCGTCCCACTTCTCCTGCTGGCAAGAGATCATTTCCTGAATGATCCGTGCAAGCCTGTCATCGCTCAGGTATTCCAGATTTCTGCCCATAAGCCGTTCTCCCGCCTGTGCACAGTTATTCCCGGAGACCGTATCAATTCCTGCCATAGCGGGTACGGACGCCAGCCTGCCTATTTCATGCATACAGGCGCCTCTTTTCAGACGCTCTGCACACTCCGGAGTCAATACATCCCCATAAACGCCCATTTCCCTCATTTTCTCCACAAGCAGTTCCACATAAGCCGCTGTCCGCCTGGAATGCTGTCCCAGTCCAAGCTCCCAGCACTCCAGCAGATCTGTCATCCGCATCAAAATGCCGCGCGTCTTTTCCGCATTTTCCTGTACCATATTGATTGCCGCAAGCTGCATTCTCTCACCTTCCTATACTTTTATTACGTTCGAGCGTGTTTGAAAATTCATTCCCGCAGGAGCTGTTTTTTATCTTATTTATAAGAACTGTTTTTTATCTTATTTATGTCGTCCATATAGTCGGAGCAATATTTCTCATAGATCGGCTCCACTGCCTCCTGAAATTTCCGGATTTCTTCCGCATCCGGCAAAATTTCCTCGCAGCCCTGCTCCAGCACCTTCCGTCTGGCCTCTTCTTCTCTCTCATTCCAGAGTTCCCGCTCGTACAGCGCCGATTCCCGGGCGCATTCCCGGATAATGTCCTGATATTCCGTGGAAAGCTGCTTCCAGGTTCTGGCTGAACATAGCTGTACCTCAGGCACACGGGTATGCTCGTCCACCGTAAAATATCCGGCAACCTTCCAGTGTCCGGTTGACTCATACGAGGGCCAGTTATTTTCCGCCGCGTCGATCTTCCCTGTCTCAAATGCCGAGTAAACTGCAGAAAATGCATTGGTATAGGGAATCCCCCCAAGAGCCCTTACCATATCCTTCATAAGGGCGGACTCCTGTACACGGACGACCATCCCCTGAAGGTCCTCCAGCTTACGGATCCTTTTGGATTTACTGTAAAAGCTTCTGGCCCCGGCGTCATACCAGGACAACGCCACCAGATCCACCGCCGTAAATAGCCCGAGAAATTCTTCTCCGATCTCACCGTCCAGAACCCTCCACATATGCTCCGAGTCCTCATACAGATACGGCATCTGCAGCACATTCATGCGGGGGATGACATCCGACATGGTAGTAAGGGAAATTCTGGCAAAGTCAATTCCTCCAAACTGCATCTGCCTGATCACCTGTCCTTCCTCGCCCAATTCTCCGCCCGACTTAATCTGAATTATTATCTTTCCGTTTGTCCTCTCATACACAAGCTCCGAGAATTTTTTCGCTCCCATGGTCGTCGGATAATCCTCCGCCTGGTTTTCCGCATAGGTAAACACATATTCCGGTATGATCTCCGCCGCTTTTCTTTTTCCCAGACAGCCTGCGATCAGAACAACCAGTACCAGAAAAACGACAGCCGACGCTACTTTTTTCTTCAAACCAACACCCCCAACCTGTTCCGGCTTCCGCCGGGCACCCCTGCTTTCACGAATTCTTCTGTACTGCCTTCAGCCTGTACTCAGACGGTTTCATCCCCACTGTACGCTTAAAAACCTTCGTAAAATAATTAGGATCCTGATATCCCACCTCCCTGCCGATCTCCTTGATGGTTTTCGCCGTATTTTCCAACATTTCCCGTGCTGCCGCCATCCGGTAATCCACCAGATACGCCATGAAATTCATATGAAAGCACTGCTTAAACAGCTTACAGAAATACGCCTCCGAGTAGTTCATCCGCGCGGCAAGGCTCTGCATGGAGATATCCTTCCCATAATTTTTCCGAATGTATTCTTCCGCGGCTTTCTTCACCATAGCCAGCTTTTCATTATCCGGCTCTTCTTCACTGTCTTCCTCTCCCGCCGCGCTCTGAACCAGCCGAGCCTTGCCTTGAACCTGCTGCATAGCGGCTTCCACAGTAAAAAGTAATTCTTTTCCGCTGCACGGCTTCAAAAGATAATCCAGAACCCGGATAGAAATCGCCTGCTTTGCATAGGAAAACTCATCATAGGCCGTGAGAAAAATAATCACGCAATCTTCGTCCTGGCTTCGGATCCGCCGCGCCGCTTCCAAGCCTGTGATTCCCGGCATCTCAATATCCAGAATCGCGATCTGGCATTTCTCCTTCTCATAGATTTCCAGCGCTTCCCTTCCGTTTTTTGCCTGGAAAACCACGCACTCTTCGCCAAAATTCTGTTCCAGGGTTTTGCACACAACGATCCGTTCGATTGTCTCATCATCCGCCACAAGTAACTTATACATATCCTTTCTCAACCATTTCCTTCCCTTTGTCTGCCGAAAGCTGCGGGATCTCCAGCTTCACAACTGTACCTGCGTTCTCTCTGCTGTAAATCCTGCATGAGCCATCCGGATAAAGCTTTTTCATTCTTTCATAAATATTTCCAAGCCCGATACCTCTGGCTGCCATCTCCCCGGCTTCCAGCCGTTTTCTTACTTCTTCCAGTTGTTCTCTGCTCATGCCTCTTCCGGTATCGGCCACTGTGATCCACGCCGTTCCCTGTTTCTCCCAGATGTGTATGGTCAGCCTTCCGCCCTCTTCCTTCCTGGAAAGTCCGTGTATTACCGCGTTTTCTACCAGAGGCTGCAGAGTAAACGCCGGAATCATCACTGCCTCCGGATCAGCTTCCTGAATCAGCCTGTACTGGATCCTCGGTTCAAAGCGCATCTGCTGGATATACATATAGCTCTCGATCACCTGAAGCTCCTTACAAATAGGAACGATTTGGGCTTTTGTCCGCAGATTATACCGGAAAAGATTGCTGAGATTCTCAATCATTTTTTCCGTCACTCTCGCTTCCTCCAGCTTTGCCATACCTGAGATCATACTCAGCGTATTAAACAGAAAATGCGGATTTACCTGACTTTTCAAAAGCTCCAGCTGGGCGGCGTCCATCCGGCGCATCATGTCTATTTTTTCAACTTCCTTCTTATGTAAAAGCTCCTCCACCCTGTTTTTTTCCTCCAAAAGACTGATCGAGTTCCTGGTCGCCCGCACCATATAGTTAAAAGCATGTACAAGTTCTCCCAGTTCATCCTGATTCTCTACGTAAAGTTCCTCCACGGCAAAGTCATTCTCCGCCAGCTTCCGTGAATTTTTTGCCATCTCGATCAGCGGATAGATCAATGTTCTGGCAAAAAGTCTTGCAAGCATAAACAAGACCACTCCCATCACAACCGCTGATGCGGCGATAAGCCAATGGATATAACGAAACATGTCTGCCCGTTCCATATATTCGTCGTTGCCGGCTTTCAGCGTCTCCTGTTCCAGACGGAGAGCGTATTTCAGGAGCATCTCCTGCATTTCATACACCTTATACAGCTCTGTCACATAAGCTTCTTTCTCCGGATCCATTTCCAGGACGGCATCTCTGTGTTCCCGATATCCCGCATATCCGTTTATCAGATTCCAGGTTCTCCCATACCGCTCTTCTTTGATCTTTTTATACTCCATGGGAAGCTGCTCCAGACAGAATTCCGTATCAACGCAGGCTTCCATTACCTTCTGCTTTGTTCCTTCGGCAGGCGCCAGCATATGCGTTTCAAAAGCGCTGATCTCTGTTTCCATTGCACGATAAAGATTATAACATCTGGAATTATCCGTCAGTATAGAATCAAATTTGCCAAGAGAATAATTCATTACCTGCATGGTAAAGACAACAGAGAGCACCATCACAGCGATCACTCCCGCAACAAAAAGAGCTATTTTTTTATAAAGAGACATTTTCATCCACTGGTTTCTTAAACTGTTCACCGCATTCCTCCAAAACCTTCTTTCGCAAGCTTCTATATATAAATATTTTACTTAATGCAATTTTAATTTTAAA